>CALEKU010000105.1 GCA_937902745.1 uncultured Armatimonadota bacterium
CGGTCGAGCGGGTGCGGCGCTGTTGGAAACCCGCGCGGAGGCCGTGACTTTCCTGCGTGACTTTCTTGGAGGAGCGGCTTTACAGCGGCGGGGGCACAGGCGATACCACGTTATGAGCGAAACCAGCAGGACCGACGCCGAGTTCCTCGCGGCTTTCGAGGATACCACGCTCCCGCGCCCCGAGTGGACGCACGCCGCACACCTGCGCATGGCCTACCTGTACCTGCGCGACCGGTCGCTGGAGCAGGCTCTGCCCCGGATCTGTGACGGCATCCGGAAGTACAACGCCGCTCAGGGCAACTTCACAGGCTACAACGAGTGCGTCACCGTCGCCTTCGCCCGGATTGTGGCGGCGCGACTGGCAGCGGACCCGTCGCCGACCTTCGACGCCTTTGCGCAGGCGAACCCCGATCTGTTCGCGGAGGGCATCGGCCTCCTCCTGCGCTACTACGGCTACCCTGTGTGGAAGAACCCCGAATCCCGCGAGCGGTTTATCGAACCGGAAGTGCTCCCCCTGGCGTAGCGCCAGCGCTCCCCGGCCGCTTCCTGTTCGCCCCTTGGCCTGTCCGCTTTCCCCGATTTTCTGCTGTTCACGATTTTGTTTACGCTTTGGCATACACCTCCCCGATAGGCTGGCGTTATCAGGGCGCGCACCCGGTGCGCGCCGGCAGGAGAAAGGGAGTGTATTCCATGTCAGCCTATTGCTTATTCGACGTGCGGGAGATTCTGGATGCGGAGAAGATGGCGCAGTACCGCCGCGCGGTGCTGTCCACCGTGGAGCGCTTCGACGGGTGTTACGTGGCGGCCGGGGGCGGGTGTACCGTGCTGGAGGGGGACTGGCATCCGGTCTTCCCGGTGATCCTGGAGTTTCCGAGCGCCGAACATGCGCGCCGCTGGTACAACTCCCCCGAGTACGGGCGCTTGAAGGGACTGCTCCAGAAGGCTGCGCGCTTCGACGCGGTCCTGATCGAAGGGTTTTGATGCGGTGCGAACGGTGCAAAACCCATCGTAGAGAAAGGAGATAGGGGCAGCTTAGATACGAAGAAAGGAGGATGCCGGCACGGAACGTGCAAAAGAAAGGGGCTAGGATGAACACGCTCACTTTCACCGTCGCCGGGCAGCTACGGCTCATGGGAACGATGACGGGAATCGTCACGGAGAACACCCAAAGCGGACCCGTGGTGTCGCTGGACCAGCAGACGATGCCTCCGCCCCTCTGGGCGGAGGTAGCCGCGCGCGCGGGCATCGCTCCCGAGGTTGCCCTGGCAGTGGCTGCCGGGCTCGCCCTGGTCGCCGCGTTCCTCCTGCGCGCTGGCATTAGCGTGGCTGTGCGGCGCGCCATCGAGCGCACGGGGCGGGGAGCGCCGTCCGCGGAGCGCATCGCCCTTTTCGAGCGAGAGGCGACCCTGCTCACGTTCGGCACCGGCACCTTCGTTGGACTGCTCCTGTTCGGCGGCATGCTGCCCGCGGTCCTCTGCGGCGGCGCGTTCGTGCTGATTGGCCTCGGGAGTGTCCACGACGCGGTGCGATAAAGGCCCGCCCCTCGGTTACCGCTTCGTTTCCGGCACCTGGGCGTCTTCGAGGCGGTAGCGGAGAAGCCACGGGACGCGGCTGACTACCAGCGCGATCGCGCCCAGGCATGCGACCCCTCCGGACACTACGGAAACCACCGGCCCCAGCCACCGCGCCACCAGCCCCGCCTCCAGTTCGCCAAGTTGCGGCCCTCCCATGAAGAACATCATGTTGACCGAAACCATCCGGCCCCGCAGGTGATCGGGGGTTACCGTCTGCCGGATCGTCTGCCGCAGGATGGCGCTGACCGTGTCCGAAGCCCCGGTCATTGCCAGGAACAGGGCCGAGAGCCAGAACACCCGGGAGAAGCCGAACCCGATCGTTGCCAGGCCGTAAACGCAGGCCGACCAGACGATCACCAACCCCGTGCGGCGCACGGGCGGCAGGAGCGAGAGAATTACCCCGGTCAGCAGCGAACCCGCCGCCGGGAAGGCCCCCAGCAGGCCGTAGCCCTCCGGGCCGACATGCAGGATGTCCTTTGCGAAGATGGGTAGCAGGGCCGTTGCAGACGAGAAGAACGTCGCAAAGAAGTCGAGCGCCATCGTCGCGACCAGGATAGGCGTCCCGAACACGAAGCGCATCCCCTCCTTCAGCGATGCCCACGAAAGGCCCGCCGCGCGACTGCCGGACGCCTTCCCACCCTCCGCCGCGGGCGCGGGTGGCTTGGGTGACATCAGGAGCAGGGCCGCGATTACCGCGACAAAGGAGCCCGCGTTCAGCACGTACGCCCAGCCCGCGCCCAGATACCGGAGCGTGAGGCCCGCCAGTACCGGCCCGGCAATGGTCGCCACCTGAAAGCCGGTGGAGTTGAGCGCGAAGGCGTTGGGAAGGTGTTCCCGCGGCACCAGAGACGGCACGAGCGCCTGACGCGACGGGCTGTCGAACGCGGTGGCGGCCGCCCCCAGGGCTGTCAGCAGGTAAATCGCGGCGACCGAAGTGTGCCCGGTAAGCGCAAGAACGCCGAGGGTTATCGCCACCAGAGCCAGGGTGCTCTGGGTAGTGAGCATCAGCCGGCGTCGGTCGTGCGTGTCCGCCATCGCCCCGCCCACGAGCGAAAACAGCAGGATGGGCACCACGCGCACCAGGCCAATCGCCCCGAGGGCCGCCGGGTCGCCCGTCAGTTCGTAGATCTGCCAGTTCAGCGCCGCAAACTGCATCTGCGACCCAGCGGCCGAAATGATCTGACCGAGGAGCAGGCGCCGGTAGTCCGGCGACTGGAGCGCGGGGAAGCGGGCGGCGAGCGTCAGCGGGTGGGCGAACCGGGCCACGGCGGGTCCTTCCGGCTACCGGCGGCGCCGCCGGGAGCGTTTGCGCTTCCAACTGCTCACGACCACGTCCGCCCCCACGTGCAGCGCGGTGCCATACAGCAGCCCCAGACCGGCCACTACCACATAGCGTGGCTGGGTCGCCCACAGGCCCAGCAGGGCATCGGCGTACCGCTCTGTCAGGGCGTTGCGGTCGAACTCCACGAACTGGTTTACCACCCATGTCCCGGCGCGCATGAGCAGGTACGTGACCAGAAGGAAGTAGGCGATGCGAAGAACGGGGGCAACCACCAGCGAGTGCGACAGGAACGACCGGTGGGGCAGCGCCTTCTGGTAGGGCCACCAGAGGACCCGCAGCGGTCCCCAGCGCCGGTAGATCGAGGAGTCAAGGTCCAGGTCCGGCGAGAGCAGCAGACCGGAGAACAGGGTCGCACCGGAGAACGTGCCGATCATGCCGGCACCGTTCCACTCCGGCGGTGCGAGCAGCCACCACACGGGGGCGGTCACGGCGGTGGCAACTATCGTGATGGTGTCGTGAACCTTCCCGCTGGGCATCGCTCTATGATACCGCTCTTCCCACGGGTTGACGCCCCGCCGCCGGCGCGCGGGGCGCTATCCGCCCAGGAGGCCGGGAACGGCGCCGGCATCCACCGGGGCGGAGAACAGGTAGCCCTGCATCCGGGTGCAGCCCTGGACAAACAGCAGGTCGCGCTGGTCCCGCGTCTCCACGCCCTCAGCCACGGCCACGATGCCACACGAGCGCGCCAGGTCCAGGATAGCGCCGACCGCGCTGGCCGCGGCGCAGGACTCCTCGTCCGTGAGCGCCGCCACCATGCTCCGGTCGATCTTGACCGACGCCAGCGGGAAGCGGGCCAGGTATTGCAAGGAGTTGTAGCCGGTTCCGAAGTCGTCCGCGGAGAGCGACACCCCCTGGTCCGTCAGGGCGTGCAGGAGCCGCGAGACTTCGGCATCGGCGTCGTCTGCGAAGAGGCGGCGGGAGGTAAGCTCCAGGGTGAGGCGAGCGGCGTCAATGCCCGTTTCCGCCAACGCCTGCGCCACGAGCTCTGGCAGCGCGGCGTCGATCTGCTCAGCCGAAACGTTGACGGAGAGGGTCAGCGGCAGCCTCTGTGCGTGCCAGCGCGCGGCGTCCGCGCAGGCGGTACGCAGAATCCAATCGCCCAGCGGCCGGATGAGTCCCGTCTCTTCCGCAAGCCCGAGGAAGGTCGCCGGGGGCAGCATGCCCCGCTCGGGGTGCTTCCACCGGACAAGCGCCTCAACGCCCGTCACCGTGGCGACCAGCGGATCCCGTGCGCCCGCCTCCGGGCTACGGCTCACCGTTACCTGCGGGAGGTACCGCAGAACGAACTCGCCCGCTTTCAGGGCGTGGCGGAACCGTTCCGTCTCCTGGGAAACCATCTTGTATAGGTTCGCGACCGACATTAAGTGCTCCTGAATCCGTCGCCCGTCCACCCACCATTTTCGGGAATCCGAGGAGGAAAGCTCAGAGCAGGAAACCAGGGTCTTTTCGGGCGAAGGACAATTGTGCTACCATCTTCGGAGCACTACATACAGGCGAAGGGGTTCAGGGGAGGGGAAGGGACATGGCACTCATCGAGGGGCTGGAGCCGGGGACCAAGGTCATCATCTATACCACCATTATGCGCGGCGCGGCGCAGACCAGCTACGTGGGCATTGTGCTGACGGTTTCGGAACTCGGCCTGACCATCGACGCGGCGAGCGGGCGTACCTTCTTCCCGTGGGCGGGCATCGAGCGCGTGACCTACTGACCTCCCCCGCGCCGATTTGCCCGCGCACAGACCGGGGCGTATAATAGGGCGCTATGTCCGAAGACACGAACGGGGCGAAGAAGAAGCGGTTCCACGTCATCACGTGGGGCTGCCAGATGAACGTGGACGACTCCGACCAGATCAAGAACCTCCTCGAAGCCGATGGGCTGGAGGAGACCGATGATCCGGCTCAGGCGGATGTCATCATGCTCAACACCTGCTCCGTCCGCCAGAAGCCCGAGGACAAGGTCTTTAGCAAACTGGGGGAGCTGGCTGAACTCAAGCGCGCCAAACCCGGCATGACCATCGGCGTCACCGGCTGTATGGCGCAGCGCGCCGGCGCGGAGATCGCGAAGCGTGCGCCGCACATCGACCTGGTCGCCGGAACCGCGCAGCTGGAGCGCATCCCGGAGCTTGTCCGCACCCGGCGCTCTCTGCTGGAGTCCGGCGCGGCGCAGCCGAACCGTCCCGACGACGTCCTGATTCAGCTTCAGCTTCCCCGTAAGAAGGTGGAGTCGCAGCTTTACCTGCCCGAGCGCAAGCGGGTGACGCTGGGCAAGCTGAAGTCGTTCGTGTCAATCATGTACGGCTGCGACAAGTTCTGCGCCTTCTGCATCGTGCCACTGACACGCGGCAAGGAGCGCTCGCGCCCCGCCTCCGACATCGTGGCGGAGGTGGAGCATCTGGCGGCGCACGGCACGAAGGAGGTGACGCTGCTCGGCCAGACCGTTAACTCCTACGGTCTGAAGGGGCTGGAGGCGACCTGCTCCTTCGCCGAACTGCTGCGGCGTGTGGACGCCGTGCCAGGCATCGAGCGCATCCGCTTTACGTCGCCGTACCCGAAGGACTTCACGGATGATGTGATCGAGGCGATGGCCTCGTTGCCGCACGTCTGCGAGCAGGTCCACCTGCCCGTCCAGGTAGGGGACGATACGCTGCTTAAGCGTATGCACCGCGGGTACACTCTGGACCAGTACCGCGAGATCGTGCGCAAGTTGCGCGCGGCCATGCCAGGCGTGGTCATCACGACCGATTTGATGCTCGGTTTCCCCGGCGAGACCGAGGAGCAGTTCCACAACACGCTGGCGTTCGTGGAGGAGATCCGCTTCGACGCCGCGTTCATGTTCGCTTACTCCCCGCGAGAGCCCACCCAGGCCGCGCGCCTGCCCGACCAGGTGCCGCAGAAGGAGAAGACGCGCCGGCTCGACGCCCTGATCGCGCTCCAGAACGGCATCAGCGTGGCGATTAATCAGGAGCAGGCCGCCGAGGGGCGGGTGTTCGAAGTGCTCGTCGAGGGTAAGTCTCCTAAGGACCCGGACATGTGGCAGGGGATGACGCGCGGCGGCAAGACCGTCCACTTCCCGGCGGGCCGCGACCTGACGGGGACGACCGTGCAGGTGCGCGCATGCTCCGGTCACCTGTGGGGCTTCAAGGGGGAGTTAGTCTGAAGGACGGACCCGTAAAAACAACCGGCCGTGCTTGATTGACTTCGTTTCGGCGATTGTGATAAACTTCTCAAAGTTGCGCGGGGACGATCGCCGGGCGCGCTGGCACGCCCTGGCGCCTCCTTCCGCTGCGAGGAATCATGGAGAGTCAACCAGTTCCAGTTTCACTGCTTAACTCGTACATCCCCGTTCTGGTCATGGGAGTGGTCGCCATCGGCCTCGCGGCGGTGCTGGTCGTCCTCTCCTGGGTGCTCGGCCCCCGGCGCCCCACGCCGCAGAAGCTGGCGCCTTACGAGTGCGGGGTTACCCCCATCGGCTCCGCCCGCGAGCGGTTCCCGATCAAGTTTTATCTGATCGCGATGCTGTTCATCGTCTTCGACATCGAGACCGTCTTCCTGTACCCCTGGGCGGTCATCTATAAGAGCAGCGGCAGCATGATGCTGTTCAACCTCGCGGAGATGGCGGTGTTCATCGGGATCCTGTTCGTCGGCTACGTCTACGTCTGGCGGCGAGGAGCGTTTGAATGGGATTAGAGACGGAGGCCGGGTTTCTCACCGCCTCGTTGAACAAACTCGTTAACTGGGCGCGGCGTAACTCGCTGTGGCCCGCGACCTTCGGCCTGGCCTGCTGCGCCATCGAGATGATGGCGTCCACCGACAGCCGCTTCGACCTGTCCCGCTTCGGCTCCGAGGCGTTCCGCGCCTCGCCGCGGCAGGCGGATGTCATGATCGTGTCGGGCCGGGTCTGCAAGAAGATGGCCCCGGTGCTGCGCCAGGTCTACGACCAGATGCCTGACCCCAAGTGGGTGATTGCGATGGGTGACTGCGCAAGCAACGGCGGCGTGTTCAACAACTATGCAGTCGTGCAGGGTGTGGACCAGATCGTCCCCGTGGACCTCTACGTCCCGGGTTGTCCGCCGTCGCCGGACGCCCTGATCTACGCCATCATGCAGCTCCAGAAGAAGGTCGATAACGCCGTCTTCTCCGACCGGTACTGACGAGCACGAACGGGAATCCATGGTAGACACAGACGTACGACTCGGCCTTTCGGGCTCCGACCTGGCAATCCGGGACCGGCAGTTCAAGGCGGATGTGGCCCGCGCCGACGAGTCTAACCTGACGCCCGACGCCTCCGCGGAGTTCCGCGCGCTGGTCGAGGCGGGGCTCGGCGACGAGATCGTGGTCGCCAAGCGCTTCCGGGGGCAGGACTTTCTGATCTGTCACAAGGGGCGCATCGTTGACATCCTGACCGTGATGCGCGATCACCCGGAGTGTCAGTACAACCTGATCTCCGACATCCTGGGCCTGGACCTGCTCGGTTTCGAGAAGGAGCCGCGGTTCGAGGTGGTGTACTCGCTGTACTCCATCCCGCTCAACCAGCGGATTGTGATCAAGGCGCAGGTGGATGAGGACGACCCGACCATCGACACCGCCTCCGGCGTCTGGGAAGGCGCCGAGTGGCCGGAGCGGGAGATCTACGACCTGTTCGGCATCTCGTTCAACGGCCACCGGGACCTGCGCCGCATCATGATGCCCGACGACTGGACGGGGCATCCCCTGCGCAAGGACTATCCCCTCGGGGGCGAAGAGGTCGAGTTCTCGCATAACGTCCGCGACAAGACGAGCACGCCGCCGGCGTAGCGCCGGGCGCCGTCCGCCCGGGCACCCCTGCGGTGCGGGCGGCAACAAGAAACGATACACAAGCCATGTCTGTAACCCAACTGGCCACTACCTCCTCGCCCTCCGGGCTGACGCGTACCCGGGAGATCCCGGGTGGCATCGAACTGGAGCGGATCCTCGACCCCGAGACCGAGCAGGAGACGATGACCATCAACCTGGGGCCGCAGCACCCGTCCACGCACGGCGTTCTGCGCCTGGTGCTGGAGCTGAACGGCGAGACCGTCGTTCGCTGCACGCCCCACATCGGCTATCTGCACACCGGTATCGAGAAGACGATGGAGAACCTGTCCTACTATAAGGCGCTGGTTCTCACGGACCGCGAGGACTACCTCTCCAACCTCTGCAACAACCTCGCCTACTGCCTGGCAGTCGAGAAGCTGATGCAGGTGGAGATTCCGAAGAAGGGCCAGTACATGCGCGTCCTGCTCAATGAGCTGGAGCGCATCGCCTCGCACCTTCTGTGGCTGGGTACGCACGCGTTGGACATCGGCGCGATGTCGGTCTTCTTCTACTGCTGGCAGGACCGCGACCGCGTCCTGGAGATCAAGGAGCACCTGTCCGGTGTGCGCACCAAGACCTCCTGGATCTGCCCGGGCGGTCTGCGCGGCGACGCGCCGATGGGCTGGATGGCGCGCGTGAAGGAGTTCATCGAGTACTTCCCCGCGCGCATCGAGATGTACGAGACGCTGCTGACGAACAATCCGATCTGGATTGAGCGTACCCGCGGCGTCGGCGTAATCTCCGTGGAGGACGCCATCGCGTTCGGGATGACCGGGCCGAGCCTGCGCGCCTGCGGCGTGAACCTGGACCTGCGCAAGGCGCAGCCGTACTCTTCCTACGAAGAGTTCGACTTCGATGTTGCCGTGGGGCAGCATTGCGATGTGTACGACCGCTACCGGGTTCGCATGGAGGAGTTCCGCCAGTCGCTTCGCATCTGCCAGCAGGCGTGGGACAAGATTACCGCGATGGGGCCAAAGGCGCCGGTACGCTCGGCCGACCGTAAGATCACGCCGCCACCGCGCGAAGAGCTGGACACCTCTATGGAGGCCCTGATCCACCACTTCAAGCTGTTCACCGAGGGCTTCCACCCGCCGGTGGGCGATGCCATCGGGGCGGTGGAGGGGCCGCGCGGCGAGAAGGCGTACTACGTGGTCAGCGACGGCTCGAACAAGCCGTACCGCGCCCGCATCAAGGGGCCGTCCCTGTACAACCTCCAGGCGCTGCCGCGCATGGTAGAGGGGCGCATGGTGGCTGACACCGTGGCCGTCATCGGCTCCATTGACATCGTTCTGGGGGACATCGACCGGTGACAGTGTCCAGGTTTGACGACGCAACCAAAGCGCGCATCGACGAACTGGTGGCGCGCTATCCGAACCGGAAGGCCGCGCTGCTGCCCGCGCTCTGGGTGGCGCAGGAGGTCTATGGCGGCTGGCTTCCCGAGGAGGCGCAGGCGGAGGTGGCCGATTACCTGGGCCTGCCCCGCGCCGAGGTGGAGGGGGTCGCGACCTTCTACACCATGTATAACAAGAAGCCGGTCGGCAAGCATCATATCGAGATCTGCCACAACGTCTCCTGCCAGGTGTTTGGGGCGGACGACCTGATCCACTACTGCGAGAAGAAGCTGGGCATCAGCGCGGGCGAAACCACGCCGGACGGGATGTTCACGCTGAACCGCGCCGAGTGTCTGGGCGCCTGCTGCAATCCGGTTGCCATCCAGGTCGGCGGCAAATACTACGAGGATATCAAAACCGAGGCGCAGATAGACGCCCTGATAGATAAACTGAGGGCCGGCGAACGACCCGCTTTCGATACCCCACAGGGTAAACTCCCGGAGGCGCGAACGTTCGGACGAAACCGGTAGGAGGATGGCCGTGCGTAAGGTACTTCGCAAGCTCATCGGTCTTCTTCCCAACCGTTTCGTACGCGCCGTGGGGCGCCTTCAGTTTACGGTGCCGATACTCGCGCCTGTGATTCGCAAGTTTGCGTCGAATCTGGCGAGCGGCGAGGGTGTGATTCAGTCGGGCGTCGGGCAGGGACTCAAGTTCGACGCCACGTACGGGTACGCCGGTTATATCCTGGGGACGAGCGAACCGGAGGAGCAGGACCTCCTCGCCCGAGTCTTGCGTCCGGGCATGGTGTTTTACGACCTCGGCGCGAACGTCGGGTTCTACACGATCCTCGGGGCAAAGTTGGTTGGGGAGCAGGGGAAAGTCTTCGCGTTTGAACCGACGCCACGGCTCGCGGAGGCGGTCCGGGCGAACGCCGCGCGCAATGCGTTCACGAACGTGACGGTGGTGCAAGTCGCCGCCGGAGAGCGCGAGGGAACGGCGAAGTTCGTGGACACCGAGTTCAGCGCCGGAAACCGGGTGGCGCGCGATGGCGCAGACGAAGGCGAGGCGACGTTCGAGGTCCGGGTGACCAGTGTGGACGCCTATGTCAGGGAGACGGGCGCGCCGCTTCCGGATGTCGTGATGATGGACGTCGAGGGGGCGGAGATCGATGCCCTGCGCGGGATGCGGGAGACGCTGGCTGCGGCAAAGCCGGTGATCCTGTGCGAGGTGCACTGGCACGGCGAGAGGATGATCGCCTGCTTTGACGAAGTGCTGAAACCGCTTGGCTATACCATGCGGACTTATTCGGGGGAGCCGGTGCCGGAAGGCTACGTTCGCTACCACGCTCTTATCACGCCGCCGCAAGGGGCGGTTGTGTAGCGTTTTTGCGTGGTGGTTGTTCGTCAGGAAAGTACGATTCGGAAGTCATGCAAGAGCATCCGCAGTTACTCTATAAACATCGTCAGGTTCCGGGCATCCATACGCTGGACGTGTGGGTGAAGCACGACGGCTACAGCCGCTTCAAGAAGGCTCTGGGGATGACGCCCGAAGACGTCATCACCGAGGTTCGGACCTCCGGACTGCGCGGGCGCGGCGGCGCGGGCTTCCCCACCCACATCAAGTGGAGCGCGGTGCCCAAGAACCGGGACGTGGAGCACTACCTGGTCATCAATGCGGACGAGGGCGAGCCCGGCACGGCGAAGGACCGGGATATCCTGAACGGTATCCCGCACCTGCTGATCGAGGGCTGCCTGATCGCGATGCACGCCATCCGGGCGTCGAAGTGCTACATCTATATCCGCGGTGAGTACGTCGAGCCGTGGCAATCGGTGCAGCGCGCGATCAACGAGGCGTACAAGGCCGGTTACCTCGGCAAGAACGTTCTCGGGAGCGGCCTGGACTTCGACATTTACACGCACCTGGGGGCCGGCGCCTACGAGTGCGGAGAAGAGTCGGCGCTGATGTCCTCCCTGATGGGAGAGCGCGGGATGCCCCGGCTCAAGGCGCCCAGCGCGCCCCTGCCCATGGTCTCCGGCGTCTGGCAGCGGCCCACCGTCGTCAACAACGTCGAGACGATCGCGGCGGCGGTTCCGATCATCGAAATCGGCGGCGCGGAGTACGCCAAGGTCGGTTACGGCTCGCCGCGCTCCCGCGGCACGAAGCTGTACTCCATCAGCGGGCATGTCAACAAGCCCGGCGTGTACGAACTGGCGCTGGGGTGCCCCTTCAGCGACCTGCTGGAGGTCGCGGGTGGTGTCCGCGACGGCCATAAGCTCAAGACCTACATCCCGGGTGGCTCCTCGATGGGGTTTGCCCCTCCGACGCCCCTGGACTACCCCTTCGACTATGAAGGGGTTCCGGCGGCCACGGGGACCCTGGGGCTGGGGTCCGGTGGGCTGATCGTCTTCGACGAAACCACGCCGATTGTGCCGGTGACGAAGCGCCTGGTGGACTTCTATCACCACGAGTCCTGCGGTAAGTGTACGCCCTGCCGTGAGGGCATCGACTGGCTGGCCAAGATCTACCAGAGGCTGGTGGACGGCGCAGGGCGCGAGCAGGATCTGGACCTGGCGCTGGATATCTGCGACAACATCTGGGGTAAGTCGTTCTGCGCGCTTGGGGACTCGGTTGTGTTCCCCGTGCGAACCAGCATCAACCTGTTCCGCGACGAGTACATGAGCTACATCAAGACCGGCCGCGATCTGGTGGCGGTGTAGGCGGGCGGCGGCGCCGGAAACGCAGCATTGGGACGGAATCAAACGAACCGTGGCAAGAAAAGATAAAAACCAGGACGCCCAGCAGCAGCAGCAGCAAGCGGCCGCTCAGGATAAGACGGAGCTTCGGGGCGCGCAGACCAACGTCCAGGATCCCGCTAAGGCGCCGCAGGCGAGCGAGGAGCAGCAGGCGGCTCAGCAGAAGATCGCCGAAGGCAGCGCCTCGGCGACTCAGGGCCAGGCGAAGCAGGTGACGAAGGGCGAGAGCGCCAGCGACGCCCCGCGTGCCGAGCGTGACCGCGCGCCGCTGGAAAAGCAGGACGCGAAGACGGTCGAGAGCCAGCACGAGGCGGCGGAGGCGGCCGGGGCCAAGATGCTCAAGGTCACCGTGGATGGCGTGGAAGTGGAGGTGCCGGAGGGGACGCTCGCGATCGAGGCGTGCTTCCGGGCGGGCGCGGATGTGCCCTACTTCTGCTACCACCCGCGCCTCACCAGCGTCGGGGCGTGCCGGATGTGCCTGGTGAACATCGAGCTGGATATGTTCGGCTCCCGCGCCAGCCGCATCCTGACGTGCTGCACGGTGCCAGTCACGGACGGCATGGCGATCAAGACCGCCACGCCGGAGGTGAAGAAGGCCCAGAACGGGATGCTGGAGTTCCTGCTGGCGAACCACCCGCTGGACTGCCCGATCTGCGACCGTGGCGGCGAGTGCCCGCTCCAGAACATGACCATCGCCTACGGGCCGCCGACCTCGCGTTATCTGGAGGAGAAGCGGCACTTCCCGAAGGCGATGCCACTGTCCGACTATGTGGTACTGGACCGCGAGCGCTGCATCCAGTGCATGCGCTGTACTCGCTTCTGCGAGGAGATCTCCGGTGACGGCCAGCTCGCGATCATCAACCGCGGGTCCAGCGCGGAGATTGGGACGTTCTTCGGGCACGACTTCTCGTCGAACTTCTCGGGTAACACGATCGAGATCTGCCCGGTCGGCGCGCTGACGAGCCGCACCTACCGCTTCGCGGGGCGCCCGTGGGAGATCAAGAACACGGACTCGGTCTGCGCAGCGTGCGGCAACGGCTGTAACATCGCGGTGCAGACGCGCCTGGGCGATCTGGTGCGCATCAACGGGCGCACGAACGAAGCGATCAACGAGGAGTGGACCTGCGACCGGGGCAAGTTCGGCCAGTACTACGTAAACGACGCGAACCGCCTGACCACGCCGCTCATCAAGGTGGACGGTGAGTTCCGGCCGGCGTCGTGGGACGAGGCGCTGCGCCTGATCGCGGACCGCATCACTGGGTTCAAGGCCGAGAGCGGGCCGGACAGCATCGCCGCCATCGGCTCCACGGTCTGCACGGTCGAGGAGAACTACCTCCTCGGAAAGCTGATGCGTGGCCTGATCGGTACGAACAATATCGACCACCAGATGCGGCCGTACCCGTTCGTGCCGATGCAGACGAGCATCGCGCAGATCGAGACGTTCCAGACCATTGTGTCGGTCGGGATGCGGCTGGACATCGACCAGCCCATCGTATACCTGCGCGTTTACAAGGCGGTCCGCAAGAACAACGCAAACTGGGTGCGCGCCGAGTCCGTGGCCGACGCCGCGGTGGCGGAGGCGCTGACGAAGGGCGGGGCGGGCGCGGTGCTGCTGGTGCCGCATACCCTGGAGCCCGCGGAGATTGAACGCGCCCAGGCGCTGTGCGAGGCCACCGGGGCGAAGTTTAATCTGCTCCTGCCGGACTGCAACTCCTGGGGAGCGCCGCGCGCCGGAGCGTCGCCGGACCTGCTGCCGGGGATGAAGACCTTCGACGAAGGCCGGGCGCAGGTCGAGAAGGCATGGGGCGTCTCGCTGCCGACCGCGCCGGGCCGGGCGATGGGCAACATCTTCGGTGCCTGCGTGGGCGGCGCCGTGCGGATGCTGTACATCATGGGCGCGAACCCCGCCGCCGACTACGTGAATGCGGACCTGGCGAAGCGGGCGCTGGAGGCGGCCGAGTTCGTGGTGGTCCAGGAACTGTTCCTGACGGAGACGGCGAAGGCCGCGGACGTGGTGCTGCCCGCCGCCTCGTTCGCCGAGCGTGACGGCACGCTGGTCAACATCGAAGGGCGTGAGCAGAAGATCCGCCAGGCGCTGAACCCGCGCGGCGACAGCCGGCCGGACTGGCGCATTCTGGCAGACCTGATGGGCCGCCTTGGCGCCCCGGCGCCCTACTTCTCTGCCCGCGACGTGTACCGCGAGTATTCGCGGACGATCCCGAAGGCGGAAGCCCTGGTGGCGGCGTAGGTACCGAATGGAATTCCTCGACAGCGAAATCTGGAAGCAACTCTTCGTCTACTCGGTGGCCAACCCGGGCGACCCCGCGCTCCTGTGGTGGGCGCATGTGGTGCGCTCCGTGCTGCGCCTCGCCATCGGGATTGGCTTCGTTCTGACGATCGTGCCCGGCCTGATCTGGCTGGAGCGCCGCCTCCTCTCCTGGTGGCAGGGGCGCCTCGGCCCGAACCGGGTGGGGTGGCAGGGCCTTGCGCAGCCGATCGCGGACGGGATCAAGCTCTTCTTCAAGGAAGACATCATCCCGACCAACGTTGACAAGACGCTCTACATCATGGCTCCGGCGGTGGCGCTGGCGCCGGTGCTGTACTCGGTGACGGTGCTCCCCTGGAACGGCTCGCCGGACTGGGGCGCGGTCGCGCCGGGTCTGAACATCGGCATTCTGTTCCTGCTGGCGGTGGCCTCCATCGAGGTCTACGGCGTCATCCTGGCCGGCTGGTCGTCGAACAACAAGTACTCGCTGCTCGGCGGCCTCCGGGCGTCGTCCCAGGTCATCTCCTACGAACTCGGGATGGGCCTGTCGATCATCGCCGTGCTGCTGATGCTGGGAACGCTCGGCACGCAGGCGATGGTGCAGGGCTACCCGTTCGATGAGGCGGGCCGCGAGGTATACCTCAAGGTCGGGGACGTTCTGTACAACGGCCAGGGCGTGATTGAGGCGAAGAACCTGGTGCGTGGCAGCGCCGAGAGCGGCTACAGCGTCTACAAGCACGCGCCGACCTCCGGCTTCTGGGACTGGACCTTCCTGCGTCTGTTCCCGTTTGGCCTGATCGCCGCCATCACCTACCTGATCTCGATGGTTGCCGAAACGAACCGTGCGCCGTTCGACCTGCCGGAGGCAGAGACGGAGCTTGTCGCCGGCTTCCACACCGAGTACTCGTCCATGAAGTTCGCCATGTTCTTCATGGGAGAGTACGCCAACATGCTCATCGTCTCCGCCATCGCGATCACGCTGTTCTTCGGCGGGTGGCTGGCGCCGTGGGGCGGTTTGAGCCAGTTGCCGGAGCCGATGTGGACGATCCTGCCGCCGTTCCTGGTGACTACCATCAACGCGCTGATCGCCGGGTTCTGGTTCGGCATCAAGCTGTTCCTGCTTATCTGCTTCTTCATCCTGATGCGCGCCTCGCTACCGCGCCTCCGGTACGATATGCTGATGAAGTTCGGCTGGAAGGGGCTTCTGCCGCTTGGTCTGGTCAATCTGCTGCTGATCGCGATTTCGATGGCGGTCCAGCACCGAATCGACCCGACCGGAACGGCGATCGGCCGACCGAGCCTCACCGCCTGGTGGAGCGGTCAGTTGACGGCGCTCGGGGTTGGTGGCGTGCTGGCGCTCGTGCTGCTGGCGGCGAAGGCGGCGCAGTACCGCGCCCGCCGCGCGACCGCGGCCGAGACTGCCATCGCGCCGATCCGGCGCGCTCCTGTGGCGACGCCGACCGCGCCGTCCGCGCCGTCGGAAATCTAGGGTCAAAGGGACTACCGCATGTCCGATTTCTGGGCAGACGTAAAACAGATAGCCTCCGAGGTCAAGGCCCCGTTCGTGGGGCTCTGGACCGTCGGCTCGAAGCTGACGGAGAAGAAGACGACCATCTCGTACCCGGACTACCGGCGTCCGATGGGGGTGCGCGCCCGCTGGCGCCACGTCCTGAACCGCTACGACAACGGGATGGAGAAGTGCATCGGCTGTTCGCTGTGCGCGGGCGCGTGCCCGGCAAACGCCATCCTGGTGGTGGCGGACGAGAACACCGACAAGGCGCGCTTCTCGCCCGGCGAGCGCTACGCCGTACGCTACGAGATCAACATGATCCGGTGCATCTACTGCGGCTTCTGCCAGGAGTCGTGCCCGACGGGCGCGATTGAGCTGAAGGACCAGTTCGAGCTGGCCGAGGACAATCGGGCCGCGCTGGTGTACACGAAACAGATGCTGCTCGTTCCCGATCCGAACCGGGAGCGCGTAGACTGAACCTCCGGACCTGAGCAACGGGCGGCAGCGTCAGCTGCCGCCGGGATGACACAGAAAACAACGACATGCCGCCGCTTCCCGACCCGGAATCCATCCGCCTGGCCATTCTGCCCTTCCTCGCGCCGCAGGTACTTCTGTTCCTGACCTTCGGCCTGGGGGCGCTGGCGACCGCCGTGACGATGGTGTTGTACCCCAACCCCGTCCGCTCGGCGCTCTTTCTGGTGCTGAACCTGTTCTGCGTCGCTGTGCTGTACCTGCTCCTGAACGCCTACTTCCTGGCGGTGGTGCAGGTGATCGTGTACGCCGGCGCGATCATGGTTCTGTTCCTGTTCGTCATCATGCTCCTGAACCTGGGCACGCCGGACCGGTCTAAGGACGTGCTGCGCTGGCAGCAGCCAGTCGCAGTCGTCGGCGGGTTGGTCTTTGCGCTGGTCTTGGGCCTTTCCGTGTTCTCCACGCGGACGCTTCCGGTGCTGGATGAGAACGGACTGGCACCCGAGCGTCAGAAGAGGACCTTCAACGCTGCGCCTCAGGCGGCATCGATGCTGGGGATGTCCCCGGCTGGCGTTGGTTCTGCGGCGGGCCGCGATACGGAGACGGATACCGACGGTTCGGCCGGGGGCTCTCCGGTGGGCAACGGGGTAAGCGCCGCGGAGGGAGAGAACGAGCAGGTTCCCACCCTGGCTTCGAAGATCCCGGTAACCGAGCATGGCACTGTGCGGGGCATCGGCGCCAACCTGTACGACCCGACCCAGCCCTGGCTCTTCCCGTTTGAGGCGACGAGTATCCTGCTCCTGGTGGCAGTGATCGGGTCGGTGGTGCTGGCAAAGCGGCGCATGCCGGGCGAGAGCCTGGCGGGCTCCCGGACCGCGGAGGCCGGTTTGGCCACGCCCGACGAGATCGTGCCCGGAGGGGAGGCGTAAAGCTATGGAACCCATGAACCCGGCGGGGGAAGCCGCCCTCCAGGCTGCGACGGCGGTCCACCCGCTGATACCAGTGAACGGCCAGGTGCCCCTGGCGTGGTACCTCATTCTGGCGACGATCCTTTTCACGGTGGGCGTGGTAGGGGTGCTGGTAAAGCGCAATCCCATCGTGATTTTTATGAGCGTCGAACTGATGCTCAACGCCGTGAACCTGTGCCTGATCGCCTTCGGGCGCTACCTCGGCAACATCGGCGGGCAGATGATCTCGATCTTCGTGATGGCGGTTGCCGCCGCCGAGGTCGCAGTAGGACTCGGAATTCTCATCAGCATCTTCCGGTCCCGCGAGAGCATCAACGTGGATGAAGTCAACCTGATGCAGGGGTAGGCGGACCCTTTGGCCGCCGCGCCGCCGCGATGAGGGCGGGCGCATACTTTCGTCCTGTTTGTAGGAGCGACAGAGAAGCATTATGGAGCCGACGGCTCACGAAATCGTAAATCCGCTGCTGTGGCTGATCCCGCTGTTTCCGCTGCTGGGATTCCTCATCATCGCGTTCCTTGGGGCGGGCATCACCCAGTCCCCGAAGCCGGTGGTGGGAGCGGACCCGCACGGACACGGCCATGGGGAAGAGCACCACACGGTCGAGGGGTCGTCGGAACTCCCCCTCGCACGAGGCGCGGAGGACGCCGAGGAGGCGCACCACGTCGATACCGGCGCGCACGATGCGCACGATGCGCACGCGCACGGTGGGCATGACGCGCACGGTGGGCATGACGCGCACGGCGGGCATGACGACCACGGCCACCACGGCCACGAGGCGCAGACCAACCCGGCAGGTACGCGGCTCGTGGGCGCCATCGCGACGCTCGCGGTGCTCGCCTCGTTTGTCGTCTCCGTGCTGGTGTTCTTCCAGGTCGCGGCCAGCGGCGGTCACGCGGGTGCGGAGGGGGCAGGCGAAGCGGCCCACGCGGTCACCCGCATCTTCTCGCCGTACTTCACGTGGATGCACGTGCCGTCTATGGCCGGTCTGCCGGCTCTGGACCTGTCGTTCCGGCTGGCCGTGGACCCGCTCACGGCGCTGATGCTGCTCGTGGTCACCGGTATCGGGACACTGATCCATCTGTACTCCACCGGGTACATGGCGCAGGAGAATGGGTACGCGCGCTACTTCGGCTACCTGAACCTGTTCGTCTTCTTCATGCTCCTGCTCATCATGGGGTCGAACTTCCTCGTGATGTTCGTCGGGTGGGAAGGGGTCGGCCTGGCGTCGTACCTGCTGATCGGCTACTACTACGAGCGCAAGAGCGCGGGGGACGCTTCGAAGAAGGCATTTATCGTCAACCGCGTCGGCGACTTCGCCTTCCTGATCGCGCTGTTCCTGATCTTCAAGCACTTCGGCACGTTCGAGATGTTTGGCGAGAACGGCGTGCTGTCGCGCGCTGCGGCGGGCGACTGGCCCATCAACTACCTCGGGACCGGACTCGCGGCGGCCTCCGGCCTGGTGCCGCTGCTGATGTTCATCGGCGCGACGGGTAAGTCGGCGCAGATCCCGCTGTACGTCTGGCTCCCGGACGCGATGGAGGGCCCGACCCCGGTCTCCGCGCTGATCCACGCGGCGACGATGGTTACGGCGGGCGTCTTCATGGTCTGCCGCTCGCACGTTCTGTTCCTCCAATCGCCGGAGACGATGACGGTGGTCGCGGTGATCGGTCTGGTGACCTGCTTCCTGGCGGCGACCATCGGGCTGGTGCAGAACGACATCAAGAAGGTGCTGGCCTACTCCACGGTCTCGCAGCTCGGCTACATGTTCCTGGCGGCGGGCGTGGGCGCGTTCAGCATGGCGATGTTCCACGTCACCACGCACGCGTTCTTCAAGGCGCTCCTCTTCCTGGGCTCCGGCTCGGTCATCCACGCGATGCACCACGAGCAGGACATGCGCAAGATGGGGGCGCTGGCGGACAAGATCAAAACCACCTACCGGACGATGTTCATCGGGACGCTCGCCATTGCGGGTATCCCGCCGCTCGCGGGCTTCTTCTCCAAGGACGAGATCCTGCTGAACGCCTTCCTGGGGCCTGAGTACAACGGCCTGGGGCACTGGTCGCTGTGGCTGGTGGGCTGGATCGTGGCCGGCATGACGCCCTTCTATATGTGGCGCATGATGGGCAAGACGTTCATGGGCGAGGCGCGTTACTCGCCTGAGTTCGCCAAGACCATCCACGAGTCCCCGCCGTCCATGACCTTCCCGCTCATCGTGCTGGCAGGCCTGTCGGTGGTCGGCGGCTTCCTGAATCCGGCGGCGCTGGCGGCGATTGGCATCCACGGCGACTGGCTCCACACGTTCGAGCACTTCCTGGGCTCTACCACCAACTGGCGCGAAGCGGCGGGCAAGGAGCTGAACATCCCGCATAACATCGAGCTTGGCCTGGTCCTCGCTTCCGTCGCGATGGCGGTGGTGATGAGCCTCGTCGCCTGGAACCTGTACAAGCGGCGCAAGGACGGGGTGCTGTTGCCGGAGCCGCAGAAGGCGGGCAACCGCCTGTACCAGACGCTCTACAACAAGTGGGGCGTGGATGACATCTACATCAACGTGTTCGTGCGGGGCGGTAAGCGCCTTTCGAACTGGCTGTGGCGGTTCATGGACGTGCGCGTGATCGACGGCACCGTGAACGGCATCGCGGCGGGCATCGGCGGATTCGCCAACTCGCTCAAGGGATGGCAGAGCGGCTATGTCCGCAACTACGCCCTGTCCATCCTGGTCGGCGTCGTGATCGTCGTCGTGGCCTGTCTGGTCGCTGCCCTCCGGGCGTCCGCGCAGTAAACCGGTAACTACCTAACGCTATGCAATCCATCCTGACGATACTGCTGGTCTTGCCGGTGCTCGGCGCGATCCTGATCGCCGCGCTGCCGAAGAACAGCGCCAAGTGGGGCGCGCTCTTCACGGCGATCCTCACGTTCGTGGCGTCGCTGGCGCTGCTGGGCTACACGCCGGTCGCCCTGGGCACGGACGCGGCGACCCTGGAGCAGGCCGCGGGCCAGTTCCGCCAGTTCGAGCAGAAGATCCCGTGGCTGTCGGACTTCGGCATCTCGTTCCACCTGGGGGTGGACGGCCCGGCGATGCTGCTGATCGTCATGACGACGTTCCTGCAGATCTTCGCCGTCATGGCCTCGTTCGACGCCATCAAGGACCGGGTTAAGGAGTACTACGTCCTCCTGACGCTCCTGGAGACGGCGATGATCGGGTCGTTCTGCGCGCTCGACCTGATCCTGTTCTACATCTTCTTTGAACTGGTCCTGATCCCGATGTACTTCCTCATCGGTATCTGGGGCGGCAAGCGGCGCATCTACGCGGCGGTCAAGTTCTTCCTGTACACGCTGGTCGGCTCCCTGCTCATGCTGGTGGCGATTATCGCGCTGTACCTGAACGTCCGGGGCATCCTCGGCACCTCCGAGGGCACCTTTGACTACCTGACGATCAAGAGCGTGCTGGCGGACAACCCGCTGCCCCTGCGGACCTCCCTGCTGATGTTCGGAGCGTTCTCGCTGGCGTTCGCGATCAAGGTGCCGATGTTCCCGTTCCACACCTGGCTGCCGGACGCGCACACGGAAGCACCGACCGCGGGGTCGATCATCCTGGCCGGCGTCCTGCTGAAGCTCGGGACCTACGGCTTCCTGCGCTTTGCCATTCCGCTCTTCCCGGAGGCGGCGCGGCTGTCTGCGCCCTTCATTATCACCCTGGCGGTGATCGGCATCGTCTATGGCGCACTGATCGCGGCGATGCAGAGGGACGTCAAGCGACTGGTGGCCTACTCGTCCGTGTCGCACCTCGGGTTTGTCATGCTGGGGCTGTTCGCGTTTACGCCGCAGGGCATGAGCGGGGCGGTCCTCCAGATGATCAACCACGGTATCAGCACGGGCGCGCTGTTCCTGCTGGTGGGGATGATCTACGAGCGGCGGCACACCCGCGCAATCAAGGACTTTGGCGGGCTCTGGGAGCAGATGCCGCTCTTCTCGCGCATCTTCCTGATCGTCACGTTCTCGTCGATTGCGCTGCCGCTGACCAACGGCTTTGTGGGGGAGTTCCTGATTCTACTCGGGGCGTTCCAGACGTACCCCTGGGCGGTGGTCTTCGCGACCACGGGTGTCATCTGGTCGGCAATCTACATGCTGTGGATGTTCCAGCGGGTCTTCTACGGCACCGTGGACAAGCCGGAAAACCGGGCGCTGCGCGACATGACGCGCTTCGAACTCGCGACTGCCGTGCCGTTTGTGCTGATGATCTTCTGGCTCGGCATCTACCCGACGTCGTTCACGCGGTACATGGACTCCTCGCTGGACCTGATCCTGCGCGACGCCACGGGCAAGGAGACGGTGCGTTACGTCACGTATCAGCGGGATGGCCTGAGCCGCGCCCGTGCGGAGCGGGCGGCGACGGCTGACGAACCAAGGGTGGAGACTCCCCCCATTCCGGCGTCGACTGGCCCCGGCCCCCGGCCCGCTTTCGGTGGGGAACTGCCGCCACCCCCCGGGGTGTCCCCGTTGCCTGAAGGAGACGCAGTGAGCCCGGCGGATGGCGCCGCGGGCGCGTCGGCCGAGCCCGCGCCTGTAGCGCCCCCACCGGGGCCGCCGGCGGATGTCCCGCAGCCGCGGGTTCCCGGCCTCTGAGGCGTCGTTAGAGATGCCCGCGCCGCGCTCCGGGGATGCCGAGCGGCGGGTGAGGACGGCTCTTGCGGGGGCGTCTCCGGACGGAACGCCGGTTGCGCTCTGGGGGAGCCTGCCGTGGGCTCCGCCTTCGGGCGAGGGCTACGTGCGGCAGACACTGGAGTTCGATGCGGCCTGTGGGTCGTGTGACCTGCTGAAGCTGGCGAATGGCCTTCCGCTGTTCGCCGCCGGGGCTGAGAGCTTCGGCTGGGAAGCGGAGAGACTCCGCGACCTGGTGCGAATCGGGCGCCTGGTTGGCGATGGGGGCGTGCCACGGATCGAGACGGTGCCGGGCGTGGGGGAGACCCTGCGCCGCTGGCCGCAGGACGATCCGGAGCGATTGGCGAAGGCGCTGGCGGCGTGGGCGTGGGCCGCGGTGGCGGAGGGAGGCTGTGCCGGCGTGATGCTCGTCCTCCCGGAGCCGGAGTGGTCAGAGGCGGACGCGGGCATCCTGAAGGCGGCGCGAGACGCCGGGGGGTGGTGCCAGATCGTCCACTTCCACGGACCCGAGGCGCCGCCGAACGAGGTGCTGACGCAGGCGGACGGGGTCAGCGGACCGTGGGAGGCGCTGGTCGCGCTGCCGGAGACGCTCTGCCGTGTGGGCGGCATCAACGAGCGCCGGCTCGCGCGGCGGCCGGTAGAAGAGGTTGGGGGCGAGGCGCGGCGCGCGGAAGAGTGGGCCGCGCAGGCGCGTTGTGGGCTGATTCTCGCGCCGGGTTGCGCGATTCCGCCCGGGGTGTCGGGCGACAGACTGAGGGCGGTGCGTGACGCCGCGAAGCGGGTGTCGCCGCAAACTTGAGACGGAACGACCGAGGATACCGTGAAGGAAACACTTGAGGGAATCTCTGCGCTGGCCGCGCCCATCATCGTCATGGTGCTGGGCATGGTCGTGCTGCTGATGGACCTGAACGCCGAATCGACGCGGGCTCAGCGGCAGAGACTGGTGTGGATCAGCCTGCTGGGGCTGGCGGGCGCCTTCGTGATGGCGATGGCCGCCGGGTTCGGCATCAAGACCCTGCCGTCGGACGTGCGCCCCGAGGCTTCGTACTTCGGCGGCGGCATGGTAGGCGACCGGTTCGGGGCGCTGTTCAGCATGGTGCTGTGCATCATCGCGGCGCTCTCGCTGCTGATGTCCGACCGCTACCTGGAGGAGAAGGGACTGAACCAGGGCGAATACTACGCCCTCATTCTCTTTTCGACCGCTGGCTCCATGATGATGGCATACGCCTATGACCTGGTGAACGTCTTCATCGGGCTGGAGATCCTGTCGGTCGCGCTGTACATCCTGTCGGGCTTCGCGCGGCGCGAACTGCGCTCCGAAGAGTCGGCGGTCAAGTACTTCCTGCTCGGCGCCTTCGCCTCGGGCTTCCTGATGTTCGGTACGGCGCTGGTGTACGGGGCCGTGGGGACCTCTCTTCTGACCGTGCAGACGGAGGTGGAGAAGAACGCGTCCCTGACGAACTTCTACACCATCGCGATGGCGCTGCGAGATACGGCCAGCACCGCGACCCCGCTCGCCAGCTCGCCCATCTTCGTGGCGGGTATCGCCCTGCTGATCGTGGGGTTGGGGTTCAAGGCGGCTATCGTCCCGTTCCACTCCTATGCGCCGGATGTGTATGAGGGCGCGCCCACCAGCGTCACCGCCTTCATGTCGGCCGGAGCAAAGGCCGGCGCCTTCGCGGCGTTCCTGCGCGTTTATCAGATCCTTCTGCCGTCGGAGGCCGCTACCGGGCCGTACCGGAGCGTTCTGTGGGGCCTCGCCGCGGCGACCATGATCGTGGGTAACGTCCTTGCGGTGCGGCAGGTCAACATCAAGCGAATGCTGGCCTACTCGTCCATCGCGCACGCGGGCTACATCCTCCTCGGGGTTCTTGCGACCGGCGCCGTCGGGCTGCGCGGTAACGAGATGGACGAGGCACGCTCGGTGGCGCAGGGGGCGGTTCTGTACTACCTGTTCGTGTACACGTTCATGAACCTCGGCGCGTTCGCCATGGTCATCTGGCTCAGCCGCCGCAACGGACGGGAGTTCCTGAACATTCAGGACTACGCCGGCCTCGCGCGCCAGCAGCCGGGGGCGGCCGCGGTGATGGCGGTGTTCATGCTGTCTCTGGCGGGCATACCGCCCGCGGCGGGCTTCTTTGGGAAGCTCTACCTGTTCCTGAGCGCGGTCAATTCGGGCTACACCGGCCTCGCGGTCCTCGGCCTGCTAACCAGCGTGATCGGCGTCTACTACTACCTGAACATCATCGTCACGATGTACTTCCGGCCGGCCGTGAACGACTTCTCGGAGACGCTGGGAGGCGGCGCGAAGACCGCTGCCCTGATCGCAGCCGCGGCCACGCTGCTGCTGGGCGTTATCCCGGTGCCCGCCTTCTCCCCGGCGTTCAGCCGTGGCGAGGCAGCTCCCACCGCATCGTCGACGCGATCCACGTCGGGGACTGCGGCGCCCACGGGACCGGGCGCTCCGGGGAATTCGGCCGCGCCTGCGGCGATGGATGCGCTGCCGGTTCCCGCGCCGTAAGTTAAGCACATCCGCCGGAAACGTCGCGGCCCGCCTCCGAATCTATCGGAGGCGGGCCGTGCTCTGTCGGGGGGGCGACTACGGTCAGCAGCTGAGGCGCCGCAGGGTCGCTGCCTGGATATCGGCGGTCTGCGCGGTGACGGTGTAGAACATCGCCTCGCGGAACCGGCGCTGGGCCGGGTGCGAGAGCGCGTTCGCGGCCCCGCTCGCCGCCGCGACGGTCATATGCGCCGCCCGTACCCCCAGTTCGATCGCCCAGGCCCGGGCGTTCAGGGCGTTCGGCTTGTACTCGGGGATGTCTTTGGGGCCGTCCGCCCATCGCCGCGCTTCGGCGCGGCAGGCAGCGATCTCCTGCTCCAGGGCGTCCGCCGCCTCTTGGATGGGGGCGAGGCGCTTCTTCTCGCCGATGGCGCGCAGGAGGCGCAGCGACCCGACCGCGCACCCGAGCGGCGGTGCATGAACTGCCGCGATGTTCTTTTCGTCGCCCGCCATGAGTTGCGCGCGGGACGAGAACCGCACGAAGTCCGACTCCGGAACGAAGACATCTTCCAGGCGTACCTCTGTGGTGGCGGAGGCTCCCATGGCGCAGAGGGCCTGCGGCTCCGAGGAGAGGAGGTTCGGGTGGTTGGTGGGGACGTAGGCATACAGGTGCCGCTCTCCGTCCTCCAGCACCGCGCCGAAGATGACCCCTTTCAGCACGGGCCAGCCGGTGACCCACGGCGCGACACCATTCAGGACCCAGCCGCCCGGGGTCTCCTTTGCCCGGAGCATGGGCTCCGGGCGGCGCAGGTGCCCGAACCCGACACCGACGTAGTGTTTCCCCGCCGCCATATCCCGCAGGAACCGCTCCCGCAGGGTGGGGTTCTCGCTCCCGGCGATCTGCGAGCAGGAGCCCAGGTGCTGGGTCAGGATGAACCAGGTCGTGCCGCAGGCCGCGGTCAGCGTCTCCACAAACTCCCGTTGAAACCCGGTGGAGGCGCCCTGTCCTCCCCAGTCGCGGGGCGTGGTGACGCCCACCAGCCCTTCCGCGGCCAGGGCGTCCAGATTGGCGAAGGGAAACTCCGCCGCGGCATCGTAGCGCTCGGCGTTGGGTTCCAGAACGGTATCGGCTATGCGGCGAGCGCGGGCCAGCAGGTCCTGTTCCTGCGGCGTCAGTTCGGCAGCGGCGGGTGGGATCTCGAGTTCAGCGGCGTTTTCCATGTCAGGGTCATTGTACCCACCGCCCCCGCGCCCCCCTCTGCCGTCACGGTCAATCGCCGGCAAAGGGCGGGGCGAACGGGACCACAGGGCTGCCGCCGCCCATACCCTGCCCGCTGGCGCGCCACGTCTCCCAGTTCTCCCGGGTGACATTGGTGACCCGGCGCAGCTGGTTCTTGATGATGTCGGCCTGCGCCTTGACGTTCTGTACTGCGCTCTCGGGAACGCCCGGCTGCATGTAGATGATGGTCGGGGCGCCGTAGTCCACCACGTAGGCGCCGTACTCCTGCATGGCGCGGGCGACCGCGAGGGCGTCGGGGTTCAGGCCGAGCTTGTTGAGGTCCACTGACCGGGGGATGGCGAACAGCATGCCCATGCGCACGGACCCGGGCTGCTTGTAGGCGAAGCCGTCCGTCCAGGTGGCGGGCCACACGAACGACTGGTCGAACGTTGGGCTGTTGGGGCTGCCCTGCCCGGCCTTGCCAAGCTGTCCGTCTCCCATCGCCACTGCGATAGCGTGCGGGATGCGCCGCTCCTGCATCTCGTGGACCCGGATCAGGCCGCCGATGGCCGAGCCGCCGTAGGCGCGCGTGCCGCCCTTTTCGATGCCGGTGCCCCGCAGGTCCGTGCGATAGACCTGCGCCGTCAGGGAGGTGGGGGCGGGGCGCTGCACCCGGAACCCTTCGATCAGGGATTTCCCATCGGGGGCGACCACATGCATATGGCGGTCCCACTTGCCGTTCCCCTCCGCCGGCGTGGCGTCGGCGGGGACGCGCTCCTGTAGGCTCTCCTGTCCCTTTTCGGCCGGCAGGTAGGAGACCACTTTTCCACGCACGTCGGTCCAGGTGGTCAGGGGGTCGTCGGCCTTCGCCCGGTAGACCGGGTGGGACCACCCGTTGTTCGCGTTCACCCGTGCATTACCCCGCAGCACGTCCGCCGTGGCCGGGTCGGACGTGTCGGCGAACTTGGCATCTTTCCCCAGGGGCATGTTCCAGGGCGAGTCGGCGCTGAACGGCCACAGGGCGGGGTCTCGGGTGACGGCGCCCTGTGGCGCGGCGCCTCCGGAAAGGGCAGCCCCCCCGGCGGTCGCGGTCAGGAGCAAGAAGAGGGCACCCGCCAGGCGGCGCCTCCGGGAAGGCCGCGTCCGCGGCAGAGAGACTGGTTCCATATCGCCTTATCGTACCGCCGGTCGGACGATTTTTGTGCCCGACCGGCGAAGAACTTTGTTGCAGATCGAAAAATCAGTGGTATAGTTGGGCTGTAGTAAACCGGGTTAGTAACCCGGTTGACCAAAAGACTCATGTCGGTGCGACAAGAACGACAATCACGGCCAACCCTGCGCGACGTGGCGGCGGCGGCGGGCGTCTCCAAGACGACTGCGGTGTTCGTCCTCAACGACCGCCCCAACTTCTCGATCCCCGAGGAGACGCGGACGCGCGTCCAGAACGCGGCCAAACTACTGGGGTACCGACGCAACGGCCTCGCGGCGGCGCTCTCGCACGGCAAGACCGGCAGCATCGGCATCGTGGTCAACATCGAGGCGGGCCAACAGGACTCGGAACTTGGGGCGAGCTATCTGCTGGGAGTGCTCCTGAGCGCCACGCAGGCGGCGTCCGCCGCCGGTCTGCGGCTCACCACGATCGCCTATGATGTCACCAACCCGCCGCCTCCGGACGAGGTAACGGATAACCGCGTCGATGGTCTGCTGCTGGTCGGTATCATGGACGAGGCGTTCACACGCGCTGTTTACGGGACCGGTTTTCCCTGCGTGACGGTGGGCTCCGGCTACGCCCTGCGGCGTGTCACGGCAGACAACGCCGCCGGCGCCACGCAGGCGGTCGAGCATCTGATCTCGCTGGGCCACCGCCGCATCGCGTACGCCAGCCCCGGGCTGACGCGGGCGGACAGGGAGCGGCGCCAGGGATGGCTGGAGACGATGGAGAGGCACGGGTTGCCGTCCGACGGCCTGGAGCAGGATTGGGAACCGCTGCTGGAGTGGATAGAGTCGCAGGCTCCGGACGCGCCGACGGCTGTCTTCTGCCGTAACGACAGCTATGCGGCTCTCCTGGTCCCGGCGGCCCGGAGGAAGGGAATCCGCGTGCCCGAAGACCTTTCGGTCGTGGGCTTCGATAGCGGCATCATTGCGGAGGCGATGGAACTCACCAGCGTCCGTAACCCGTTGCCGGAGTTGACGGCGCGCGCCGTCGAGATGCTGACCGGCCTGATCGCCGGGAAGGAAGTCCCGGAACTCGTCACGCTGCCAACCAAACTCAACGTCCGACGCTCTACCGCGTCTCTTGGGGCCGCGTCCTAGCGCGTTCGCCCTCTGGAATCTCAGGAAGCAGGCAGTCCCTGCCCAGTAAGGAAACGAAGATGATTCACCCGTCTCTGAACCCGCAGCGCCGCAAAGTGAGGACGACCTCCGCCTTCACCCTCATCGAGCTTCTCGTCGTCATCGCGATTATTGCGATCCTGGCCGCGATTCTGTTCCCTGTCTTCGCTCAGGCCCGCGCCAAGGCGCGGCAGGCCGCGTGTCTGTCGAACCTCAAGCAGCTGGGCACCGGGTGCATGATGTACCTGCAGGACTACGACGAGGCGTTTCCGCAGCGCAAGTCGGGCACCGGCGCCACCACCGTCAGCTACCCGCTTCCGGACGGCCGCATCTTCCAGGGCTATGTCGCCTGGCCCCTGCAGCTCTACCCCTACGTCAAGAACATTGACGTCTTCTCCTGCCCGAACGACCCGAACCCGCGGCAGGGGTACAGCGACAACGGCACGGTCAACCCCTATGCCCCGGGCGGCGGCTATGGCAAGCCCGTCCCGATGAGCTACACGCAGAACGCTCACCTGTATGACCAGTTGAACGCCATCCCGATGAACGAGATCCGGTTCCCGGCCACCACCTACTGGATCGGTGACGGCCACACGGCGGGTGTCTACGGCTTCCAGGCCTACGAGGACACCACGGTCCCGCAGGATCAGCGTATCTTCCGCCCGGGCCTCTTCAACCGGCTCCGCATCGGTAACGACTGCCCGGGCCTTGTTCCCAACAACGGCCAGCCGTACCTGGCACCGGACGCGAACATCGACGCCTGCATGCGCCACAACGGCGGCGCCAACGTCGTCTTCACGGACGGCCATGCCAAGTGGGAGAACTACAAGTCGATGATCGGGCGGCGCGCGGACTACAAGCGCGGCACCGAGTAACCCGCCTGCGCCAGTGCCGGAAAGCCCGGAGGGCGCGCCCGCAGCGCGTTCTCCGGGCTTTCATTTCTTGAGCGACACATCCCATCTCCTTATGAACAACACCTTCCGCGATGCCGGGCGGGCGCAGGGGCAGACCATCCTGCTGCGCTCGGGCTGGCAGACCATCAACATCGGAGATATCGCGCACACGCCCGGTATCCTGCGCCTGCTGGAGAAGCACCTGCCGGACGCCAACGTCATCCTGTGGCCTAAGAGCCTGGACCGGGGCGTCGAGCCGATGCTTCGGAAGCGGTTCCCGCGCCTGCGCATTGTCCGCGATGCGTCAACGTGGCACAACCCCGAGCCCCGGTCGGACGATCCCACGATCGAAGCGGCCATGGCGGAGGCTTCGCTATGGCTCCACGGCTCCGGCTCCGGCATCAACGAAAGCGGTGATCTGGAGCGCTGGCGCGAAACGACCGGCAAGCCGTACGGTATCTTTGGCGCATCTATCGGGGTGGTGATTGGCGTGCCCGACCAGCAGGAGCCGGTCCTGCCCAACAGCGTCCGGCGGATTCTGGAAGGCGCGGCGTTCGTCTTTACCCGCGAGACCCGCTCCCTGGCGGCGATTCGGCAGGCTGGCATCCGCTGCCAGCACATGGAGTTCGCGCCGGACGCGACGTTCGCGCTGGACCTGCGCAACGAGGCCGCCGCCCGGAAACTCCTTCAGAGCGCGGGACTGGAGCCGGACCGGTTCCTGTGTGCCATCCCTCGCCTCCGAATCACCCCGTACTGGGAACTCCTCCCCGACGGCAAGCCGCACTCTGAGGAGGCGGCCCGGAAGAAGGAGGTGAACCAGAAGTACGTCGCATCGGACCACGAAAAGATGCGAACCGCGATCACCGCCTGGGTACGCGAGACCGGGCTCAAGGTGCTCCTGTGCCCGGAGATGACCTACCAGGTGGACCTCTTCCGGCCCTACCTCTATGACCCGCTCCCCGCGGATGTGAAGGAGAAGGTCGTTCCTATGGACCGCTACTGGCTCACCGACGAGGCCGCCTCCGTCTACCGGCAGGCGCGGGCGGTCATCAGCATGGAGTGCCATTCTCCGATCATCGCCAATGCGAACGACCGGCCCGGGATCTACCTGCGGCAGCCTGAAGACACCTGGAAGGGGCAGATGTACCCGGACCTGGGGCTGGGGGCGTGGAAGCTAGAGATCCACTCCGCGTCGGGGGAGGAGATCGCGGAGCGCCTGCTGTCTGTCCATACACAGTATGACGAGGCGCAGGCACAGGTGCGCAGGGCGGCCGCCCTGGCGGCGTCGCTCCAGTCGCGGGCGATGGCCGTGGTCAGCCGGACCCTCAAAGCTGCTGCCTGACGACGGACACAAGCCCCGCCACACCTGTGGTGGGGCTTTTTGCTGCCCCGACCCGGCTCCGTCTACGGGGAGAACACGCAGTTGACGAACGTGGACACGACAGGGGCGGCCATCCAGAGGATGCTGTTTCTTAAGGCGTGCTGACCGGCCCGGTGTTCCTGCGCGCTCAAACCGAAGAAAACGGCGAGGATGAGACCAAGAACATAAACGGCCATCACGACAACGGCCAGAAAGGCGCGGGCGTCATCACCGAAAGAGGGGAGAACATGCCCGTACTGGAGGCCGAGCATGAAGAGCGTGAAGGCGAAGCCGCTCACGTACGAAGAGACTTCGCCGATCTGGCCGCGCCATTCGGGGCGATCGCGCAACGCCCGCAGTAAGGCGGGACCGAAAGAGCGCACTGCTAATACGGCTATGAAGCAGTGCAGGTACAGGAGGACGCCGCCGCGGCGGGGAGAACTGGTGGTGTGCCAGGTCCACCCCACCAGGCCAGCCCACAACGCGCCGAGAAGGGCGCCTGACACAAGGCGCGTCGTGGACGGGAGGAGTGGTCGTGAGCCGCGGACGGCCATCGGGGCATTCTCCTCGCACGGGGCGTTCCCGAACGCCCCGCGGCGACTACTATAGCTCCATCAGCAGCGGCAGGATCATCGGGCGGCGGTTGGTCCGCTTGTCAAAGAACTTCTTGAGCGAGGTGCGTATCTCGGACTGGATAGTCTCGATCTCGCGCGGGCCATCGCCGGGGAGGTTCTTGAGCATGTCGCGGACGTGGTCCTGCGCCTCGTTGATGAGGTCCTCGCTGTGGTCCAGGTAGACGAACCCGCGTGACAGGATCTCCGGTCCGGAGACGATTTCGCCGGTCTCCTGGTTGAGCGCGACCACCACCACCACGAAGCCGTCCTCGGCGAGGTGCTGCCGGTCCCGCAGCACGACCTCATGGATGCCCGCAGTGCCCGACGAGTCCACCAGTACGGACCCGCTCGGGACGCGGTCCACGACTCTCCCGAAGTCGGCGTCCATCTCCAGCATGTCGCCGATCTCCAGGCGGAAGATATCCTCCTTGAGCCAGCCCATCTCCTCAGCCGTGCGGGCGTAGAGCGACATCATCCGGTGTTCGCCGTGGACCGGCACCACGTACTGCGGGTTGACGATGTTCAGGACGAGCTTCAGCTCCTCCGCATTGCCGTGGCCCGATACGTGGACCGGCGCCAGGGCGTCGTAGATGACGTTCGCGCCGCGTGCCACCAGGCGGTTGACCACCCGCCAGACTGCGTCCTCATTGCCCGGAATGGGGGTAGCGGACAGGATGATGGTGTCACCGTCCTGGATACGTACCTGCCGGTGGTCGTCGCTCGCCATGCGCGACAGGCCCGCCAGGGGCTCGCCCTGGGAGCCGGTGGTGAGGATGACCACCTGCTCGGGCTTGTACTGGCCGATGTCCTCGCTGCGGATGCGCGTGCCCTCGGGGATGTTGAGGTACCCGAGCGACGAGGCGATGTCCATGTTGTTGGCCATGGAGCGGCCGACGGCAGCGATCTTGCGGCCAACCTTGCGCGCGGAGTCCACCGCCATCTGCATGCGGTGGATCTGGCTGGCGAACGACGCAACAATGATGCGGCCCGGCGCCTCCCGGAAGATGCGATCGAACGTCTGCCCAACGATCCGCTCCGAGGGGACAAAGCCGGGCCGCTCGATGTTGGTGGTGTCCGACATCAGCGCCAGAACGCCCTCCTCGGAGATACGGGAGAGCTTCGGGACGTCGAACAGGCGCCCGTCTACCGGCGTCTGGTCGAACTTGAAGTCGCCGGTGTGGATGCACGTCCCCGCAGGCGTGCGGATCGCCAGCGCGTAGGAGTCCGGGATGGAGTGCGACACCTGGATCGGCTCGACCGTGAAGTGCCCGAGCCGCAGGATGTCATCGCTGGTGAACTCGCGCAGGGTGACGCTGTTCAGGATGCGCCGCTCGGCGAGGCGGCCCTTGGCCAGCCCGACCGCGAGCCGCGGGGCGTACACGGGCACGTTGATCTGAGGGAGGATGTAGGACAGCGCCCCGATGTGGTCCTCATGCCCGTGCGTGATGACGATAGCCTGGATCGCATCGGCGCGCTCCAGCAGCCAGCGGACATCCGGGACCACCACATCTACGCCGAACATGTCGTCGTCGGGGAATTTCAGCCCGCAGTCGACTATCAGGATCTGGTCCAGAACCTGATAGACGTACATGTTCTTCCCGATCTCGCCTACCCCGCCCAGGGGGATAAACCGCAGCTTGCCCGGAGGCAACGTCTCCAAAGAATCGCCACTCCTTAAACTGTAGACTGTCGTGTCTCGTTTATGCCAGCGTATTATACCTTGTGTGCGGCGGTGGCGTCGGGCGTGAGGAGGCGGCCGAACGAACGGCGCGCCCCGGGGCGGACGCGCCGTGTTTTCTCCGTGATTTACGGAACGGTTGTCGGCGCTGGCGCCGCCCCGGCGGCCCTGTCGGACGGCGCGGCGGCGTCAATGCCGGAGACCGCGGTGCCGGTCTGGAGAGCGGTCTCTACATTCCTACCGCGCTCGCTGGCGTTGCTGCCGGGGGCGGTGCCGTACCGGCTCCGGAGCGAGTCATCGTAGTGGGCAAGAGTGGTGTGTGCGGCGGCGGGATCGTTCACCCCGGCACGCCGGGGCTCGTTGGTCTGTACCGCCTGCGAGAGGACGAAGACGAGGCTGCCAAGAAACACCGCCGCAATCAGGAGAGGCCACCAATTTGCCCGCCGCCTGCGCCGCTCCTCCCGACTCTCCACCTGTCGTAACATGATCGTACTCCTCGATCGCCGCTCTGCCGGGGCCGCTGCCGTGGGGCCGCCGGAGGCGAGCGCTACCTACCGACGTATTACCCGGCGAGCGCGGCCTCTACGCGGGTTCACACCGCTCGGCCGCGCCGGCCTACTCGTCTTCGGCTTCGCGGGCGGCGCGCTTCTTGGCGTCCATGAGGCGGGAGCGGTATTCGGTGGGAGAGGTGGGGGCGGCGGGGGGATCGCCTGCCGTACGGCGGGCAGCCGCGGAGGCGCCGCGCGCCGGGGCGTCCACGGGGCCGAGGGGGCGGGCGCTGTCGGCCTCTTCGTCGTCGGCTTGGAGGCGGGCCTTGCGGTCCATCAGGCGTCCCACGGAGGCGGTACTGGCCATCATACGGTGCCGCTCCGCCTCGCGGCGGGCGGCCTGCTTCTCCGCCCACTTCGCCTTCGCCGCGGCGACCGCCTCCGCGGTCTGGCGGGAGCCCAGCACCAGGCGGCGGTTCGCTACGTCCAGCGGAAACAGCAGCAGGGCGAACGTCAGGAGCGGGAGCGCGAGCGGCACCGGCAGGCGGCGCACACGCCGGTCCTGAAACACCGTTTCTCCGTTCGTCAGCACTTTGCCGCCGGTGAGGTCAGCGACACGGTTCAAGAGCGAGAGATTCGGAGACAGCGTGGAAAATTCCGGCGAGTAGGGGATTGCGAGGCCCACGCTGGCGGTGCGCGTCTTCCCGTCCGGTCCCTTCTGCTCGACGGTTGCAACGTACGCGCCCGTCTTGCCGGCGTCGAACGTGCCCTCGTATCGGCCCGAGCCGGTCTGCTCCAGGCGTACCGTCTGCGCCGAGCCATCGGGGCTGACCACGCGCGCCCGAGCATCCACGAAGTTGACGTAGCGCCCGGTCTTCTCGTCCACAGCGTCTACCGTGATTCGGCCCTTGCCGTTGACCAGTTCGACGCCGCTCTGGTACGAGCCCTGCTCCGGGCGCTTCATGCTCCAGCGCACTGCCTGGGCCCAGAACGGGGCGTAGCCACCCCAGCCGAGCCACTGCGCTGCCCAGCGGCTCTTGGCATCGCTGGTAAAGGCGACCGACTTCCCGAGGCCGTACTGCCAGGTGGCAAGCACAGGGTCGCCCTTGTGGCTGGTAAGCGCCACCTCGGCGGTCGGTCGGGAGACCACAACGTCATAGCCGAGCAGCGGCGGGGCGCTGCTCCAGTCGATGCCCGAGAGCAGGGGGCTCCCGGCGGAGGCGATACGCGGCTGGAACGGCTCCTCCAGAATGGGGGGCTTCGAGATCGTCTGCACCTCGCGGGTATAGATCTTCGGGATCTCGGAGGCGTCACGGACAAAGTAGTACCGCCCCCCCGTCTCCTTGGCGATCTTCTTCAGCGGGTCCAGGGAGGCGGCGGACTGCCCTTCGTCCATCACGACCAGCGTGAACGTCATCTTCTTCGCCCGGTAGTTGGCGATGATTTCGCGGTAGTCGAAGGGCGCGGTTTCGCCGTCGGTAATCAGAATGACGTGCTTGACGCGGGCGTCCGCCTTCTCCAGCATCGCGTAGCCGGCGCGCACGCCGCTGGACATGTCGGTGCCGCCGCCGCCGTAGATCGCCCCGATGCCCGCGTGAATGCTCTTCTTGTCCGTGGCGTACTGGAGCGGCACAACCACGGTCGCCTGGGTGTCCACCGCGAGGATGCCGACCTGGTCCTGCGGGCTGAGCGCATCCACGGAGCGGTGGGCGGCCTCCTGGGCGAGGTCCATCTTACTCTGCGAGCCGCCGCTCTGGGGCGCGCTCTGCATGGACCCGCTGTAGTCGATGGCAAGCGCCAGAGCGACGCCCGGGAAGCGGCGCATCTTGCGCACATCCATCTCGACCGGTAGCGCCTCCTCGACGGGGGTCTGGAAGTAGCCCCCCGCGCCAAACGAGCGGTCGCCCCCGATCATGGTCAGACCCAGGCCAACGTCGCGCACCGCGTTCTGGAGGGCGCGCTGCTGCGCGGGCGAAAGAGCCTCCGCGGGAACATCGGAAAGGATAATGCCGTCGTAGGACAGGAGCTGCGCGGCCTGTGTGGGGAGTGAGCGGGGCGTCCCGATCTCCACATCCACGTTCTGCGCCTTCAGGGCGCGCGGGAGGTAGTCATCCGGCAGCGCCAGGCCGTCGTCGGCGCGCACGAGCAGGATCTTCGGCCGCCCCTGCACCTTTACAAACGAGACGGCCCGGTTGTTTTCCGGCACCGTGTCCTCACCCTCGGCCGTCTCCAAACGCGCCTCATAGGTGTAGAACCCTGGGGTGTCCGTCTTATCCTGCGTCCTGAGGATATTCTTGCCCGGCTTGAGGCTCACCTTCTGCTCGCCAACGTACTTGCCGTTGCGGTACAACTTCAGCGTCCCCGTGCCGCCCCGGAGCGAGTTGGCGACGACGTTCACCGGGAAGGTCTCGCCGCGTTTCGCCAGGGCGGGCGTCTGCATCCGCTCCAGCAGGGTTTCCCGGTCGGGCGCTTTGCCCAGCGGTATCACGTCGATTGGCACATCGTCCGCCTTCGCGGAGCGGGCGGCCTCGATCACCGAGCCGGTGGTCTCGTTGCCGTCCGTCACCAGCACGATGCGCCGGGCGGTGTTCTCCGGGAAGTAGGAGAGGGCGACGGCCACGCCGCGCGCCAGGTTGGTCTGGGAGCCATCCGGGATGGAGATATCGGCGACGACCTTCGCCTTCTCCTCGGGCGGGTAGGCGAGGCGCGCGTCCGCGCCCACCGTCAGCACGCCGACCCGGTCCTGCCCCTTCATGTTGCGCACGGACTGGTTCACAAACTCCAGGGCGCGGTCGCGGTCGGCGCGACTCATGGAGTATGAGGCGTCGATCACGAAGAGGACGCAGTTGGCGGCTGAGGACTTGACCAGGCGCATCCCGGAAAGGGCCAGCACCAGGGAGGCGACGATCACGAGGCGCAGGGTCAGCGCGACGGTGCGCCGCCGGTCGTCCAGATCCACCAGGGAGGCGCCGCGCCGGGCCGTCCACCAGAGCAGGGGCAGCAGGAGCAGGCCAAGCAGAAACCAGGGCTGTTCGAACGAGATTCCGGCGGGCACAGTGTCTCCTGCCGGGGAAGGACGGGGCGTCCCTCCACACGGTACTTGCGGGAAAGGCCAGACTGAACGTAGTGTATCAGAGAATACGCTGTCGGAGCGGCTGGCGTCCCCGAAAGGCTGTCAGCAATGCCGGGAATGTGACAGGGATTACAGGACAGGCGCACGCCTGCCAATACTATTTATGAAGATGTCATTTTCCGCTGATAATCGAACGAGCCGAGTTCCCGGCGCTACCCCGAACCCGTCCGTCGGGTCGACCGGCGACAGTCTGGGAACTGCCACCCCAGAACACGGTACCCCGCTGACCCTTCGGGAGATCGAAGTCCTCCGTCTGATCGCGGACGGCCTGACCAACGCCCAGATCGCGAAGCGTCTCACGCTTTCGGAGAAGACGGTCAAGTCGCACGTGAGCAACATCCTCTCCAAGCTGCACCTCGCCGACCGTACCCAGGCCGCCGTCTACGCCTATCGCCAGGGCTTCATCAACCCGTAAACCCAGCCATTCGTCCGGAGGTACGGCCGGGAAGCCCTGCGGGCGTGACGGGGCCGGGTGGGGAAGCGCGCGCGCGCTGCTACACCTTGATAGTGCGCCACTTCCCCTGCCGGAACAGCCAGACCATGAGGACGCCGGCCAGGATGGTAGACAGAGACATCGCCCACCATCCGCCGGTGGTGCCGTAGTGGTTCAGCAGGAACCACGCCAGCGGCAGGCGGAACACCACCATCGTCAGCACCGTGACGGCGGTCGGGCTGACCGTCTCGCCCGCTCCCTGGAGCGCACCGGTCAGGACCATGCCCAGACCCAGGAACGGCTCTGAGATGGCCGCGACCCGCAGATAGGCGACCACAAGCGCGACCGTGGCCTCCACCTGTTCCGCCCGCGCTACGCTCTCGCCGGGGATGTGCGGCAGGAACAGGCGCGCAAACGGCTCTGCGAAGACATAGAAGACCACGCCCATCAGGGTCATGACACCGATGGCCTGCCAGGTGGCCGCCCAGGCCCCCGCGTTCGCCCGGTCCACCTGCCGCGCACCGAGGTTCTGGCCAACGAACGCCGACGCCGCGATGGAGTATCCAAAGCCCGGCATAAAGGCGATGGATTCAGACACCAGACCCACGCCAAGCGCCGCAACCGCGGCGTCCCCCGCACCCGATCGGGCCAGAAGCCCCTGGAACGCCAGCATGGAGCCAACGCGGATGAGCTGCTGTCCGGCCGCAGGAAGCCCAATCTTCCCGATTCGCTTTGCCCAGTCCACGGCAAGCCGCACGGAGACCGGGAGGTGCCGCAGGGGCGAGCGTAGCAGGAAGATGCCATACAGGATGACGGAAACGACCTGGGAGAGCAGGAGTGCCACCGCGCCGCCGGGCAGCCCGAGCTCTGGAAAGCCGAACTTTCCGAAGATGAGCAGGTAGTTGAAGCCTGCGTGGACGGCGTTGGCGCAGAGGGTTACCCAGAACGGCCGAACGGTGTCCCCGAGCCCGCGGAACGTGCCGTTCAGGATGAGCATGAGAAACAGCGACGGCAGGCCGAGCACGCTGATGCCCAGGTACCGTGCCGCAAGGTCGCGCGCGGACTCCGCCAGCCCCATCGCGGCCAGGATCGGGTAGCGGGCGAACCAGATCGGCAGGGCGATAACCAGAGCAACCAGAGCCCCGAGCACCAGGGACTGCTGCGTTGCCTTCTCCGCCTGCTTGATATCCCCCTCGCCGATGGAGCGCGCTACCAGCGCCGTGGTGCCCACCGAGATCGCCATGGCCGCCGACATCAGGGCGAACATCAGCGAGTTCGAGATGGTCATGGCCGCCTGGGCTTCCGGTCCCGCCTCCAGCTTGCCGATGAAGAACCGGTCCAGGAACTGGTTGGTGGTCTGGAGGAGCATGGTGGCGACCGACGGCAGGGCCACCATCAGGACGCCCTTGTGGATATCCCCGTGCAGGATGTGCGCGCCGCCGCGGCGGCTGTCGGCGCCCGCTGCGCTTCCTGCCGGCTCCTCTTCCTCCTCGTTCGGCGCCCAGGGGTTCCGTTCGTCCGGCCCGCCCGCGGGCTCTGTCGCCTCATCTGGCGTCGCGGGGGCGCCCGAGGGAGCCAGCCGCCTGTTCGGTCGTGTTCGCAAGAGATCGTTCCTGTCCGGCGCGCGGCGTCGCGTCTCGCCGTCCTCTATAGACAGTATGGCACCGTGTCAGTTCCCGTAGGGGGTGGAATTGTTGGCGCCAACAATGCCACCCCCTACGGGGATTCCCGCCTACGTTCCCGGCTGCCAGCGGTATGCGTGTGAGAAGAGGCGCGACTTCGAGATGACTTTCCCGTCCTGCTTCACGATGCGGTACAACTGGGCGTTGATCTTACCGGGACCGAGGCGCTGGATGCTCGGGCGCAGACTGATCTGCTCGCCGGGAGTCTTCTTGCCGAACAGCGTGACGCTGAGCGTCTGGTTCCGGAAGGTGTACGTAATGTAGATCGGCGCGTCCGTGTTGTTGGTAAAGCGCAGGTCCTTATCGCCGTAGGCCACCGTCGCGTCGCGTCCCAGCGGCAGGTACGCCACGGGGCGGGAGTGCGGGTTCACCTCATCGATCGTCAGACCCGCGAGCGCCGCGGCGTTGAACAGCGTGCCCGTAACCTGCGAGACGCCCCCACCGACCCCCGGGACGGGCTTTGCGTTCACGAACACCGTAGCCGTCTGGAAGCCGCGGGCCTTCGTCCGCTCACCCACCGTTTGGTTGAGCGAGAACGTTTCGCCGGGTTTGAGCACCATCCCGTGGATGGACGCCACCGCGACCGCGATGTTGTTGTCCCGGCTCGCGTTCTTCGCCGCCACCGACGAGAAGGACGCCAGTACGCCGTCGATGCCCTCCAGAGCCTCCGCCGTGAGGGCCGGCGGGGTCTTGTTTAGCGTGACCTGCCAGCGTACAGTGCTCGCGTCCTTCTCCACGGCGCGGGCGAACAGCTCCGCGGTGGTGGGAACGTTCAGCGCCCGCGCGTGCTGGCCCGGGTCCAGATGAAACTCTCCCTTGAACGTATAGGGCTTGGCGTTACGCGCTTCGGCCTTGAACACGTCCGCCTGCGCCTCCAGCGCTCGCTTGAGCGGGGCGCGATCCACCTCGAACCGGACCGGCTCCAGGGAAACGACCTTGAACCCGAGGTCCGCGCGTGGGATGGCGACGGTCTTGACGCCGTCCGTGAAAAGTATCTTGACCTTCAGCTTCTCAGCGACGGCTTCCGGGTCGAGCGCCGGTTGTTCCGCGGGCGGCTGCTCGGGAACGGTGGTGGGGGGCGGCGGCTCCGCGCCACCCTGCTGTTCCTGCGCCCGCCCCGCGGCGGGAAAAAACGCAACAACGGCGACAACCAGTAGTGTTGCCGCCGTCTGCGGAAATCGAAATCGTCTCATGAACGCCTGGTTTCCTCCGTCCTTTATCTACCATGGCGGCGCGGAGAGGGAAACCCGGCGGCGGTGTCACGACAGGAGAGCACGGAGCGCGCCCGAGAGCGCGTAGACGTTGCGGGCTTCCGAGCCATGGCCCATCAGACCGATGCGCCACAGCTTGCCCTTCAGGTCTCCGAACCCGCCCCCGATCTCGATGCCGAACTCGGCAAGCAGGCGGGAGCGCAGCGTTGCCTCGGCGTCGCCGTGCAGCGACTCCGGTAGGAGCACTGCGTTCAGCGTCGGCAGGCGGTGAGCCTCCGGGGCGAGGGGGGAGAAGCCGGTGCCCAGCGCCTCCAGTTCCGCCCAGAGCAGGGCGCTGCTCGCCCGGTGCCGCTCCCAGCGCGCCTCCAACGTCTCCGTGCGGATCAGGTCTAGGGCGGCGATCAAGGCGTAGTACTGATTCACCGGGACGGTGTGGTGGTAAGTCGCAGGGCGCTGGTGCCAGTAGCCATCCAGCAGGCGGGCGTCCTGGAACCAGTTCGGCAGGGGAGCTGTGCGCTTCTGCACCTTCTCCCAGGCGCGCGGCGAGAGGGTAATGGGGGCGAGGCCCGGCGGCGACCCCACGCACTTCTGAGTGGCCGAATAGCAGGCATCCACGCCCCAGTCATCCACGGGAACCGGGATGCCGCCGAGTGAGGTCACGGCGTCCATCACGAACAGCGCGCCGCAATCGCGGGCGACCTTCGCCACCTCCGCGCACGGCGACTCGACCCCGGTGGACGTTTCCGCATGGACGCACCCGACCAGCGCGACCTTCTCCGCCGCGGCGCAGGCTTCGGCCACGCGCGCCGGGTCCACGGGCGTCCCCCAGTCGTGATCGACCCGGACGACGTTCGCGCCGAGTCGTGCGGAGATGTCTGCCATGCGCCCGCCGAAGAAGCCGTTCACGGCCACTACCACCGTCTCGCCTGGCTCGATCAGGTTCGCGAGGCAGAACTCCATGCCCGCCATGCCGGTGCCGGTGAGCGCGAGGGTATACGGGTTCTCGGTCTGGAAAAGGTAGCGCAGGCCATCCTGTAGCGTGCCCAGCATCTCGAAGAGTTCCGGGTCCAGGTAGCCGATAGGGGGGCGGCTCATTGCCGCCAGCACCTTCGGGTGGACGGGGGACGGGCCAGGCCCGAGCAGAAGCCGCGGTTCAGGAAGCGGAGTCGTCGTGGACATGCGGATAGTTTCGACGGTTCAGGGGCAGGGCCCTGCTTTTGGGCCCTCACCCCCGGGTACCCTCCGGGTGCCTCTACCGCGGCGGGAGAGGCACCCGGAGGGTACCCGGGGGTGAGGGCTCTCCCTCTGGTGCCGGCGAAGGCGACGGCTCCTCCTCCTGCTTGGGCTCTCCCTTTGGCGAGGGTGAAGGCGAAGGCGTCGGCTTAGCGGGGCGGCGCCAGAGTTGCCCGCGCCCTGCCCGGCCGACGGTGCCGCGGCCCAGGGCGCCGAGGTTCCAGCCGCGCGAGGCGAGCTGCGTTGCCGCGAGTTGGCGGCCGACGCCCCCGGCCCCGATGACTTCCGCTACCTGCTCCGTCCGACTCGGCCAGGTGCCGAAGGTTGAGCGGCGGCCCGTGGTCTCCAGCAGGAAGGGGAACAGAGCGGGGGGCCACTGCGTCGGGTCCGGCTCGCCGCCGGTGATCGCCTTCGCCTGCGCCACGGCGCGGGTGAAGTGCTCCCGGGCGGCGGCGGGGTTGTTGGTCCAGAAGGCGAAGTACAGGGCATCGGAGAACAGGTCGCCGCCGGTGTAATCCGTCACGGGCCGGCCGCCCGTCACCTTCTCCGCCAGGCAGGCCCGCAGCCGCGCCGTGGCCCACTCCTCCTGGAGCGTCTGCACCACCGGGTTGCGCCCCGCTCGGGCGAAGACCTTCGCCCAGCGGGTGATGGTGGCCGTGTCGTACTTGCCCGGCGTCTTTGTGCCGCGGAACAGCACGCGCAGGTCGTCTATCCCGGTGACCGGCCGCCAGGAGGTGACGCCCGTGACGCGGTTTGTGCCACCGACGTAGAAGGCGGGGGCGCCGGTACCGTCCAGACGCTGCACGTCCAATCCCTGCTCCTTGAAGAGCATGACCCACAGGTGGGCCTTGTTCTTCTCGATCAGGCGCTGCTTGACGTACCACAGCGCCTCCTGCAGCGAGTTGGAGTGCGCCGCCCACTGCATCATGCCCCAGGAAAGGATGCCCCGGTCGTAGAGGTTCACGGCGTCATAGCCGCCCTCGACCTTCTGCACCGCGAGGAGGATATAGCGCTCGCGGTTCGTGCGCGCCGTTTCCGGGTCCAGGAAGCAGGTCGGCCGAACCACCGCCCCCGCCTCCAGGCCGAGCCGCTTTGCCAGGGCACGGGACGCCTGAGGACCTTCGTACCGCGGATTTCGCAGCGTGACCTCAATGGCGGGGGAAGGAGCCGCCGTGGCGGGCTTCGTCTGCGCCTGGGCCGCTCGGGGGGCGCCGGCGAGCAAAAGAACCGCCAGGCCCACCGCCGCTCCTAGCGCTCTTCGGATGCCATGCGTCGATTCGGGAGAGAGAAACACCATGAAAACCGCTGTGGCCTCTTTTCGAGGGGCTCCCGCTAAACTGCCTGGGAGTCCACTGCCATCGTTCCCTTACCGCGTCCTGGCCAAACGGGTTCCCAAATCGTGCGCGGTGCAGGGCTTTCTCCAAGGCGCGGCGAAGGCTACCGCAAGACTTCTTCAAGGAACGAGGACTGGGCGGATCGCATGGACGCAGCAAACAAAGAGCTTCGGGTTGGCATCATCGGACTGGGGCGGCCCCGCAACACCGAGGGGTGGACGGGGTGGGGAATGTCGCACCCGCACGCGAAGGGCTACAACGCCATCGGCAAGTGCCGGATTGTCGCCCTGTGCGACATCGTGGAGGAGAAGGCGCGCCTCTTCAACGACGAACACGCAGAGGGCAAGGCCCACCTCTATACGGACTACCAGAAGATGCTGGCCGAGGCGGAACTGGACATCGTCTCCGTCTGCACCTGGCCCGCATTGCACGCGTCCATGGTCGAAGCCGCGGCCCAGGCGGGCGTCAAGGCCATCCACTGCGAGAAGCCGATGGCGCCGACCTGGGGGGAAGCGAAGCGCATGGCCGCGGTCTGCGCCGAGCGCGGCGTGCAGCTCACGTTCGACCACCAGCGGCGGTTCCTGGAGTCGTTCCACACCGCGCGCCAACTCGTCAAGGACGGGGTCATCGGCGAGCTAAAGCGGGTTGAGGGCGCCTGTCCGAACCTGCTGGACTGGGGCACCCACTGGATTAACATGTTCCTGTTCTACAACGACGAGGAGCCGGCGACGTGGGTCCTCGGCCAGGTGGATGCCCGGCGCCCGATGCACGTGTACGGCGTCCCGCACGACACCCAGGGGATGAGCGTGATGCGCTTCGCGAACGGTGTCACCGGCACGCTCTACACCGGGCACGAGGCCAGCGACATCGTCGGTTGCGCCAACCGCCTGATCGGCACCGAGGGCACGATCGAGGTCCACGGCGAGAGCCCGAGCGTCCGCGTGCGGGGCAAGGGCGACACGGAGTTGCGCGCCGCCGACCTCCTGACCATGGAGGGCGGTATTCACGGTGACAAGGCCATTACCCGCGGGATTGCGGACCTGATCGACGCGCTGGAGACCGGCCGGAAGCCGCTCCTCGACGTGGACAACGCCCTGAAGACCACCGAGATCATCTACGCTACCTACCTGAGCGCCAAGCAGCGGGGGCGCGTGGACCTTCCCCTGGACTACGAAGGCAACGCCTTCTCCGACCTGATTGGCGAAGGGGCGTATCCTGGCTTCCCGGCGGAGCAGCGGGACGCAGAGCAGGGAGCACCCTCCGCGCATCTTCGCGGCGCGTAGCTAGGCTCCGCGCACCGGAAGTTCTGAACGCAGCGCCCGTGTCCCCCTCTCTTGCAAGCGAAGGAGAGGGACACGGGCGCCAGGGGGAGCTCTTCGAAGGGGCAAGGGTAGGAAATGGGGGCGGGGGTGGTGAACCCCGTCGTATGAACCGCGCTGCTCTCCCCGGCACGACGAGGTCCTGGGTCGCGATCCTGAGACCCCTCCTGGTCGGAGCGCTCCTGATTCCCTTCTGCTGCTACTGGGCGCTCGACCAGGTCATCGACCGCATCTTCTCGCTCATGGTCCCGCCCGTCGCCCTGACCATGATCCTGGCGGCGCTGAACGTCCCCGTGCGCCGCTATCTCCCGCGTCTGGCGCTCTCCGGTGCGGAGATCATGGTGGTGTACGCTATGCTTGCCGTGGCCTGCGCCATGTCCGGCGAGTGGATGGACATGATCGCCCCCCAGGTCTACGGATACGCGGCGTTTCAGGAGCGCAACCCTCGCATGGGCGAGCGCGTCCTGCCCCACCTGAGCGAGTGGTTCTTCTTCACGGACGCCGCGCCGCTACAGGACTTTGCGAAGGGGAAGCGAGGCTTCGACGTCTTCTGGGCCGCGCTGCCCCTGTGGATGCCCAAGGTGATCGCCTGGACGGGACTCCTGGGGCTGCTGACCACGGCGATGCTGTGCATCAACGCGCTGCTGCGTGAGCAGTGGGTCCACCAGGAGAGGCTGGCCTTCCCCCTGGTGCAGATCCCGCTGGCGCTCGCGGACGAGGGGGGACAGCGCTCGCCATGGCGCGGTTGGTTCCTGTGGGGCGCCTTCCTGACCACGTTCTCGATCGACATGCTGAACGGCTTGTCGTTCCTGTACCCGGCGCTCCCGCGCATCAACATCCGGTTCCTGGGCGACATGAACCAGTGGTTCTCGGCGCCGCCGTGGAACCAGACCGGGTAGACGCCCATCGGGCTGTTCCCGTTTATCTCCGCGCTCGGCTTCTTCGTGCCCACCGACCTGCTGTTCTCGCTCCTGTTCTTCTTCTTCGTGCGCAAGGCGCAGCAGATTATCGCCTACAGCCTGGGCAACGAGCAGGGCGTGTTCGGGGGCGGCGGCCTGGTGCCCGCCCCGCCGTACTTCTCGGAGCAGTCCTGGGGGGCGTTTCTGGGGCTGTTTGTGTCGGCGATGTGGCTGGCGCGTCCGCACTGGAAGAAGGTGTGGCGCGCGGTGGTGACGGGCGATGACGCCGCGGCGCGCGACGAGGGGGCGGTGCCGTACCGCGTGCTGGTGATCCTGCTCGTCCTGTGTATCGCAGGGCTGGCCGGCGTCGGGGTGCTCATGGGGCTGCCGCCGCTCTGGGTGCTGTTCTACACGGCGCTCTTCCTCGCCTTTAGCGTCGCTGTGACGCGCCTGCGGGCGCAGCTCGGGGCGCCGACACACGAGATGGCGTTCATGGGGCCACACCAGCTCGTGATCGACTTCCACGGGTCCGCGGGGTTCCAGGCGCATCCGGAGATGATCACGCGGACGATGACCTCATTCCACATGATGAACCGCATCCACCGGACGCACCCGATGCCGACTCTGATGGAGGGATTGTATCTGGCGGACCGCACCGGCGTTTCCCAGCGCGGTATGTTCGTGGCGCTGCTGCTGGCGTTGGTGGTGGGCAGCGGCCTCGGGTTCCTTACCCACATCTACCTCGCCTACCGGTGGTCCCCCGCGGACTGGGTGCCCAATGAGGTCGCGAGCGTGGTCACCACGCTCCAGACGTCCCCACGCCCGCCGAACCCGTCCGCTATGGCGGCGGTCGGGGTGGGAGCCGCCGTGGTCTTCGCGCTGGACTTCATCCGGTTCCGCGTCCCCGGGTTCTGGCTGCACCCGGCCGGGTACGCCCTGGCGATGAACTTCGGGGTGGACTACTACTGGTTCGGCCTGCTGATCGTGCTGATCGTCAAGGTGTTCGTAACCCGCTACTACGGCCTGAGGGGCTACGAAAAACTGCGTCAGGTGGCTGTGGGCCTGATCCTGGGGGAGATCGCGGCGGAGACGCTGTGGGCGCTCTTCTCAATGCTGAACGAGCGGCAGTTGACCTACTCGATCTCGATCAACGGGAAGATGGGCTGGGACAAGTGAGGGCGGCGGGGTGCCGGACGCGCCAATCCGCCCCGGCGCTGCGTTAGGACGCGGCGCCGGGGCGGCTGCCTTGGCTACGGCTGCTTGATCTCTTCGATGCGCTGGACCTGGATCGCCTGACCGGTGCCATTGGGACCGGGCGACACAAACACGCGCACGTTGCCGCCCGCACCACCCAGCATCGCCTGGCGCTGCTCCGGGGTCAGCTGGCGCATGAGCTGGCTCATGACCTGCATGTGGCTCTGCATGAACGCCTGCCGCGTGGCGTCGTCCGACTGCGCGAGACGCGCCGCCTGAGACTGGGCATACTGGGTGCGCTCGTCCGGCGTCATCCGCGCCCAGAGCGCGTTCGGGTCCTCGCCGGACTGCCGGGCGGCGCTCGGGTTGGTCACGAGGTAGACCGGCTTCAGGTTCAGGCCGGCGATGTGCGGCGCCGCCTGCTCCGCCGGGAGGGTCTGCCCCAGGATCTCAACCTGGCCCGCGGGCGTGTCGCCGACCCGCCCGAACAGCTTCGCCTGCGCCAGGGCGAACGCGGCCACATCGTCGCCGTTGTAGCCCCGGCCCGCCGCCGGAGTGGGGAGATACAGTTTGGCCCAGGTCGCGCCGCTTCCCAGAGACTTCACCAGGTCGGCGACCTGCTGCTCGTAGTTCTGCGGCGTGGTCGGCTCGGTCGGCGCCGGGGCGAGGCGCGACGCGACCGAGGAGTCCGCGACCACGTCCACGCCCGCGGCGCGGCTGATGGAGCGCACAATCTCGCCCACGGTCTTCTGGCGTGCGTTGCGGCCGGTTCCCCCGTCGCCGCCCGGCGTCTGCTGCGGCGCTGCTGCGGTCTGCTGCCCGGCGCTTGCGGCGGGCGGGACCGCGAACATCAGGCCCGCGCCCAGCGTCAGGCTCATGAGCAGGGCGGCGGTCTTCGTAAAGCGGTTCTTCTTCGTCGGCAGGCTGCTGTACATCGGATGTTTCTCCTGTTGGTCGGGGAAGGGCCGTGTGATCTCCCTTCCTGATGGCAATGTCACGTGTCCGAAAAGTCGGGCCCGGACCGGCAGCGGCCGGTCACAGGCGGATGACGATATTCTCCGCCGACAGCGCCGCAGGAGGCGCCGCCGGGAGGGGGGCGTCGCCCCGCACCTCGCTCCGGATCGTCCGGAGGAGCATGTGACGGCGCGGCCCGTCCGTCCCCGCCGCCGGGAACGGGGCCGCATCGGTACGCAGGACCATCACGTCCTCCGTGACCGTCCGCTGCTGCGCCACCTTCGCCGGCGCTTCGGCCTCCACCCGCACCAGGCGACCGGCTACCGAAGGGGCGACCAGAGCACCCGCGAGCAGCGCTGCGCACACCGGCGCCGAGAGCGACGGGTACGCCGCCCGCTGCCGCGGGTCGCGCTCCTGGCGCGCCGCGGCATCCAGGAGGCGCGCCACCCGGCGGCCCCCCGAAGACCGGAACGCAGGCGAGGCCGCTCCCAGGGTCGGCGCCGCTCGCAGACCGCCGCGGAGCAGAGTGCGCCGCGGGCGCTGCTGCTGCTGCTGCTCCATCAGAGCCATCAGACACCGCGCGAGGGAGTGCGCCTCACAGCCGCTCCACGTCAGCGCTTCGGCATCGCACGCCTCCTCGGTCGCCTCGTCCAGGCGCCGCCGGAGGAGGTACAGGAGCGGCTGGCACCACAGAAGCGCCGCAAGGACACGGCCCACCAGGTTCCACCAACCATCCCGGCGCGCGTGGTGCGCCAGTTCATGCGCCAGGACCGCCCGCGCCTCGGCGTCGGACCAGCGCGCCGCTGCCTCTGCGGGGACGAAGATCGCGGGCGACGGGAGCCCCGGGGCGTCCGCGAGGAAGGGGCCTTCCAGTTCGGGAACGGTCCTCAGCACCGGAGCGCTGACCGCCCGCCGCCCCGCCCCCGGGGCGCTGTCGCGCCGTGCCCGCCAGGCATCGCCCATCGCCCGGGCCAGGGCGGACCCCGGCTCCACGGGAGCGCTCCGCTTATAAAGGTGCCGCAGGCTGTGGAGCCCGAAGCCGAGCAGGGCGAGCAGCAGGACGGCGCCCGCCCCGTAGACCACGACCGCCGCGGCATACAGGCCGGAAAGGAGACCCGGGACGGGCGTCGCCGCCGCGCCCGGAGCGCCGCCCACCGCCCGGCGCAGGATGAGGACCCGATCCTCCGCCGACGCGAACCGGCGCACCAGCACGCGTCGGTCCCCGTCCGAGGAGACGAACACCGCGCGAACTTCCGAAGAGGCCGCGGGGACGTTCTGAAACAGGAGCCGCGGCAGGAACTCACGAACGGGCCGCGGGAGCGCCGGGATGCGGACGCGCACCAGCGGCTCGCCTGCCGTCCGGAGCCCGACGAACACCGGCGCAAGCAGCACCAACGCCACCGCTGCCAGGGTGACCCGGTACGCAGCCGCGCGCAGCACCGGCGCCGCGGCGCGCCGCTCCAGGTACCAGCCCAGCGCCAGGCCCAGGGCGAGCACGACAGCGCTCTGCAGCCAGACACTCAGGCCGAAGGCGACCATCTCTTCCGCAGCGCGCGCCAGTTCAGGGGGTAGGGTTCTCATAACGCAGGTCCTCACCGAATCGGTCGAACGATACCTCTACTCCGTTTCGACGCTCTCGGTGCCGTCTTCGTCACGCGGCTGCGCACCATTTGCTTCCGCCGCCCGGCGCTCGCTCTCTTCGATCAGTTCGCGCAGACGACGCATCTCGTCCGCAGAGATGGTCTCGCTCTTAAAGAGGTGGGAGACCAGCCCGTACACCGACCCGCCGAAGACGCGCTTCAGTATGTCCTGAGCAACGGACCCGTTCACCTCATGCCGCGGGTAGAGCGGGCGGAACACAAAGATGCGCTCCGACGCGTCATGCGTGATGGCGCCCTTGGCCTCCATCTTGCGCAGGAGCGTCTGGACGGTGCTATGGGCGATGGGCGTCGTGCGGCAGAGCTCTTCGGTGATCTGGCGCGCGGTCGCCTCGCCGCGGTCCCAGAGGACCTGCATGATCTGCAACTGCATCTTCCCCAGGCGGGGCGGGGGGGCGTGCATCGTTTGGTAAGAACCGCCTTTCCAACGAAATCCGGTGCGATGTCATCTACCGTGGTAGATGACATCGCCAGTTTACCCTGGTAGACGACGGGTGTCAAGGGAAAACCCGGTGGCTTACGGGGGCGCGGGTGGCACCCTTCTTGCAGGGTCCCCGGTGTCACGGGACGGTCCGCTCGCAGCGATGCGTCGGATTGCGGGGGCGGGTCTGTTGCGCGGAGCCCCGGACGCCGAAAAGTACATGAAGTAACTGTGCGCCTGCCCCCTAAACTCCAGGCGGGCGCGGCGCGGGCCACGGTCGGGCCCGCGTGAAAGGACGTTTCTGCTCATGCGGGAAGCGATCTGGCTGATCCTCGCCATCCTGTTCGCCGTGGCTGCCGGTGTGCTCGGCGCGAGCTTGAATGCCCGCGCGCGCGACCTCCGCAAGGCTCTCGCCCGCCTCAAGGCGGCCGAAAAGCGGCTGGAGTCGGCGGAACTGGAGTTGAAGGCGCGCCACGAGCCGGAAGGGGCTCGGCAAGAGGGGGCAGGCGCGGCCGACGAGCGGCTCACGGCGGCCCTGGCCGAGGTCGCCCGGCTGGAGACCGTGGTCGCGCGCTCCGAAGGCGAACTGGCCGCGGAGCGGGCGCGCTCTGCCAAGGCTGCCAAGTCCGGCAAGGGCGCCCCGGCCGCCAATGCCACGCCCGACGCCGATCTCGTGGCGGCGCTGGAGCGTGCCGAGAAGGACCTCCAGCTCAGCGCCCAGCGGGCGCAGCGCTTTGAAGAGGAGGCGGTGCGCCTTCGGGAAGAGGTCGCCCGCCTTCGGGAGGAGTTGGGGCGGGTCGAGTCGGAGGCCGCAGAGCGCGTCCGCCGGCAGCAGCAGGTCGCCGAGCAGCGGGTGGCCGGAGTCCGCAAGCCTCAGCCGGAGGCTCCCGCTGCCGCCGCCGTCGAACCTCCGGCGGTCGCTCGGCCCGCCGCCGCGTCGCGCGCTGCCCGCGCTGCCCGCGCCGCCACGACGAGCACCGGAACCACCTCCACTGCCGCCGCCACCATCGTGGTAATCGAGGGGGGCACGGGCGCGTCCCTGGGCGCGTCGCTAGAGAAGGCAGGGTACCGCGTGGTCAAGTGGTCCGGCAAGGAGGACGCTGTGGCGCTCGTGCGCGACACACGCCCGGCGGTGATCCTGCTGGATTCGCAGCTCTCGGGGGCCGACGGCTGGGAGCTTCTGAAGAAGCTCAAGAACGATTCGGGCACCCGCGAAGTGCCCGTCATCCTGATCGCCCCGGCGAAGGAGCGCGAGCGTGCTCTGGATATGGGCGCCGCGCAGGTGTTCGGGCGCCCGCTCGACTCCACCGTGGTGCTGGGGGCCATCCGCTCCGCGCTTCTGGCACGCAAGAACCGCGAGCGCCGGAGCGCCGCCGCGGCCCGCGTGGCGGCCATGACCTCGTCCCCCGGGGTTCCGCTGGAGCAGGCGCTGACGAACCGGAAACCCGAGCCCGTCTCCTCCGCCTCGGGGTAACCACCCCGGGCGGTCCGTCGGCTCCCGGTGTCACCGGCGGGTTCCAAAAGCCGTATGTTCCTTATAGGGTGACTTTCGCTTCGCACCCGAGGCAGGTATTTTTGGAGCGATGGCGAAGGTTGCCATGAGGCACGGCTTATGGAAACTGTCTTTGCTATCATCGCCATGGTCTTCGGTGCGGTCTGCCTGTATCTCCTGTCCGACCGCACCCGCCAGCTCCGGGAGGCTACGATGCGCCTGGAGTCGGTCCAGATCAACCTGGAGGGCGCCGACCGCCAGCTCGCCGAGTTGCGCGCGCGCGGCGCGGGGGACGACCCCGCGGTGGTGGACCGGCGCCTGAAGCAGGCGCAGGCCGACATCGAGCGCCTCCGCGCTCAGGTGGTGCGGGCCGAGGAGAGCATCGCGGAGGCGCGTGCCCAGGCCCGCATGCAGGTGGACGCCGCGCGCGCGGAGGCCGACCGGGCCATTGCGGACGCCGCGGCGGCAGGGCTGGAGTCGCCGCTCCTGGCGGAGCGTTTGGCCCGTCTCGCCGAGGCCGAGCGCTGGATTGAGGACCTGAAGTCCTCGCTCGCCGAAGCGCAGGCCGAAAACCGGGCGCTTCGGGAAAAGCTCTTGGAGCACGAGCGGGCCGTTTCCGCCGAAACGCTCCCACAGCGCTCCATCGTCCGTTCGCTTCTGGCCGAGCCCACCGAGGAGTCCCTGGGGGCCGGTACGCTGGTGGGCGCAAAGTCCGGGTTCGTGGCCGCCCGGCCGGACCCGGTGGCGCGGGACGAGCGCGCGGCCAACGCCGCTGTTCTGGTCATCGACGCGGACAGCGCAAGCCTGGCCCGCATCACCGAAACACTGCAAGCGGGACGCTACACCGTTGAGACCGCCGGGACCGCGGAAGAGGGGCTGCAGCGGGCCCGCGAGTTACGCCCGGCCGTGATCGCGCTGGATGTGCGTCTGCCCGACCGGGACGGCTGGGAGCTCTTTGCCGAACTGCGGCGGGACCCCGCCACCCGCGACATCCCGCTGGTCGTCTCCTCGGCGCGCAAGGAACGGGAGAAGGCGATGGCGGCGGGCGCGGCCGGCTGGCTCGGCAAGCCCGTGGACGCCAGCGCGCTCCTGAGCGCCGTAAAGGCGGCGGTGAACGCCCGGCGGCGGCGGGAGCGGCGGGCCGCCGTGGTCGCGCGCGTGGTGACCTCACCCGGCGAGCCGGCGCCATCGGAAGAAAGCGAGTAAACGGCATGAGCCAGAGCGCCGAGATATCGCATAGGGGAGAAGCAGCAGCAGCAGCAGCAGGGGCGGTCGAGCCAACGCCGACGCGCAAATGGCGCTGCCTGCGCCTGCGGACGAAGATGGACTACGTGACTCTGGACACCGGACGTCCGTCCGGGCTGTCCGCTGAGGACGACGAGGACGAGACCCGTGGCGGCACGGCTCACCACTTCTACTGCACCCATACGATGACCGTGCTGGGCCCGGACAACGACATTGTGGGGCCCCGCGTATGCGAGTCCGGGCGCGCGTGTTACGAGTCGTCCGGCTTCTAAATCCCGCTCCGCACCGGAGGCTCGCGTGCAAAAGTCCGTTAAACCCGCCCTGGGCAACAGCCAGCGCGGGTGTCTCGTCGGCTTCGCCGTCGTCTGGACGGCCTTCTCCCTGTTCTTTCTGGTAATGGCGCTCCGGGACGCAGGCAGCGGCCCGGGCTTCTTCGGCGCGCTGTTCATCCTGCCGTTCCTGGCGATCGGCATCGGTCTGCTGTGCTTCGGCCTTGCGCCCGCCTTCCGTGCGCTCAAGGTAAGCCCCCCGGAGGTGCTCGTAACCTCCGATATGCTGCGTCTCGGCGAGCCGTTCACCTTCACCCTGCGGCAGGAGTTCAAGGCCCCGCTCCACGTCGAGAGCGCCCGGGCGGATCTGGTTCTGCGCGAGTCCGCCTCCTATACCCGCGGTACGGACCGCTACACCGACACGCACGAGCAGATACTGGGAAGCGCCTACGCGCCCGCCCGCGAGTACCGCGCCGGGGAGCGTCTCGAACTTTCGGAGACCTTCACCATCCCCGCCAACGGCATGCATACCTTCCAGGGCAAGAACAATAAGATCGAGTACTTCATCAAGGTCAGCATTATCATCGCAAAGTGGCCGGACGTGAAGGAAGACTACCCGGTGGTAGTGGTGCCCGAGCGATACCACGCGCTGAGGGAGGTGTGACATGCTCAAGAGCATAACGCCCGACTGTGACATCCGTGTCACTCTACGCACCGGCGAGGAGATGGGCGGCGGAATGCGCCGGTTCCTGCCCGGGGAGTCGGTTGAGGGCGAGGTTACGGTCCGCACCCTCAAAGACGTAAAGTGCAACCACCTGTGGGTGCGCTTCGCCTGGCACACCGAAGGCCGCGGCGACCGCGACCGGAGCGTAGTCCACGAGCAGGATGTGTACCAGGGCACGCTGCGGGCGGGCGAGCCGATGGCCTTTCCCTTCCAGTTCCTCGCCCCGCGCGACCCGTGGAGCTTCGCGGGAGTGTACATCAACATCGTCTGGGCGATCGAGGTGGATGTGGATGTCCCGTGGGCGGTGAACCCGCGGTACGAGCACGCCCTTGTCCTCGCGCCAGCCTGGGCGCGCTGACCCTCGCGGCCGGCCGTCACGTGTCCGTCCACGCGGCTACGCCCGGGGAGAACCCCTTCTTCCCTCTGCTCTCCGCCGGATTCCGGTGCAATCCCTTTCGCGTCCTTTCGCCCGAGGAGTGGCGGGAGGTCGCCCTCCTGCCCGAACCTGTCGCCCGTGCGCTTGCCGAGAGTGGCGACGCCCCGCTTCAGGTGATGGGGGAGGCCGGGCGCGGCAAATCCACCGCGCTGATCGCGCTGGCCGTTCACCTGGAGCGTTCCGGCAAGCGCGTTTCTGAAGAGTACCTGCCTCAGGGCGTGCGCACCTTCCGCACCCGAATGCCGTGCGGCGACGTTTTCTGTTTGGATGAGGCGCAGCGGCTCACGCCGCGAGAGCGGGCGCGCCTCCTCACCGGGGCCGCCCGCCACGACATCCGTCTGATCCTCGGGACACACGAGGACTGGACACCGCTGTTCGCTCGCCGCGGCATCGCCCTGCGCACCGTCCGCCTGGACACTCTGGACGAGGCACACTTCCGGGCGGCGCTCGAACGGCGCCTAACATGGGCCGCTTTACCCGGGGACGTCCCGCGCGCGACATTGACAGAGGAGGCGTGGGCCGAACTGCGTCACCGCTTCGGGACCGACCTGCGCGCCGCCGAGCGGTTCCTGTACCTGGTGTTCCAAACACAGGTCCGGCGCCCGGAGCCGCTCAACAAGGAGGACCTCCCCCCGTGACGCCCGGCGGGCGGACGGGGGGAGCCAGAAAACAACGAGGGGAGAAAAAGGGGACAGATGAAGCGGGAAGAGTTTGAAGCGCTGGTACGGCGCCTGGAGCAGGAGGCGTTGCGTGACCCTGGCCAGTACCGGGTGAAGGTCGGGCTGCTGGCCGGGCTGGGCTACGGGTTTATCCTGGTGCTCCTGGCGGTGGCCTTTGCGCTCGTGGCCGGCACGCTCACGGTGCTGCTCACGACGGGGCGCACGGTGGGGGGCTCTACCATTAAGCTGCTCGTCTGCGGGCTGGTACTAGCTTTTACCATCCTGCGCGCTCTGTGGGTCACCTTCGACCGCCCGGACGGCGTCCGGCTGTCGCGTGAGGATGCGCCGGAGCTCTTCGCCGTGGTGGAGGAGATGACGCGGGAACTCGGGGCCCCTCGCTTCCACCACATCTACCTGAACGAAGAGTTCAACGCCGCGGTGTACCAGCGGCCGCGCCTCGGGGTGTTCGGCTGGCAGGAAAACAATCTCCTGGTCGGCCTGCCGCTCCTGCAGGCGCTTTCGCCCGAGCAGTTCAAGGCGGTTCTGGCGCACGAGATCGGGCACCTTCGGGGCGGCCATGCGCAGTTTGGCGGCTGGGTCTACCGCGTGGAAGCGTCGTGGGCACGGCTGGTGGCGCAGCTTGATCGCGCCGGCGCCACAGGGGTGATGATGCGCGCCTTCTTCAAGTGGTACGCCCCGCGCTTCGCGGCCTGGTCCTTCCCGGTGCGCCGCCTCGACGAGTACGAAGCGGACCGGTGCGCGGCGCGGCTGACAAGCGCCCGCACAGCGGCGGATGCCCTCTGCCTCCTGCCCGCGCAGACCCGGTTCCTAAACGAAGGCTTCTGGAAGGACGTGCGCGAAAGCGTCAAGACCAGCCCGATTCCGCCCGAGGCGCCGTTCACCCAGCTTGTCCGCGGCTTCCACGGCGGGACCGCTCTGCAGGGCGGTCCGGACGACGCCCGCGCGGCGCTGGAGGAGGCGCTGCGCGAGGAGACAGGCATCGCCGACTCGCACCCCGCGCTTGCGGATCGCCTCCAGTCCCTCGGCGAGGAGGCGCGCATCCCGCCGCCTGCGGAGGTTACCGCCGCAGAGCACTTCTTCGGCCCCCGCCTCGGCCGTCTCGCCGACACGCTGGACCGGAGATGGCGAGAGCAGGTCGCCGAAGCCTGGCGGGAGCAGCACGAGGCGGTGCGCCGGGAGCAGGAGGAGCTTTCGCGCCTGGACGCGAAAGCTGCCGCAGGCGAGACGCTGACCCTGGAAGAGGCGCTGCAGCGGGCGTCGTGGGTGGAGGAGTACCGAACCGCCGACGAGGCGCTGCCGCTCTTCCACGAGGTCACGGTACGGACAGCTGAAGCGACCGACCTGCAGGGGCGCAACCTCGGGGCCGCGGCTCTGTTCCATGTCGGGCGGCTCCTGCTGGACCGGGGCGACGACGCCGGGATCGCCTACCTGGATGAGGCGATGAAGCGCACGTCCGACGCCGTCATGCCTTCGATGCAGATCCTCTACGCTCACCACAAGAAGCGGGGCGAGGATGCGGCGGCGCGGGAGGTCTACCTGCGGGCGTTGCGCCACGCGGATATGGAGGACGCCGCCGCGGAGGAGCGCGGGAACTTCTCCGGCCGGGGCGTTCGCTACCTGCCCCACGGCCTCCCGATGGAGGTGGTGGAGCGCATCCGGTCCCAGGTCGCCGAGAACCCGGATGTCGCCGAGGCGTACCTGGTCCGTAAGGAGCTGGTGCTCTTCCCGGACCGGCCGCTGTATGTGCTGGGCGTGACGCTCACCCACGCATGGCGGCGGCTCAACGCGGACGACGACGCGCAGAAGGTGGCGAACGCCCTGGCCACATCCGTCACGGCGTTCGAGAACGTGGGAGAGTTCTACGTCATCACCCTCGCGGGGAGTCTGAAGGGGCACGCCCGGCCCATCATGAAGGTCGAAGGCGCGAAGATCTACGGGGACCGATGATTATATACGGGGTCCGGGTGCGTTTGCCGCGTCCGGACCCGTATGGTAAACTTGGAACCCCACCGATGACGGTGGAGTGGCGGGCGAAAGCGCCCTCCTTCCTGGCGTTACGTCGATGTAGGGCCACACCAGAGCCGCAGGATTCGGGGGACACCCCGCGCCCGCGCCTCGAACCGGAGCAGCGCCGCTCGCAGGTGATACGCCATCGATAATCGCCGCGTGCCCGCCCGTCGGACGCCGAGGGGCGACCGTCACGTGAGCGTGTGCCAGACCCCGCCCGCACCTGTCGGGGGGAGGAGTCGCCTTCCGTTGCTTGAGAACGCCCTGCCACAAAGCCGCGCCGTTTCCCCGTCCCAGACGCCCCTTCGGAAACAGGGGCTCTACGACCCCGCGTTCGAGCATGACGCGTGCGGGGTAGGATTCGTCGCCCACATCAAAGGGGAGCGATCGCACGAGATCGTCCGGATGGGCCTACAGATCCTGGACAACCTGGTTCACCGCGGCGCCTGCGGCTGTGACCCGGAGACCGGCGACGGCGCGGGCATCCTGCTGCAGATTCCAGATGCATTCCTGCGGCGCAAGTGCGCGCGGCTCGGCATCACGCTCCCCGAGGCGGGGCACTACGGCGTGGGCATGGTCTTCCTGCCGGAGGAGGCGGACGCCCGGCGCCAGTGCGAGGCGATCGTCGAGAGCGTGGTCCGCCGTGAGGGGCAGCGCTTCCTCGGCTGGCGCAACGTTCCCACCGACTCCTCCGTGATCGGCTACCAGGCCCGCGAGGTCGAGCCGTTCATCTGCCAGTTCTTTGTCGGGCGCGGCGATCGCATCCAGAACGACGACGAGTTCGCGCGCAAGCTCTATGTCATCCGGCGCGTCATCGAGAACGAGGTGGAGGAGGCGACCGGCATGCCGGATACACACGCCTTCTACATCCCCTCGCTCTCCGCCCGGACCATCGTCTATAAGGGCCTGCTGCTCCCGCACCAGATGCGGGCCTACTACCAGGACCTGGAGGACCCGGCGGTGGTCAGTGCCATCGCGCTTGTCCACCAGCGCTTCTCCACCAACACCTTCCCATCCTGGCCGCTGGCGCACCCCTATCGCTACATCGCGCACAACGGCGAGATCAACACCCTGCGGGGCAACCGCAACTGGATGCGGGCGCGTGAGGCGGGCCTCACCTCCAGCGTCCTCGGCAACGACCTGCCCAAGTGCTTCCCCCTCGTCAACATGGAGGGGTCCGACTCGGCGACGCTGGACAACGCCCTGGAGCTGCTGCTCGCGGGCGGCAAGAGCCTGGCGCACGCCATGATGATCCTGATCCCCGAGGCGTGGTCCGACAACGACCTGATGGACCCGGCGCTGCGGGCGTTCTACGAGTACCATGCCTGCCTGATGGAGCCGTGGGACGGCCCCGCCGCCGTGGCGTTCACGGACGGTCGTCAGATCGGCGCCGTGCTCGACCGCAACGGCCTGCGCCCGGCCCGCTACACCGTCACGACCGACGACCTGGTCGTGCTCGCCTCCGAGACCGGCGTGATCGAGTTTGAGCCAGAGCGAATTGTGGAGCGGGGGCGGTTGCAGCCCGGCAAGATCTTCCTGGTGGACACCGAGCAGGGCCGCATCCTGCCGGACCACGAGGTCAAGACCGCTATCGCCACCCAGAGCCCCTACGCGGATTGGCTGGAGGAGAACCGGATCGACCTGACGGCGCTGCCGGAGGCCGCCTCGCCCTACGAGACGGACATCGAGACTCTGCGCCACCGCCAGAAGGCGTTCGGCTACACCGCCGAGGACATCCGCCTGCTCATCACCCCCATGGCAGAGACGGGCGCGGAGCCGCTGGGCTCCATGGGCACCGACACCCCGCTGGCGGTCCTGTCGCACCGCCCGCAGTCGCTGTACTACTACTTCAAGCAGCTCTTCGCCCAGGTCACCAACCCGCCCATCGACCCCATCCGCGAGTCGATGGTCATGAGCCTGACCGGCTACATCGGGCGCAACGGCTCGCTGCTGGATGAGTCGCCGGAGGCGGCGCGGCAGCTCAAGCTGTCGTCCCCGATTCTGACAAACCGGGACCTGGAGAAGCTGCGCGACCTGGAGGGGAACTGGCACGACTTCCGCACCATCACCCTGCCCATGGTCTTCCCGGTGGACAAGCCGCTGGGGGCGCTGGAGCGGGCCGTGGAGCGGCTCTGCCGCAAGGCGAGCGAGGCGATCGAGTACGGCTGCTCGGTCATCATCCTGAGCGACCGCGGCGTCAACGAAGAGTACGCGCCCATCCCGTCGCTGCTGGCGATCTCGGCCGTCCACCACCACCTCATCCGGGAAGGCACCCGCACCAGCGTGGCGCTGGTGCTGGAGTCGGGCGAGGCGCGCGAGGTGCACCACTTCGCCTGTCTGCTCGGCTACGGCGCGAGCGCGGTCAATCCGTACGTCGTCTTCGAAACGCTGGCGGAGCTGTCCCTGGACGGGGTACTCCCGCCCGACCTTTCGCCGAGCGAGGCGGCGGCGCGCTACATCAAGGCGGTGAACAAGGGGCTGCTGAAGGTCATGTCCAAGATGGGCATCTCCACGCTCCAGTCCTATCGCGGCGCCCAGATCTTCGAGGCAGTCGGCCTCCAGTCCGCGTTTGTGGACCGCTACTTCACCGGCACCCCCTCGCGCATCGAGGGCATCGACATTGAGGGGCTGGAGCGCGAGTGCCGGACCCTGCACGAGCAGGCTTATCCGAAGCAGGAGGTGCCGGCCCGCTTCGATCTGGAGCCGGGTGGGCAGTACCAGTGGCGGCGCTACGGCGAGTACCACGCCCTGAACCCGGACACCATCGCCCTGATGCAGAAGGCGGTGCGCGAAGGGCGCTTCGACACGTTCCAGCAGTTCTCGAAGGCGGTCAACGACCACTCCGAGCGCGCATTCACCCTGCGCAGCCTGATGCGCCTGCGGCCGGGCAAGCCCGTCCCCATCGAGGAGGTAGAGCCGGCCAAGGAGATCGTCAAGCGCTTCTCCACCGGCGCCATGTCGCTCGGCTCGATCTCGCGCGAGTCGCACGAGGGCCTTGCCATCGCCATGAACCGGATCGGCGGCAAGTCGAACACCGGCGAGGGCGGCGAGG
>CALEKU010000106.1 GCA_937902745.1 uncultured Armatimonadota bacterium
ACCGTGAGCATGACGGGTGGCCCTGCGCCGATCACGATTTACAGCAACCCGCCGGGGGTCTACTATCAAGGAATTCTGCCGGCCGCGACGGGAACGGTGAACGCCAGCGTGTCGCCGAACCTGAACGCGTCGCAAGTGACCATTTACGTCCAGTCGGAGGACAGCAGCCAGGTGGTCAGCACCACGGCTGACATCGCCGATTCCGACTTCGAAGAGGTAGAGCCGGCCGAGCGGCCGATTGCGGGTTGGTAGACCAGACGATACGCGCCCTGAGGCGCTTACTAAGATTTACCCGGGCGCGCTTGGATCGGGGTGGCGCCAGGCCCGGACAGATTCCTCGGTAACTGCCACCGGGGAATATCTCAACCCCGATAGTCCTCCTCCTTAAGCGGGGCGAGAAAAGGAGTCACACGCCTTCATGACTCCGCACGGGAGGACTCGGTGAGCGGCACGAAAGGTGGTCGGTACGGCCACCAGCAAGCCGCGGATCGGTCTCACGGCAGAAGCGGCGTCACTGCGGCGTTCCCGAACCTCCAAGGAGCACGGGCCGCCGCAGGACGTTTTTTTATTTTTTCGGGTCGGCCCGCAGCCAGCGGAAGCGATCCCCAAGCGCCGCCACGCGCTCCCTCCCCGCCAGCGAGAGGGCAAGCAGGACGCCCGCCAGTACTCCCTCGGCCCAGAGCGGCAGCGCCAGCGCCGCGGCCAGCGCTCCCACCCCCCCCAGAAGCCGTGCTCCCACGGCCCCCAGCGCCGCGCGACCCTGCGCCTCCGGCCAGCCCTCAATTGCCGCCGCCAGCAGCACCGGCCCCAGCAGCGCGCTCGGCGGCGTCTCCCACAGCAGGTCGTCCGGGAGCGGGGTGGGCGCTGTGAAGCGGGCGGCGCGTAGCGTGATTGCCGTCGCTATAAACGCAGGCGCGGCCAGCAGCGCAAGAAAGCCGGGGAGTGCCCGGCCGGGCCGCGCATTCAGCGTCCACAGCGCGACCGGCCCGAGGGCGATCAGGAGGGCGTCCAGCGCTGCTGCCGCCGCGGCGCCCGTGAGGGAGCCACGGTGCAGCAGGAAGGCCGCCCCGAGCCCCGCCAGTACGCCCCCCGCCGTCGCCATGCCGGCAGCAGCCGGCGCTGCTGCCGCCTTCTTCCCTGCCATGTCTTCGAGCAGGCCGGTCAGGCCGCAGACCAGCGCAACCATCAGGAAGACCGGAGCGTGCGCGACGCCCAGGCTAGCGCCGCTCGTCCAGAGGACTCCGTAGGTCACCGCCGCCGCTAGAAACGGCGTCAGGCCGACGGCAATGTAGGCGGGCCTGCCGCCCGGGCGTAGCGGGCGGCGCAGTCCGAGGGCGCGGCACAGGAGCCGCGCCGCTACGGGCGCGACCGCGAGCAGCAGGAGAAAGGCGAGAGCCAGGAAAGCCATTTGAAGCAGCGTAGTCACCCACAGCGACGGAATGGTTTCATCAAAGGTTCAGTGGTCTCCCTGCATCAGGCGCGGCCACAGCGCCTTTGCCACGCCGGTCACCTGCCGGGCGCGGTGGGGCAGACCCCCGCGGCGCCCCGCGCGCCGCTCCACGAGGAGGGGAACCTCGCGCACCCGAAACCCCGCCCGCAGTACATCGATCACGATGGCTGCCTCCGCCCCGTAGCCGGGCGGCAGCAGCGGCTGCGCCCGCAGGAACGCCGAGCGGCGCAGGCAGAGCTGGCCGGGAATCAGCGGCTCGCGCAGCTTTTCGCCAGTGGCTCGCAGGATGCCCGCGTGCGCCAGGCGGTGGGGCCAGCCCGGCGGGTGCGCGTGGGCGCCGTTGTTCCCCGGTGCGAACGTCGCCACGGCCAGGTCCACTTCGTCCGCACGGACGGGGCGTATCAGCGCCTCGGCATGACGCGCGGCCGCCCCCACGTCCGCGTCCAGGAACAGCAGCAGCTCCTGATGGTCCGTGCCGCACTGATCCGCGAAGGAGCGTGCGGCCTCCTCCGCCCCGGTCACCATCGCCCGCCCCTTGCCCCGGTTCCGGGGGTGGCGCACCACGCGCGCGCCGGCCGCGCGGGCCGCCTCGGCGGTGCGGTCGGTGGAGCCATCGTCCACCACAAAAACAGCGCGCACCCCGGGCAGTTCTGCGGCGGCGCGCACCGTTTCCCCGATGCGGTGCGCCTCGTTCCAGGCAGGAATGACCACGGTCACCCGACGCAGGAGCGTGTGAAGCGGGACGCCCTCTTCCTCGGACTCTGCCACGACGACGGTTCCCCTTTATCTTCCGCTTCCCGGGCCGCGCGCGGCGTGCCGCGCGTTTGACCACGGACGTGCGCCCGTGGTACACTGTGCCGGCTTTGCTGGGCGTTTCCCGGGCGCCGTCGCCCTCCACGGGACCGCACCATAGTACCCCAAGTCGAGGCGAAATCCCGACTCGTCATCGTTCCCTGAGGAGAGAAAGCATGAAGTCTGCTGCCCTTCTGGCGGCGGGTGCCGCCCTCGTCGCGACCCTGATCGCCACCCCCGCCCTGCGCTCCGCCGCCGCGGATGAGAAGACCGCCGCCGCTACCGCGCCTGTGTTCTGCGTGGTGCAGGGAGATAGGATATCGGATCCCGCCAAGGCCGCCGGCAAGGTGGTCGTGAACGGCAAGACGTACTACCTCTGCTGCGCCGGTTGCAAGACCCGGTTCGACAAGGCCGATGACGCGGGCAAGGCGAAGTTCGCCAAGCGCACCGACCTGAAGACCGAGAAGGCTGTCCTGGAGGCGCGCCTGAAGGTCCTGACCGCGGAACTGGAAGCCCTGGAGGGCAAGCCCGCTGCTGCGGCGGCCCCGGCGGCGAAGACGGCTGCCACCGCCGCGCTGTCGTGCGCGGTGACCGGCGAGGAGATCGCCTCGGTCGCGGACGCGGCGGGCAAGACCGAGTTCAACGGCAAGACCTACTACTTCTGCTGCCCCGGCTGCAAGACCAAGTTCGACAGCAACAAGGCTAAGTACGCCGCCGAGGCGGATAAGCGCGCCGCCGGTGCGACCGCGCCGGCCCACAAGTAGGCCTTCTCCGCCGCAGTATCCACTAAAACAGGCGCGCGTTGCCCCTTACGGAGCAACGCGCGCCTGTTTGCTTCGGGACTGTCAGAAACCGGAACCAGAGCACGTTTATTGCTGTCATAATAAGTGAACCATCGATTCTGGCGAACCGCCCCGGGCCGGTCTCATCACAACGACGTGCTGAGGGACCGCATACCGGGAGGCGGACGTCATCATCTCGCCGATGAGGTGACACCAAGCCGGATACTTGCCGCTTTCTTTCCCGTCGAGGACGGCCGGAGCGGCAGCACACAAGGAAGGTGCTGGATGCGGTCACTCAACTGGTAAAGACGCCGGCGACCGTCAGACAGCGGGAACGTACTCGTAGGTAAATAATAGGGGATCGAATCCGATGGCGCTTCAGGGCGCGGGGCCGAGGGCACCGCGCCCTTTTTGGCGCCGGAACATCCCGTCGGCGGGAGTTGAACCCGCGGCCTCCTGCTTTTCAGACAGGCGCTCTACCGAACTGAGCCACAACGGAGCATAAAGTTTAAGGATCGAGGGTGCCGGAATCGAACCGACGACTTGTGCTCCCAAGGCACAGGTTATACCACTTCACTAACCCTCGGCGGGGCCAACCGGGCGTACTGCCGGGCGGCCACAGAGGCGGCAGGATTCGAACCCGCACCTGGCGGCTTTGGAGACCGCTGTCCTACCGTTGGACCACGCCTCTACGAATTTTCGCACTATCCGACCAACGAAAAACCGGCCCCGCCGCGCTTCCCGAAGGGGCTGCGCGGCGGGGCCGGTTCGCTTCTGCCGGTGGTGCTACGGGGGCACCCGGCTAAACTACACGGCACTCCTTTTCCGCGTTGCCCTCGGGGGGAACCCGGGGGTAAAGGGCCACGGCCACGCGAACGCCCGGGGGAAGACCGGGGCGGCGGGCACGCGGGGCGCGCTCTTCGGGTTGTTCGGAATGCGGTTCACGTTGTCTGTATCGCCGGGGCGCGGCCGGGCGCTAAAGGGGCACGGCCCGCAGGATTTTTGGCTCGGGGTACACTCGGTTCATGAAGAAAGCGGTACGAGCGCTGGCGGTAGCGGCGGCAGTGACGATAGTCCTGGCAGTCGCGGCGGCGGTCTTCCTGCGGCAGCGGGGCATTGAGGTCGCAGTGACGGAGCAGCAGGTGCAGGCGTGGCTGGAGACTCGCTTCCCGCAGGAGGAGACATTCGGCCGTCCCCTCACCATGCGCCTGAAACTGGAGCACCCGCGTGTGGACCTGAGCCCCGGCTCCGACCGGGTATCATTCTCGCTGGACGCCATGGTCTCGCCGAAGGGACTGGGCGGCGTCCGAGCGCGCGGATCGGCCACCGTTTCCGGCGTAATCCACTACGAACCGGATACCGCCGAGTTCTTCGTGCGGGATCTGCGCGCGGACCGGGTGGAGATCAAGAACCTGCCCGGCCTGCTCTCCCTCGGCGAGATCCAGCGCGCGGTGGGCAACCTCGTGATCTCCTCGCTGGAGGACAAGCCCCTGTATCGCCTGCGCGACGACCGTCCCGGCGAGGGGCGCCTGCGGGCCTACCTGGATGACCTCCGCGTGGAGGACGGCAAGATCGTCGCGCGGCTGCGCTGGCGGTAGGATGTGGGGGCGGGCAGCGCCCCGAAAAAACGCGAAAAATTTTAATTGTATTTCGTGTAAGGTTTTTCGATTTTGTTGACGGGGTGGTCCGGCATTCCTCGGGGCAGGGGGCAGGCGACTCCCCGCAGGGAAATCGCTCCCGCCCGGCGAATACGCAGGCATGAACCCCCACCGCCGTTCTCCCCTCGCTGCCCGCGTCCTCGTGCGCCTCGCCGCCGCGGTGGCCCTGGCCGCAGGCGTGGGTTGGGCGCAGCGCCCGAACCCGTTCCAACCGCCCGCGGCAAAGGTCCACTACGCCCCGGACCGCAGTTACGATCTGAAGCACCTGACGGTACGCCTGACGGTGGACTACGGCGGACGTCGCATCACTGGTATCGCCACCAACGTCCTTGCGCCCCTGCGCGGACCACTCGCCGAGGTGCGCCTGCACTGCGGCAAGCAACTTACCGTCTCCAGTTGCTCGGTCAACGGCCAGAAGGCGACGTTCACGCGCGACGGTGAGTTCCTGGTGATCGTGCCCCCCGGCGGTCCGCTCCCTGCGGGCAAGGACGCCACCGTGAATGTGGCCTACACCGGCGGTAAGGGGCAGGGTGGCTCCTTCGGCGCGGGGGGAGGCTGGCACTGGATCGAGCGCACCCCCAGCTACGACGAAAGCCGCGAGGGGTTCTGGACGCAGGGCGAAACGGGCTACAACCGCGAGTGGGTGCCCACCTGGGACTACCCCAACGACTTCGCCACCACCGAGAGCATCGTTACTGTGCCCGCGCACTGGAGCGTGATCGGCAACGGGGTGCCCGTGTCGGACACTCTCAGCGCCGACAAGAAGACGCGCACGGTTCACTGGCGCATGAGCCAGCCGCATGCGACCTATCTGCTCTCCCTCGTCGCGGGGCCGTTCGATATCAAGAAGGGGCAGTGGCGCGATGTGCCGCTGTGGTACGTGGTCCCCAAGGGCAGCGGTGGCCTGATCGACGCCTCGTTCGGAGACACGCCGGACATGCTCGAATTCTTCAGCACCGCGACCGGCGTCAAGTACCCCTGGCCGAAGTACGCCCAGAACGCGATGCACGACTTCGGCGGCGGCATGGAGAACGTCTCCTCAACCACGCTCGGCGCGAACAGCCTCACGGACGCCCGCTCGGGCTACCGCAACATGGCGAGCCTGAACGCCCATGAGCTGGCGCACCAGTGGTTCGGCGACCTGGTGACCTGCCGCGACTGGGGGCACGTCTGGCTCAACGAGTCGTTCGCCACCTTCTTCCAGACGCTGTATATGGAGCACAGCCGCGGCAAAACGGTCTACGACCGCGAAACCGACGGCAATATCGCGTCCTACCTCCAGGAGGCGCGCCGCTATCAGCGTCCTCTCGCGACGAACCTGTACTCCAACCCGGATCGCATGTTCGACTCGCACTCCTACCCCAAGGGTGCCACCGTATTGCACACGCTGCGGCGGCAGATCGGGGATAAGGCGTTCTTTGCGGGCGTCCGGCACTACCTGACCAAGCACCGGCACCAGCCGGTGGAGACGCAGGACCTGTGCCTCGCCATCACCGAGGCGAGCGGTATCAACGTCCAGCCGTTCTTCGACCAGTGGGTCTACAAGCCCGGCCATCCGGTGCTCGACTACACCTGGACCTGGGATGAGTCCGGCAAGCGCGCGGTGCTGACGGTCAAGCAGACGCAGGACACCACCAACGGCACCCCGATCTACGACATTCCCGCCAAGGTGGCGGCGATCACGGGCGGCAAACTCGTGCGTCTCCCGGTGCGTCTGAACGCCGCGTCGCAGGAGATCGCTCTCTCCCTGCCGGCGAAGCCGGACGCTCTGCTGCTCGACCCGGACCACGACTTCCTGCGCGAGATTCCCACCCTGCACTGGGGAGCGGACGAGTTGGCGCATATCCTCGCCCACGCGCCCCACGGCAACGACCGGACCCACGCCCTGCGCCTCCTGCTCGCGGCCGAACCCACGGAGGCCGCCGTGCAGGCCGCCGTAGCGGCCGTAAAGGCCGACACCGGCCGCTTCCCGTCGCTCGCCACCGTGAGCCCGCTGGCAGACCTGAAGCGTGAGGACCTGCGCCCGCTCTGGCGCGCGCTCCTGACTCACCCCGACTTCGGGCGGCGCGCGGAGGCCGTGCGCGCCCTCGGCCTGCTGCCGAAGACAAACGAGGATATCGCCCTGCTGCGCGCACAGGTAAATGACACGGCGCCCTTCGCTGTGGTCATCAACGCCCTGAACGCGCTGGCGGCCTGGGATGCGCGCGGCAATCTGGACGTGCTGGAGAAGGCGGCGCGCATCCCCTCGCGCTTTGAGGTGGTCCGCCGCACGGCGTTCGACCTGCTGGTGAAGGCTGACCCCACGCGCGCCGCCGCCGTTCTCGTTGCCGCGGCGGCTCCGGGCCAACCGGGCGCGCTGCGTGAACTCGCCCTGAATCAGATGGGCGACCTGCCTGCAGACGAGGCGAAGACCCGTGCCGCGCTTACCGCTGGCCTGCGCTCGGAGCGTGACCCGTCGCTGGCCGTCGCCGCCGCCCGCGCCGTCCGCCGGCGCAAGGACAAGCAACTGCTGCCCGACCTGCGCTCGCTGGAGAAGAACCTCCCCGCCGACGCTGCGCGGGCAAAGACCGAAGTCACTCGCCTCATCGCAGACTTAGAGAAGGAGTAGAAACCGCAGAAGCGCAGAGGGCGCAGAGTAGGGAAGGAAGAGGGAGAACCGCCAAGACGCCAAGAGCGCCAAGGGGGAAGAGGTAAAGAGAAGGGGCAGAAGGTGCCCGGCGGTTTCAACTTCAACCGCCGGGCTAAACCAACGGCCATCCCTTCCCCTCTGCGCTCTCTGCGCCTCTGCGGTTAATTCCTCTCCTCTTCCCCTCCCATCTCCCCTTGGCTCCCATCTCCCCTTGGCGCTCTTGGCGGTTCATCTGAAAAAAAATGGCTGATAAAACACGCGTAGGATTCGTCGGGCTGGGGCTGATGGGCGGCCCCATGGCCCGTAACATCGCCAAAGCGGGCTTCCCGCTCACCGTCTATAACCGCACCCGGAGCAAGGCTGAGGCTCTGGCCGCCGAGGTCGGCTGTGCCGTCGTTGACACGCCGCGCGCCGCCGCTGAGGCCGCCGACATCCTGATCACCATCGTCTCCGACGTGCCGGATGTCGAGGAGGTCTACTTCGCGCCGAACACCGGCATTCTCGGTGCCGCTCGCCCGGGGCTGACCTGTGTCGACATGGGTACGGTCGGCCCCGCCTGCGTCCTGAAGGTGGGGGCGGCGCTCAAGGAGCAGGGGGTCGGGTTTGTGGACGCCCCGGTCTCCGGCGGCACCCTCGGCGCCCAGAAGGGCACGCTTTCCATCATGGCCGGGGGGAGCGAGGAGGACTTCGCCGCCTGCGTCCCTGTGTTCGAAGCGATGGGGCAGAAGATCGTCCACTGTGGCCCGGTGGGGCAGGGGCAGACCACGAAGCTGGCCAACCAGATCGTCGTCGCGGTGACCCTGGAGGCCGCCTGCGAAGGGGTGCTGTTCGCCCTCAAGTCCGGCGCGAACATCGAGGCGGTGCTGGATGCTGTGGGCGCGGGCGCCGCGGGCTCCTGGACCTGGACCAACCTCGGCCCGAAGATCGCCAAGCACGACTACACGCCCGGCTTCAAGGTGGAGCACCAGATCAAGGATCTGCGCCTTGCGCTGGAGGCGGCACAGGCGGTCGGCCTGGACCTGCCGGGTACGCGCCTGGTGCTGGAGCAGTTCAAGAAGGTGCTGGAAAAGAACAGCTCACTGGGTGAACAGGGCACACAGTCCCTTATCACCGCCCTGGAGTAGGGGCGTTACGCGGCGGGTGGCGGTGGCGGCGGGAGCAGATCCGCGACGCGGATCGCGGCGTCGGGGGCGGCGAGCGGGGCCGCCGCCTCCGCCTCCAGAAAGACGGTGAGCGCGCCGTAGCCGTCCGCGCTCGGCTGGCGGAACGCTTCCAGACGCCGCTCTGGCAGGTTCACGATCCAGAACTCCGGGACGCCCGCCCGCGCGTACAGCGCCGTTTTCAGCACCCGGTCCTCGCGCAGGGTGGAGTCGGAGACCTCCACCGCCAGAAGAACGTCGGACGCCGGCGGCGTCCCGAGCGCCAGGTACTCCCGGCGGTCCCGGGTGGTTACCGCGACATCGGGTTCAGGCTCATTCAGGTCGTCAATGAGGATCGGCGCGACCTGACGGATGCGCTCCGCACCGAAGATGCCTCAGAGAAGGTCAGCGACCAGACTGCAAACGAAAACGTGCGGTTCGTTCTGTCCCATTTTTGGTACGATGTCCCCCTGAAGCAGTTCGAACTTGCCCGCCTCCAGTTTGCCGAATTCCACGAGGGCGCGGGTCTCGGCACGGGTGAAGCGCTTGCGGCGGGAGGCGAACCCGTCGGGCAGAACGATGGGGGCGGGGTCCAGCGTAATGGGCATGAGAAATCGGGCCTCCTCGTGATACGCTATTGTACCGCCGGTCACCCGGGCCGCTTCTTCGCGGCCGCAGGGGGCGCGGCGACACGGAAGACATGCTGATCACGTTTCTGGGCACGGGGTCCGGCGCGCCCACGCGCGCGCGGAACGTCAGCGCTACCGCCCTGCACCTGCCGGAGCGGGGCGAGATGTTCCTCATCGACTGCGGGGAGGGGACACAGCACCAGGTGCTGCGCGCCCCGCACGTGCGCCTGAGCCAGCTCACCCGCGTCTTCATCACCCACCTGCACGGCGACCACGTCTTCGGCCTGGTCGGCCTGCTGGCGTCGCGCTCGCTCGCCCAGGGCGGCACCGCGCCCGTCACCCTGTACGGCCCGGCGACGCTGGAGGCGTATGTCCGCGGGGTGCAGCAGACCACCGGCACCCAGTTCGGCTACCCCGTCCACTTCCAGGCTGTGCGCCCCGGCCTCGTCTACGAGGATGCCCAGGTGCGGGTGCGCGCCGCCGCCGTGCGCCACCGCTGCGAGGCGTACGCCTACGCCGTGGAGGAGCGGGAGCAGACGGGGCGGTTCGACGTTGAGCGGGCGCGGGCCCTCGGCATCCCGGAAGGGCCGCTCTACGGCCAGCTCAAAGCGGGCCGGACGGTAACGCTGCCGGACGGCCGCACGATCGATGGCGCCGCGCTCGTGGGGCCGCCGCGCCCCGGCCGCCGGATCGTCTTCAGCGGCGACACGACGTTCGCGCCGGACCTGGTGGAGTTGGCGCGCGGCGCGGACCTTCTGGTGCACGAGGCGACCTATAGCGGGGAAGACCGTGCGCTCGCCGACCGGGCCGCGCACGCCACCGCCACGGTCGCCGCCGAAGTCGCGCGCCGGGCGGAGGTGGCCCGCCTCCTGCTGACGCACTTCAGCCCGCGCTACGATGCCGAGCCGAACGGCGTGGACGCTCTGGTGGAAGAGGCGCGCCTGCTCTTTCCGGCCACCGACGCCGCGCACGACTTCCTGCGTGTCGAAGTCCCCCGCCGCGAACCGGCGCCGGCGCCCTCTCCCGCCCCCGCCTCGCCCCTGGCGACCACCACCACCGCCGCCGCCCCCTGAAGCGCCGACCCGTTTCCGCCTTCCCTGAAAAATATGAACAAGTTCATGTAGCGCCTTGACAGGCAGGGTGCCAGGCATTACACTAGAAGTGAACGGGTTCATTTATCTTGGGGTGAAGCCATGACCGTCCAACTTTCTGCCAGTTGTCGCTGCTCCTGCCCGTTCTGGCGCCGCTTCCGGCCTGCCTGCCCCTCGCGGCGGGGGCCCGTATCACGGACGGCCCCTTGTTCCCGCTCGTGGCGTCGCTGCTGGTCGGGGGCGTCCCGTACGCGGTCCTGGCGCTCCTCCTGCTCCGGAAGATGCGCGGCCGGGACGAGGACGGGCTGCGCCGGCTGACGCTCGGCGCCCCCTGGGGGATGCTGCTGCTCCTGCTGCTGTGTACCGGCCCGTGGGGCCTCTTCGCCGCGCCCTACGTCCTGGCCTTCGGCTACGGCTACGTCCTGCTCGCCTTCGGACTCCTGTGGGTGCTGCGCCGCTGCGATGTCGTCCCACCGCGGGAGCGCATTGCCGCCACCCTACTCGCGGCCTGAGAGGAAACACAAGATGACCGTCCAGCGCTTCTACCGCCTGTCGCTGCTGCTCCCCCTGCTGCTCCCCCTGCCGTTTCTGGCCACAGGGAGCACCGCCAGTTCGGCTCTGGGGATGCTCCTCGCATTCTCTCTGGTGTACGGGGGGATTCCCTACGCTATTCTCGCCTGCGGCCTCCTCTTCTGGCTCCACGACCGGGACGAGCATGAGATCAACATCATGCTCTTTCTAGCGCCGTGGCTGATGATGCCGCTCCAAATCCTATGCGTCAGCGTTGCCGCGCTCCTGCCGACTTCCACAGGCAGTACCATATGGGAGGCGTTTTCTATGGGACTGGCGTTCGGCCTGTACCTCTGCTTCTTCGTGTTCTGCTTCGGCTACGTGTACGCCGCCCTGACCCAGGTGCTGCTGTGGCTCCTGCGCCGCTGCGGAGTGGTGGAACCGCGCCGGGACAGTTAACGGTTATCCATCGCCGAGGCAGGCGAGGACGGCGTCGCTGCACGCCTCCAGGCTCTTATAGGCGCGGATTTCGGGGGACAGGGTGCGCAGGGCGTCGCGCAGCAGGCCGCGCTCTTCGGGGGACAGGTCGGCGAACGGCCGCGTGTAAATGCGAATGGTGAACAGCACAGCGGAAACGTCCGGTAGGCCCCAGAGTACCTGCCGCTCGACGCGCAGATAGGGACCGTCGGCGTCCCGCAGCGTACGGCGGTTCCATTCGGCCGGGTCTTCGCCCGGCGGCGGCTCCGGGTGCAGGTTCAGGCGGTCGGTGAACTCGATGCCCCAGTTGAAGCGGACCATGGGGCGGCCGTGAACGAGAGCCTTCAGGAGCGGTGCCGCCGCCCGCGCGATCTTTTCAAATCCGGGGACGGGCGCGTGCGTGGCGACGAACGACGCCCCAGCCTTCTCCTCCGGCGACCAGTGGCTCGGCGCGCACACGTGCAGCGCGGCGTTCGCGTCCTCCTCGCCGCTCTCCGGCAGGGTGACCACCACCACGTCCTCCGGCACCTGGCAGCAGAGCGCATCGAAGGCGTCGGCGTACGGGGGCGTCACCGCAGCCCCTCCCTCCACGAGACCCATCTCTGTGTCGAACGCCAACCGCTCCCCGGTCAGGCGGCACTCCAGCGTGCCCGCCCCGCCGGGCAGCGTCTCCAGAGTGAAAAGGTCGGGATACTCGGTGGCAAGGCGTACCGCCATCAGACGCGCGACCGCCGCCGCGGTCGCCGGGGCGAACCGTGTGTCGTCACGCTGGACGTACTTGCCCATTCGCTCCGCCCGGCAGGCCAGTTTGTTCGCTCGGAAGCGGGGAAACTCCCGGTCGATCTGGAACAGGCGGGCGTCCGCCGCGCCGTTCCCGAACGGCGCCCCCAGCGGCGACATGCCGGGCGATGCGTCGTAGCGCCCCCGCCGCGGGGCGAAGTACACCGCGGGCGTGGGCAGGGAGTCCGGGGAGATTCGTGCAGGCTCTACCATCAGGGTAACGGACGCAGGGAAGTGGGTTTCGGTTCCCGGGCGGGGCGAGGGGGATGTACACGGCACGCCTCTCCCGGAGGCGCGTGCAGAGGTCGCTTCCGCTGGACGCCCGCCCTGGCCCCGCCGCTTCCCGGGACCGCACCGCGCCTTTGGGAAGCGGCGGCGGCCACCACGCAGGCAACCGGAGGCGCCAGTCCCCAGCCGAGCAGGGCGGCCCAGCGCGCCGGCGGCGTGAGTGGCGGGTAGTCCGCGGCGTGTACCCCCAGCGCGCCGGCGGCGATATGGAAGCGCGCGAGAACGAACCCCGCCAGCCCGGCCGCGAGCAGCAGCAGCGCCCGTGCCGCGGCGTCTTGCCCTCGTGGTGGCCACCGTATCGGTAGGCGTCGCACGCCGCGTAGCAGCACCAGGCAGAGGAGGGCGCCGGGCAGCCCCAGGAGGAACCAGAGGGCTACGCAGCCTGCCAGGCTCAGCAAGGCCCCCGCCGCGTCCTCCTGGACCTGAGCGATCGTGGGCGCTCCTCCCGCACCCACGCACAGGGCGAAGGCCACGGCCCAGCACACCACGTAGCGCCTACCCCCCTCTTTGGGTGAAATGGCCTTA
>CALEKU010000107.1 GCA_937902745.1 uncultured Armatimonadota bacterium
GCGGAGGCGACAGGGGATAGCAGCGCCCCGGGTCTGGTGGAGGCGGCGCGGGCGCGCCTCCGCCAGATACCGGTGTCGCGGGCGCTCGCGCTGCCCGGGGTGCGCCGGGATGCGGTGCGCGCCCTGCGCCGCGGCGGCGTCGAAACCGCGGCCGACGTGCTCGCGCACCCGGAAGGCGGACTGGAGGCGCTCCCGGGCGGGGGGCGAGGGGCCGCGGCGCAGGAGGCGCGGCTCCGCCTGTGGGGGCGTGAACTGCTGGCCTTCCATGAAGAGGAGCAGCGGCGCCTGCTTTCGCCGCGGCTGGCGCTGAAGGCGGAGATTGAGGCGCTGGAGCGGGGCATTGCCGCGCGCCATGCGCGGATGAGAGAACTGCGGGATGAGTGGCGGGACTATCCTGATGCGTCGCTTACGGCCTACCTGTGGCGTGCGCTCCACCGGGCTGACCCGGTGGAGGACTCTGCGGGGAGCGACGGCACGTCGGGCGGTTCCGCGCTATAACGGGAACAGACACTGACATTGCGGGAGACTTCCACGAATGGCCTATACCGCCGAGATTAACCGGGCGAAGCCGACAGCGTTCTTCTTCCTGATTGACCAGTCGGGCTCGATGGACGACCCGTACGGGCTGGAATCGAACAAGCGTAAGTGTGACGCCGTGGCAGACGTCATCAACCGGCTCCTTTCCACCCTCGTGCTGCGCTGCGCCAAGGGAGAGGACGTTCGCGACTACTTCCAGGTAGGTGTCGTCGGCTACGGTGGCGCGGTGCGGCAGGGCTTCTCCGGGCCGCTGGCGAACCGGCAGTTCGTCCCTATCTCCGAGGTCGCTGACAACCCTCTGCGCGTGGAGCAGCGGATGCGCAAAGAGGACGACGGCGCCGGCTCCCTGGTGGAGCGGCCCGTGCGGTTCCCCGTCTGGTTCGAGCCGTACGCCAACGGTAACACCCCCATGACCGCCGCGATCGAGGAGACACGCCGGGCTGTGCAGGCGTGGTGCGAACTCTACCCCCTGTCCTATCCGCCGTCTGTCATCAACATCTCCGACGGCGAGCCTACGGACGGCAATCCGCTTCCGGCAGCCGAGGCGCTGAAGCAGGTGGGGACGAACGACGGCAAGATTCTGTTCTACAACATCCACATCTCCGGCTCGGCCAAGCGTCCCATCGAGTTCCCGGACTCCGAGATCGGCCTACCCGATGAGTTTGCGCAGCGGCTGTTCGAGATGAGCAGCGTACTGCCGCCCCGACTCGTGGAGGAGGCGCGCCGGGAGGGTTTCGGCGCTACCGAGAGGTCGCGCGGCTTCGCGTTCAATGCCGACCTGCGCTCGCTGATCCAGTTCCTGGATATCGGCACGCGCACCGCGGAACTCCGCTGAGGACGGGCAACGCTATGACGGGTGCCACCGACGCCGAATCTGCCACAACTCCCTCTCCCACCCCCGCCCCCCTGCGCTTCCGGGTGCGGGCCGCGCATGCGCCCAAAGAGGGAAACTCTGAGGAGGAGTACGAAGACGCCTTCGCCTGCAGCGCGGCGGAGCCGCTGGAAGGCGCTGACCGCCTGACCGTTGCCCTGGCGGACGGCGCGTCGTCCGCCGTGTTCGCCCGCCAGTGGGCGCAGCTTCTGGTGACGACCTTCGCTGCGGATATCCCGTTCCCACCCGACGATGCCGGGGCGCGCGAAGCGGTCGCACGGCTGGGGGGCGTTTGGCGGGAAGCGGTAACGGGCCGTGCGCGGTCGTGGTACGCGCAGGAGAAGCTGCCTGCCGGTTCGTCCGCGGCTCTGCTGGTCGCCGATTGGGATGGGGAGCGGGGGACCGTATGCGCCCGCGCGGTGGGGGACGTGTGTCTGTTTCTGGTGCGTCAGGACCGGCTGCGCTTCGGGTTCCCCCTCACGAAGTCAGGCCAGTTCGGGGATCGTCCCGCACTCCTGTCTACGGAGCCCCGCGCAGACGCTCCGCCGATTCTGCGCTTCGAAACGCCTCTGGAGGCGGGGGACCGCTGCCTTCTGATGACGGATGCTCTGGCGGCCTACTTCCTGGCTGAGTTTGAGGCGCGCCGCAAGCCGTGGGACACGCTCCCGCTGGACGGAGAAGCGTTTGCGCCCTGGCTGAAGCGGCAGCGTGATTCCGGCGCCATAAAGAACGACGACGTCACCGTGGTGGAAGTCGCCGCCATCTCCCCGTCTGGTTCCTAACGCAAGCCTAGACCCTCCCGGAACAACAGAACCGCAACAACAGAACCGCCGTAGGCTACAAGCCTGCGGCGGTTCTGTTGTTCCTTTACCGGGATTGCTCGGACGATAGAAGTCCGGGCCCGATTCAGGCGGAGCGGCGGCGGCGGGCCACCACGACACCCCCCATCAGGAGGGCGGGAGCGAGCAGAGCCAGCGTGCCCGGCTCCGGGACCGCAGCGGCCGTGTAGTCGTAGGTGACCGTGACCGTACCCGTCACGTTGGCATTGCCACCGTAGAGGAGTCCGTCGTCGCCGTTACCGGTCACGCCGAACGGGCCAGAGGCAACCGTAATGTCGTACGAGGTGAAGCCATCACCGATGTACGCGGCGAAGTCGGCCGGTGCAACGTTGGCCGTGTCGTCGTCGGTGTCCTCTATGAAACCACCCGTGTACGAACCGCCAGGGCCCAGGGTCCCGCCGGTGTTGTCAACGATCGCCAGGGCGGTGGCGGTGGAGGTGCCGGCCGGCCCCGTGGCGGTGGTGTTGATGGAACCCGTGGCCGACGTCCAGGTCAGGGAGCCAGCGGTCAGGTTGTTGACAAGAACACGCGCCGACAGCGTGGTGTCAAGCGTGATCGTGACCGAGTTCAGCGTTCCCAGAGCAGAGTTGAACGTCAGAAACGAAAGCGGAGTGCTTGCGTTCGCCCCGAGCGGACCAAAGTTGATGGCCTGAACGATGGTCGCAGCGCGTACCTGGGCAGACATCCCAGCAAGCGCCAGTGTAGAGAGGGCAATGGCCGCAACAACGGACCGGATGCGCATAGTTCGTCCTTTCGCAATCCCGATAGCCGGGAGCCTCACCAGGAGGCAAAAGTCAAGTGATGGAAGTGTGACGTCGGTTGTGAAATCTCTCCTGCCACTTCCTTCGTTGAAGAGTGCAGGTTCCGGGCCATGCAGGCCCTAATTCGATGTGGTTCCCGATAATTTTTTCAGCTGTGGAAGGTAGGAATCCAAAATGCGTTGCTTACGTCCACCTGAAAGAATCACTTAACGGCTGGTTGATTCGACTATTAGTCGTTTCATTCTTTCCTGAAGTTTAGTGATTGAATCGCACTTGAGACAATTCAGGAATAAATACCGGGTTGTGCCTATTCGGGAGATTCGCGACTCTTTCGCCTGCCTTAATCAGGGAGACTTCCGGGGAACCTGTTAATTTTAACGGTTTAGAGCGTGCGGCAAGATGGTTAATACTCTTAATTAACCTTTTTAGATCCTTTATGGGTGCGGCGGGCCACCACGACACCCCCCATCAGGAGGGCGGGAGCGAGCAGGGCCAGCGTGCCCGGCTCCGGAATCGCGACGGAGGTGTAAACGTATTCCAGCCGCACCGAACCCAGGACGCTAGCATTACCTCCGTAGAGGAGTCCGTCGTCGCCGGAACCGGTCACCGCGTAAGGGCTTGAAGACACGTTGATATTGAAGGTGCCGCCGCCTGTGTACGCGGCGAAGTTGGCCGGGTTAACGGAGACCATATCGGAGTCATTAGCGTTGAAGAAATCGCCGATGTACTCGCTGTTCGGGGGCAGGGTGCCGCCGGTGTTGTCACTGATCGACAGCGCGTTGGACGTGCTGGTACCCGCCGGGCCGGTAACAGTGGTGCTGATCGAGCCCGTGGCCGACGTCCACGTCAGGGGAGTGCCTTCCAGGTTGTTGACGCGGACGCGAGCCGTCAACGTGCTTTCCAGCGTGATGTTGATGGCGGTGAGGGTGCCCAGAGACGTGTCAAAGGCAAGAAACGACAGCGGTGAGGTCGCGTTGGCCCCCATTGGCCCAAAGTTTAACGTCTGGACCCAAGTAGCGGCATGCGCCTGGCTGGATGCTCCCGCGAGCGCCAGTGTAGAGAGAGCAATAGCCGCAACAACGGACCGAAAGCGCATAGTTCGTCCTTTCACAACCCCATGTCCTTAGTCGTTTGGCACGTATTATCCGCCGCGCTTGCCAGGGTGTTTTCTTACAGCCTGCAAAGGACCACGTACGTGTTGCTACGGAGTGTCTTGCCTTCAGCAACACACAGATAGAGTCAAAAAGTAAGACGCGAACCGTCCTGGCTTTTTGACTCGGTGTCCACTATACCTCTGCTTGGTTCCAGATATCCCAGTAACAATACGGTTTTGGTGTATAACCTGGTAATAGTGATTGGTGTTAGGTACGTAGTTGAGCTGCTGAGAACCCAATCGCTGTGAGAGGAGAGGAGTCGCAGGGGGGGCAGGGGGAGATTTGTTCGGCGGATTGGTTGTGTCAGGGCCCCTGAACTTCCTATAATGGGAGCAGCCATGAATGAACTGAGAAACTCGGTGCTGCGCATCCTGGAGCGGGACGCCCGCGAGACCCCGGAGCGCATCGCGGCCATGCTGGGGGCTCCTGAAGAGTCGGTGCGCGAGGTGATCGCGGAGTGCGAGCAGTATGGAATGATTCGCGCCTACCGCACCCGCATTGACTGGGAAAAGGCCGGCGAACCGCGCGTCTTCGCGTTCCTCGATGTCGCCGCGACACCCGAGCGTGGTACGGGCTATGACCGCATCGCGGAGCGCATCTATCGCTACCCGGAGGTTCACAGCGTCTATCTGGTTTCCGGGTCGCAGGATCTGCGTGTGGTTGTGGAGGGGCGCACCATCCAGGAGGTCGCAAACTTCGTGGCCGAGAAGGTCGCGACTATTGACGGCGTCCGCGGGACGACAACCCACTTTCTGCTCAAAAAATACAAGGATGACGGCGACCTGTTCGTGGACGACGCTCCGGACCGCCGTCTCGCGGTGACGCCATGAAACCTCTTTCCCGCATGGTCCAGTCGGTACCAGCCAGCGGCATTCGCCGCTTCTTCGATCTGGTCGCCGAGATGGATGACGTCATCTCCCTGGGCGTGGGCGAGCCGGACTTCGTGACGCCGTGGCGTGTGCGCGAGGCGGCTATCTGGTCGCTCGAAAAGGGGTACACGACCTACACCTCCAACTACGGCCTGCTGGAGTTGCGTATCGAGATCGCCCGCAAGCACCAGGAACGCTACGGACAGGACTACGACCCGGCGCGCGAGATTCTGGTGACGGTGGGCGTATCCGAAGCGCTCGACACGGCGTTTCGTGCGCTGCTCGACCCGGGCGATGAGGTGCTGATTCCGGAGCCGTGCTACGTGTCCTACGGCCCCTGCGTCCAGTTCGCGGGTGGGACAGTGGTGCCGGTGCCGTGCCGCGCCGCAAGCGGCTTCCGGGTGAGTGCGGAGGACGTGGCCGCGCAGATTACGCCGCGCACCAAGGCGATCCTGCTGTCGTATCCTAGCAACCCCACAGGGGCGACCATGGACCGCGAGGGCCTCCAGCAGATCGTAGACCTTGCCGTCGCGCACGACCTCTACCTCGTCTCCGACGAGATCTACGACCGCCTCTCATACGACGCGCCGCACATTTCGGTGGCGTCGCTGCCCGGCGCGGCGGATCGCACCATCCTGCTGAATGGCTTTTCCAAGGCGTACGCGATGACGGGGTGGCGCATCGGCTACGCCTGCGCGCCCGCGCACGTGATCGAAGTGATGATGAAGATCCACCAGTACACCATGCTCTGCGCGCCCATCACCGCGCAGCTTGGGGCACTGGAGGCGCTGCGCCGCGGCGATCGTGACGCTGCAGAGATGGTGGCGGACTACGACCGCCGCCGCCGCCTGTTCGTGCGCGGTCTGAACGACCTGGGGCTGGACTGCCCGCTCCCCGGCGGGGCGTTCTACGCATTCCCGTCCGTGGAGCGCACGGGGCTCGACGCGGAGACGTTCGCGGAGCGCCTGCTCCAGGAGCAGCGGGTCCTGGTGGTACCGGGCCCCGTGTTCGGTGAAGGGGGCGTGGGGCACATCCGCTGCTGCTACGCCACAGCCACCGACAAGCTCACGGAAGCGCTCCGGCGCATGCAGACTTTTATTTCCAGTCTGTAAGCATGCCCGGCACGATTCTTGTTTCCTGATGCCTCATACAGGACGAAGCGGGCAGACGGGCGAGGATTATCCTCGGAACCGTACGCTTCGTCCTCTACAGGAACAGGAAACGGAGAATCCACGTGCGTATCCCTCTTAGCCGGGCCCTTCCGGCTCTCTCGGCATTACTCGCTTTTTCCGCGCTGGCTCTAACGGGCTGTGGCGGCGGCGGTGGAACCGACGTGTCGTCCGGGGGTGGCGGCGGCGGCGGGCGCTTTGAGCCTAACTACGCGGCGGCACTGACCAGCGTCCGGCGCTGGGAGCAGACGAGCCTGCGCGTATATGTCGAACCGGTCGCTCCGGGCAACGCCGGGAATGGAGACGTCGTTCCCGCGCTGAAGCAGGGGCTGGAACTGTGGAAGAACGTCCCGGGCGTTCCTGCTACTGAGTACGTCGACGATCCCGCGGAGGCCGATATCGTGGTCGTGGTGCGACCCACGGCGCAGCTTCCTGCTGGCCGCGTCGGCAACACGACCGTGGAGTTCCGGCTGCCGGAGAACATCATCACCAGCGCCACGCTGACGATCAGCGAGGAGCTGCACGGTGCGACAGCAACCCAGGTAGCGGCGCATGAGATGGGGCACGCCCTGGGCCTGGACGGCCATAGCCCGAACAACGCCGATGTGATGTTTGCGACCACGCATCTGCCCGCTGTGGTTACGTCGAGCGACCGGAACACGATGGCCTGGAACTATGCCGTGACCCCGTCGCGGACGAACCCGTCGCCTGCTGTCCTGCTGGAAGCGAACCCCACCCGCAGCGCCTCCGGCCTCCTGGCTCCGGGCTCTGCGACGGGGACCACCTCGTTCGGAGTGCAGACGGATGGTCAGGGTAGCGCTACCTGCGGATTACACTAGTTCGGGCCCCGCATTTACGTACATTCACGTATCGTGTGAGCCTCCCCAGAACCACACAATTAAAAGTGACAGGGCGCACAAATGTCCGTCAATCGCGTTTATCGCAAGATGAAGAGGTGTGGGGAAGTGATTGGGATGGTTACTCGCCGTGGTTCGTTCGGGGTGTCTTCCATAATGTTCGCGCTGGCGGCGATTACAATAGTGACTCTGTCGGGGTGCGGTGGCGGTGGCGGGGGCTCCGCGGCCGGGCCGCTGGTGCCGGACTCGGGAGCTGGCTCCAGCCGGCTGCAGCCGAACTACGTTGCCAGCCTGACCCGGGCGCGCCGGTGGGAGAAGCCCGCCGTCAGCGTATACATTGAGGATGCAGAGATGGCGGGCGAGTTCATCACGGGCTCGATCCGCTCCGGCCTCAGCCTGTGGAAGTCCGTTCCCGGCACCCCGGACGTAGTGTTCGTGGGCAGCCCGGACGGTGCGGATATCACGGTGCGGCGCGTTCCGAAGGAGAACTTCCCGGGGATGCGCATCGGGTTCACCAAGGTGACCTTCGTCCTCCCGGCCAACGTGCTGAAGCGGGCGGAGATTGAACTGGCAGACGATCTGGCGGGGGAGGCCCTGGTCCAGGTGGCGGCGCACGAGATGGGGCACGCTCTAGGTCTGGACGGCCACAGTGAGAACGAAGAGGACATGATGTTCGCGATCACGCATCTGCCGGCTCGCCTCACCGAGCGCGATGACAACACGATGGAGGCGAACTACCTGGCTCCCGCGCGGCGACAGGACCCCGGTCCGTCGGTGCTGGAGACCACCATCGCCCAGGTGGAGTCCGGCGTGTTCCCCGGCCGGGCCGTGGCCTACGGCGCTGAATCGACCACCGGCCCTGTGGCCACCGCGACCTTCGCCATGGATCAGAACGGCGGGACCGGCGCGTCGTGCGCGCTGCCCGCGTCCCACTAATCTTGACGCCACAGTCCGTTCCCGTCACAATTGAATAACGGCAATCCCGCCCCCGCCGCCCCCGCGGCGGGGGCGTTTCTTGATTTCGGAGGAGGGGAGCCCGTGGAGGCGATCCGTTTGAGCCCGGAAGATACGGTGGCGGCGGTGTGGCGGGCCCTTTTCGCCGGACAACCCGAGGGGGCCTCGGAGCGCGCCCTGCGGGATGTGCTGGACCGGTACGCCGAGCCGCACCGGCACTGGCACACGCTGCGGCACGTTAGCGAGATGCTGGCGTTCGTGGCGGCACATCCCGGGGGCGGTCATCCTGCGCAGATGCTCGACGTGATCTTCCACGATGTGATGTACGACCCGCGCTCGAAGACCAATGAGGAGGATTCGTACTGGTTGCGCGAGGAGGTGCTGCGGCAGTTCGGCCCGCTGTACGAAGGCGCCCCCGCGCAGCGGCGCGTGCGCGGGGTGGACCCGCCCGACTCCGATGACACCATCCTCGCCACCCGGACGCACCGGTCTTCCGATCCCCGTACGCAGGTGGTGCTGGACGCCGACCTGGAGGTTCTGTCGCGCCCGTGGAAGGAGTACCGGGACTACGCCGCCCGCATCCGGCGGGAGTACGCCCACGTTTCGGACGAAGACTTCCGCGCCGGGCGCGCCGCGTTTATGAGGGCGTTTCTCCAGCGGCCCGCCCTCTACTTCACCGCGCCCATGCAAGAGCGAGAGCCGCTTGCCCGCGCGAACCTGGCCCGCGAGATAGCCCTGCTCGAAAGCGGGGGCATCCCCGGGGTGTGACCCGTGCCCCCGCGCGTTATAATCAATACGGGGAATCGGGCGCGCGTCCGGCCGGGTGTCTTTAGCAACCGGTGCCGTCGCGGCGACAGGGTACCGGCATGGATTACGACGCACACACACTACGGGTTCTGGAGTACGGCGAGGTCATACGTATGCTCGCCGAGCGGGCAGCGTGTTCGCTCGGGGCGGAGCGCGCGCGCGACCTGCTGCCGTCGCCGGTACACGCCTTTGTGCAGGAGCGGCAGCAGGAGACGCGCGAAGCGCGACTGCTCACCGCGCAGCACGGCCCGCTGCCGCTCGGCGGCATCCACGACGTCCGGCCGTTCCTGGTGCGCGCGGAGGTCGGCCACTCCCTGACCTCGCACGAACTCCTGGATCTGGCCTCCACCCTGATCGCCGGCTCCCGCCTCAAGGGCTTTGTGATGCGTCATGCCGAAAAGGCGCCGCTGCTGGCGGACCGGGCGAAGGCCATCGAGGAGTTCCCGCAGATGGTCGGGGACATCGAAATGTGCATCGGTCGCTCCGGCGAGGTGCTCGATTCGGCGTCCCCGGCGCTGGCGGCGGTGCGCTCTCAGATGAAGACCACATCGAGCCGCATCACTGAGCGCCTCAATCAGTTCCTGAACTCGTCCACGTACCGCTCCATGCTCCAGGACCCGGTGGTGGTCCTGCGCGATGACCGGCGCTGCCTGCCGGTGCGGGCGGAGTACCGGCGTGAGATTCGGGGCATCGTCCACGACCAGTCGGCCTCCGGGGCAACCCTGTTTATCGAGCCGATGGCCGTGGTCGAGCTCAACAATGAGTTGCGCGAGCTGGAGGTCAAGGAGCGGCGCGAGATTGAGCGTATCCTGACCAAGCTCACCGCGAGTGTCGCACGCCTGGGCACGCGCATCCACAGCTCCGTTGAGGTGCTGGCGGGCATGGACCTGGCAAGCGCCAAGGCGAAGCTGGCAGACGACCTGAACGCGGTAGAGCCGACGTTCAACAAGGCCGGCATTATCCGGCTGCGCGACGCCCGCCACCCCCTGCTGGACCCGGAGACGGTCGTTCCGGTCAGCGTCACGATGGGCGACCGCTTCCAGGCGCTCCTCATCACCGGTCCGAACACGGGCGGCAAGACCGTCACCCTGAAGACCGTGGGCCTGCTGACCCTGATGGCCCAGGCGGGGCTCCAGGTACCCGCCGCGCCCGGCTCGGAGCTGGCCTACTTCGACCAGGTATTCGCCGATATCGGGGACGAGCAGAGCATCGCGCAGAGCCTTTCTACCTTCTCCGCGCACGTTACGAACATCGTCCGGATTCTGAAGTCGGTCGGGATGCGCGCCCTTGTGCTGATGGACGAACTGGGCGCGGGGACCGACCCGGGCGAGGGCGCGGCGCTGGCCAAGGCGATCCTTTCCTACCTGCTGGAGCACAACGCCCGCATCATCGCGACCACGCACTACGGCGAACTCAAGGAGTTTGCCTACACGCGTGACGGCATCGAGAACGCCGCCGTGGAGTTCGACCCGGAGACGCTTCGGCCTACCTATCGCCTGCTCCAGGGGGTTCCCGGCTCGTCTAACGCCTTCCATATCGCGCGGCGCCTGGGGATGCCCGGGCGTGTGGTGGACGATGCCCGCCAGAACCTGTCTCGGGCGGACATGGACACGGGCCAGATCATGCAGCGGCTCGAAAAGTCGAAGCGTATCGCGGACGATGAACGACGCCGCGCGCAGCGACTGGCGCGCGAACTGGATGAGCTGAAGGCGAAGTACGAGGCGCGCCTGCGCGATCTGGAGATACTGCGCCGGGAGGCGAAGGAGCGGGCGGCGCAGGAGGCGCGCGAGGTCATCAAGCAGAAGACCGAGAAGATGGAGAACATCCTCGGAGAGCTGCGCCGCATCGGCAAGGAGGGACGCAAGACCAACTCCGCGCGCAAGAAGATGAAGGATGTCGCGGAGGAGATGATCGGCGGCATCGGCTACGAGAACGAGCCGCTCCCGGTGGACGAGTCCGATGTGCCAACAACGCTGAAAAAGGGCGATCGGGTTCGGGTACTGTCGCTGGGCGGCACGACCGGCGAAGTGCTTGCCGACTCCGCCGACGGCGAGGCCGTGGTGCAGATCGGGTTCATGCGCGTTACTGTGCCGCTCACCGCGCTCCGGGCCGAGCGAAAGGCGGGAGTGGTGGCCCCCCCCGCCCCCAATAATGGGGGCGGGGCGTCCGGCGACCGGGGCAAAACGCGCGGCGGCGGCACCGCCGCGCTCGCGCTCCAGAAGGCGCAGAACATCGAGTCGGAGATCACGCTGATCGCGATGCGCGTAGATGCCGCGCTGCCCCGTCTGGACAAGTACCTGGACGATGCATATGCGGCGGGGCTGGAATCGACGCGCATCATTCACGGCAAGGGGAGCGGGCAGCTTCGCAAGGCGGTCTGGGAGTTCCTCAAAGAGGATAGCCGCATCGCCTCCTTCCAGATGGCCCACCCCGACGAGGGCGGAGCCGGCGCGACCGTCGCCCGGCTCAACGTCTGATAATGCTACGAAGGTGTGTTCCGGACGTGAAGTGCCTGGCAGAGTGTGGGCGGCATGAGCGAAGCAAAGAACCTCTACAACGTCGAGCGCGCGGAGGACGCCGGGGAGCCTATTGACTGGTTCCGCGGCGATTTCGCGTTTCTGAGCAACTTCTTCGAGAGCGAGGTCGAGGTGGACGGCATCGCCTACCCGACCGCGGAGCATGCGTTCCAGGCGATGAAGGCGCGGGAGACCGCCGCCCGCTACCACATCCGCGACGCAGAAACGCCCGCAAAGGCCAAGGCGCGGGGTCGCAAGGTGCCGCTGCGTGAGGACTGGGACGCGGCGCGGTTTGCGGAGATGGAGCGGGTCCTGCGCGCGAAGTTCGCCGACCCGGACCTCCGCGCCAAACTCCTGGCGACGGGCGACCGTACGCTGATCGAGGGCAACAACTGGAAGGACACCACCTGGGGCGCCATCAAGGACAACGAAGGCGGGTGGAAGGGCCGCAACGAGCTGGGCAAACTGCTGATGAAGATACGCGACGAATTGAGGGCGGAGGCGGGCGATGGCGGGGAGGTGCGGGCGGAACCCCCGCGCCACCCACAGGCGGAGCTGATCGCCGCCGCCCTGGAGGCGCGGAAGAACGCCTACGTGCCGTACAGCCACTATCCCGTGGGGGCGGCCATCCGCACAGGCAGTGGCGCGGTGGTCACCGGCTGCAACGTGGAGAACGCCTCCTACGGCCTGTGCAACTGCGCGGAGCGCACCGCGGTCTTCACGGCGGTTGCCGCAGGGGAACGGGTCGTCACTGCTGTTGCCGTGGCCACGAAGGACGGCGGCTCTCCCTGCGGCGCGTGCCGCCAGGTGCTCTCTGAATTCGTTCCCCGCGACGGAACCCCGGTGCCGGTGGTTCTGGTAGACGAGGTGGGGACGGTGGTATGCGAAACGACGATGGGCGAACTGCTCCCGATGGCGTTCGCCCTGGAGGGGTAGATGCCCACCGTCGTCCAGTTCGGGGCGGGCGCCATCGGACGCGGGTTCCTGGGGCAGCTGTGGTCCGAGGGCGGCTACGAGGTCGTGTTTGTGGATGTGGACCGTAATCTGGTGGACTGGCTGAACCGGGAGGGACGCTATCCCCTGCGCCTCGAAGCGACGGACGGCAAAGAGACGGAGATTGCGGTGGCGCCAGTGCGGGCGCTGCATGTTGGCGAGACGGACGCTGTGGCCTCAGAGGTGGCGTCGTGCGCGTTCGTAGCCACGGCGGTCGGGGCGGCGCACGCGCCAGAGGTGGGCCGCGCGCTGATTGCCCCCGGGCTGGCTCTGCGCTACGGAGCGGGCGGCGCAAACACGCCGCTGAATGTTCTCTGTTGCGAGAACGGGCTGGATGTACCGCCGGCGCTCGCCGCGGCGCTCGGGGGCGATTCTGACCGTTTCGGCGTGGTGCAGACCGTGGTCGGCCGGATGGTCCCGCCGCCCCAGGGGCCGGAGGGGGGAGAGAACCCGCTCCTGGTGGTCGCGGAGCCGTACAAGCGCCTGCCGTTCTACGCCGGGGACTGGCGCGGGGAGTTGCCCGAGGTGCCGGGCCTCGTCCCCGTGACATCCGCCCTGGGCTGGGAACTGGAGGAGGCGCGGAAGATCTTCACGCACAACGGCGGGCACGCCCTGCTGGCGTATCACGGCTACCTCGCTGGACACGAGTTTGTATATCAGGCCGCAGAGGACGCGGCGATTGTGGCGGAACTGCACGGCTTCTGGGGCGAGGTGGATGCGTACCTGGCCCGCTCCCCGATGGCGCCGCTGTTCGACGCGGCGGAGCAGGCAGACTTCGAAGAAGATTTGCTGCGGCGGTTCCGAAACCGGGTGCTTCGTGATACCGTGATACGGGTCGGGCGCGACCCTGTCCGCAAGCTGGGCGGGAACGATCGCCTGGTCGGGGCCGCCCTGCGCTGCCTCGCGGCCGGCGTGGAACCGACGCATGGCGCCCGCGCGATCGCGGCAGCCCTACGCTTCGACCCGGAGGGGGATAGCTCCGCGGCGGAGGTGCAGGCGGTCGTGCGCGGCGGGGCAGGCGTCGCCGCGGCGCTGGAGCGGTTCGCAGGACTGCCCGCGGAGCACCCGCTGAGCCAGGCCGTTACCCGTGCGTTCCCGCGCGCCCGCGACCGCAATAGTCACTGAGGGGTTTGTCTTAACGATGTCTTCGATTCTGCACAACGAGATTCACGAACAGCCCGCCGCCCTGCGCAGCGCGCTGTCCGAGGGGCGCGGGCCCGTGGGGGCGCTGGTCGAGGCGATCAAGGCCCGGGATGTCCGGTACCTGGTGATCGCCGCCCGCGGCACCAGCGACCACGCCGCCACCTACGCCCAGTACCTGTTCCAGATCGTCTGCGGCAAGCCGGTCGCGCTTGCCGCACCGTCGGTCCACACGCTGTTCGAGGCGAAGGTGGACTACAAGGACGCGCTGGTGATCGGTATCTCGCAGAGCGGGGCCGGCGAGGACGTCAACGCGGTGATATCCGACGCCCGTGAGGCGGGCGCGCTGACCGCAGCCATTACCAACACCCCGGACTCTGCCCTGGCGGGCATCGCGGAGCATGTCCTCTTCTGCAACGCGGGCGTCGAGAAGGCGGTCGCGGCCACCAAGACCTACACCACCACGCTGGCGCTGCTGGCGCTGCTGGCGGGGACGTGGGCGGAGCACGCGGATCTGCTCGCCGGGCTGGAGCGCATCGACGAGGCGGCGGACCGCACGCTGACGGGCGCGGAGACGAAGATCATCCCCCTGGCGCAGACGCTGTTCCACGCGGAGCGTCTGCTGTCCGTCGCCCGCGGCCTGCACCTCTGCACGGCGGCGGAGGCGGCCCTGAAGATTGCAGAGACGACCTACACCGCCACGCAGTCCTTCTCCAGCGCGGACCTGCTGCATGGCCCAATTGCGTCCGTGCCGTCGCAGACGCCGTGCCTCCTGTTCTCGCCGAACGGCAAGACCAGCGCGGTGATGGGAGAGTTGGCAGACAAACTGCGCGATCGGGGCGCGCGCGTGGTCCGGTTCGCCGCCGACGCCGCGGACGACGACATCCCGCTGACCGACCCGGGAACCGAACTGCTGTCGCCGGTGGTGGACATCCTCCCGGCGCAGCTTCTGGCCTACCACCTGACGGTGGCGCGCGGCCTGGATCCGGACAACCCGCGCGGCCTTTCCAAGGTGACCGTCACCCGCTGACGCGGTTCGTATCGTCGCCGACGGGCAATACACAGGACGCGGGCGATGTGCGCCCGCGTCCTGTTGTTTTCCCAGCGGTAGGGGAGAGCGGCGTCACGCGCCGAAGCGGCGCTGGCTGCGCCAGAACCGCTCGCAGTGGGGCAGGAAGTCGCAGTCCGGGCAGTGGTCGTTCAGCACCGGCAGGACGTTTTCCCAGTCCTTGGTGCGCAGCATCTCGCCGGTCTCCAGGCACTCGGCGGCCAGCTCCTCGCGCGCCTCATCCGGCATCTCGTGCGAAGCGGCGGAGCCGGTGCGCAGCGCGACGATGGTCGCGAACACGCGGCGCTCCGGGTACTTGTGCTTGAGCACCGTCTGGTAGACGCTCATTGCCAGCGAGCCCGCGACGTCCTCCTCGGTCACCGCCGCCCGGCCCGACTTGTAGTCCACGATCTCCAGCGCGCCGTCGTGGTGCTCGTCCACGCGGTCCACACGCCCCGAAAGCGCCACGTGCTCGGACAGGTCCATCCGCAGCGTCTTCTCCGTGAAGAGCAGTTTCGGGGGAGGCGGGGGCTCCTCCGCGGGCACAGTCGGGTCCTCCGTGGGGCGGGCGGTTGCGGCGGCAGCAGCAGCGGTTGCGGCAGCGTGGTACTCCTGGAGGATACGCGCCCCCTCTTCACGGAACGCCTCCTCCTGATCCGCCCCGCTGTAGCCCTTCGCGACCCACAGGGAGTCGAGCGAGGCGGCCAACTCTTCCGCGGTCATGTTCTGCGGCCCGCCAGCGTTGTGGAAGGCGTCCAGCGCCCGGTGCAGGGAGTGGCCAAAGGCGAAGCCCGCCCGCGCGCGGTGGTAGAACCGCCCGAGCTTGTCTACATACTCCAGGCGGTACTTGGCCGGGCAGGCGTAGTAGGTCTTGAGCTTGGTGGGGCTGATGACGAACTTTCGGGGCATGATGATGGCCGGAAACCGCCGTATCGCCGGGCCAACCGGGCGCCCCGGCGATATAATGAAACCACTCCCACTGGTCCGACAATAGTAACAGACGTTTCTCGCGTGCTGTTGTCGACGTAAAGGAAGTCTGCCGTGTCCTCGCCGCTCCGCTCCCGTGTTTCTCGTCGCTCCGCTGTCGGTGCTGTTTCGCTGGCACTCTGCGCTGTCGCGTCCGTCGCGCTTTCCGGGTGCCTGGGCCTGGGGAAGAAGACGGGGGAGGCGCCTACGCCGCAGCCCGTTGCTACGAAGACGCCCGGCCCGCCGGACATCGACTACGCCAAGATCCGGCCGAACGAACTGGGGAAGATCCCGGTCATAATGTATCACGAGATCGGGGGCAAGCCCTACGCGCGCGACCCCGCGCTGGTGCGGACGGTCGAGTCGTTCAAGAAGGACCTGGAACTGCTCTATGAGGCCGGGTTCCGCCCCGTGAACATGGGCGATGTCCTGGAGAATAACATCGACATTCCAGCCGGCACGTCCCCGGTGGTCATTACGTTCGACGATGCCCGCGAGTCGCAGTTCCGCCTGATCGAGACCGAGAACGCGCTGAAGGTGGACCCGAACTCTGCGGTGGGCATCCTCACCGAGTTCAACAAGAAGCATCCCGACTGGGGGCTGAAGGCCACGTTCTTCGTGCTGCCGAAGTCGCCGAAGACTATGGCGCCGTTCGGGCAGCCGGGCCTCGGCGACCAGAAGCTCGCCTATCTGGTGGAGAAGGGCTTCGAACTGGGCAACCACACCACGCTTCACAAGAGCCTGGCGAGGATGCCGGTGGCGGAGATACAGAAGGAGATCGGCTTCGCCCACAACGAGATTCTCCGCGCGGTGCCCAACGCGAAGGTCCAGGTACTGGCCGTGCCGATGGGAATCTTCCCCAAAGACAAGGCGAACTGGAAGTACCTGCTGCAGGGCACGTACGAGGGCAAGACCTACGACTACAAAGCCGCAATGCTGGCCGCGTACCGTCCCATCCCGTCCCCGGCGTCGAAGGCTTTCGACCCGCTGCGGCTGGAGCGGATCGCCCCGCTGGACTCGGACCCGAACGGCCTGCGCAACTGGATCATCAAGCTGAAGGCCGCGGGCGGGGACCGCTACGTTTCCGACGGCGACCCGAACGTCATCTCCTATGCTAAGGGGCGCGAGAGCGAGGTGGCAGTGGAGCGGCTGAAGGAGCAGGGGAAGATCGTCTACGCTTATGCGCCGTTTGGGACGGGCGGAGGCGCCAAGCCGATCGTCACCGACGGCGAGGGCAGCGGTGGGGGCTCTTCCGTCGCCGTCGAGGAGAAGGCGGCGGCCAAGCCCATCACTCCGTAATCAGCGGCGCGATGTGTGCCGGGTGCGGCACACGCACCGTGAGCGCCCTGGGGGCCACCTCCACCCGGAGGGGAGTGGTCCCCAGGGCGTCGCCGTCTATCTGGACTGGGGCGGGCTCCGCCGACTCCACCACCACCTGCGCCGAGCGGAAGTACTGGATGTCAGGGTCGTTGCGGTGGCGATTTAGCGCGACGGCGCCTACTTGAAGCAGGAAGTTCGCGCGCTGGAACGGGAGCGAGCCGCGAGGCACGCCGAAGATGACCACATCGAACTTGCCGTCGTCCATCACCGCCTCGGGCGCGAGCTGGAAGTCCCCCCCGTATGCCTTCGTGTTGGCGATGACGATCGTGAAGGCTTCGCCCTCCCAGTAGACCGTCTCCTCCCGGCCCAGACGCACCGTGAAGCGGGGTGGGCTGAAGGAGGCCAGAGCCGAAAGGCCCGCGACCACGTACGCCCCGCCTCCAACGACTCCCTTCAGGTGCGTGTTGACGTTCTTTACGGCGGAGGCGTCGATACCGACCGAGGCCATGAGCAGAAAGTAGCGACTGCCGCACCGGCCCAGGTCCAGATGGCGGGTCTCGCCGTGGAGCGCGATGTCGAGCGCGGCGGGAAGATTGTCGAGGGGGATGGCGAGCTCCCGTGCGAGCACATTCACGGTCCCGCGTGGGAGCAGACCCAGCGGCGTCCCCGTCTCCGCCAGACCCTCCGCGACAGCACGCACCGTGCCGTCCCCGCCCCCCGCGAGCACCAGGGGAGCACCGCCCGTGGCCGCCTCGCGCGCCGCCTCCGCCGCCTGCTCGAAGTGGGTGGCCGCGATCAGAAGGGGGTCTCGACCGGTGGCGACGCGTAGCAGCGTGGCGGCTTCGTTCAGCCACAGCGGCTCGGAGTCGACCGAAGCGCCCGCGCCGCCTTGCCCGGCGCCCGGGTTGTAGATCAGCGTCACGGGGTAGGGGGTCGGCAGCGGTGCGGCCTTCGTTCCGGTCCCGACGGGGACGGGAGCCTCAGATGCCATTGAGCGGATCGCTGTAGGAGTACCGGGTGATGCGCTCCTGCGCCTGGAGGGCCGCGGGGGAGCCGGGGCCCGCAGCGACCGCCGCATGCCAGCAGCGCAGGGCGGTAGCGCGGTCCCCGCTCTGGAACGCCTGCTCACCCTTCTGGAACCACTGAGCGGCCTGCTGAGCGGCCTGTGCGTTGCCAGCTGTGAAGCCCTCGGTCGTTTGGGCGGGGGCGGTGGGCGGGGGAGCGGCGCCCGGAAGCCCCGCGTCTGCGCCAGCGTTCGACGGGCGATTTCCGGAGCTGAGCAGCGGCCCGAGGGGAGTGTCCTCCGGGCGGATGGTGTCGCGCAGGTTACTGCCCGGCGTATTGACCGGAGCGTTCTGGCGCGCGTTGTCCGAAGGGCCGACCGGCCCGGCCAGCCCGCGCAACTTGCGAATCGCAGAGAGCTCTTCCAGCGCCTGGACATCCGCGGGCGCGAGGTCTACCGCCTTCTGGAACCACGCCTCGGCGGTCACCAGATCGTCGCGCTTCTGCGCCCCTTGGCCGAGCAGACGGTAGCAGTAGACTTCGCCGCTGGTCGCCTTGGCCTGGGTCTCGGAGTTGACGCCCGGAGCGAGGCGCACCGCGGCGAATGCCGTGGCGGCCTCTTCGTACTTGCGATTCTCGTAGAGCTGCGCTGCCTTCGCGTACGCCTGCTCCCAGTGTGCATAGTTCGCCTGCACCTGCTGGTTCTTGTAGGCGGTGGTCACCGCCCACCCGGCGCCGGTGAGCAGCGCCGCGAACAGCACGACCAGGCCAAGCGTTGCCAGGATTGGCCGCCGGGTGCCCCCGCCGCCATAGGATGAACCCGTGAAGGCGACGGGGTGGGGGGCGGATACCTGGGGCGCGCCCGGGATGCTGGCCTGGGTGCGCTCGGGTGCGAACCCTTCCTGCGCTTGCGGGAAGGGGGGCTCGCCCGCCACGGTCGGCGCGCCCGCAAAGCCGCCGGCAGCCGGATACGCCGCCGCGGTAGCTGCGGTGGCGGCGCTCATGCCGAGGTTGCCGCCCGAGCGCTGGAGCGCCGCGGCCTGAATCAGCGCCGCGCGGAACTGCGCTGCGCTCTGGAACCGGCCTTCAGGTGCCTTCATCAGGGCGCGCTGCAGGACGGCCTCCACCTCGGGCGCCACGCCAAGCGCGGCCGGGGTTGGGTCGTGCAGGATCTTGTAGGTGATCGTGACCACCGAATCACCGATAAAAGGCTTGCGGCCCGTGAGCATCTCGTACAGCACGATGCCCAGCGAGAAGAGGTCCGTGCGGGCGTCCACCGTGCCGCCGGTCACCTGCTCAGGCGCCATGTAGGATGGTGTGCCGAAGACCTGGCCGGCGACGGTAAGCTGCTGCTCGTGCTGGATGCGGGCGATGCCAAAGTCCGTGAGCTTGACCTGCCCGCCGCGGAGGATGTGGATATTGTCAGGCTTGATGTCCCGGTGAACCACGCCCTGGTTGTGCGCGTATTCCAGCGCATCGCACAGCGCGGACGCGATGCCGACCGCCTCGGACAGCGGGAGCGCGCCCACCACGGACAGGCGCTCGCGGAGGGTCTGCCCCTCCAGGTACTCCATCGCGATGAAGAAGCGGCCCCGGTCCTCGCCGACCTCGTGAATCGTCACGATGTTCGGGTGGTTCATCGCCCCGGCGGCGCGTGCCTCGCGATAGAAGCGCTCGATGCGCTCGCGCCGCGCCTGCCCGGTCACGGAGGCGTCCAGGGCGAGCTCCTTGATGGCGAGACGACGGTTCATGGTCGGGTCGATGCCCTCCCATACCACGTCGTTCGAGCGGGCGATCTCGCGCACCAGCACGTAGCGCCCGAGCATCGGACGCCCGCCGCCGCCGCTACCGCCGGGCATGCCGCCCGAATAGGTTCCCGATGTGCCCGTTGTCATTTCGCCTTCGCCGCTCAGGAAAACGGAGGTGTCGTGCCAGAGATTATACCTTTATGCGCCGGGCTCCGGTTCCCGCCAGTCCCCGACCGAGCGCACCCGCAGCACCAGGGCGGTGATGTTGTCCTTGCCGCCCGCGTCGTTTGCCGCATCAATCAGGCGCAGGGCGATCCGGGACGGGTTCGTGTCCTTCCGGAGCGCCGCCTCCAACTCCGGCCCGTCCAGGTAGCCGCTCAGTCCGTCGCTGCACAACAGGATAAGGTCGCCCTCCCGGAGCGTTTCGGTGACGATGTCCGGTTCGGCGGTTTCCATCACCCCCACGGAGCGGGTGATGTAGTTTTTGTAGGGGGACTGCTCCGCCTCCTCGCGGGAGAGCGCCCCGCGGCGTACCTGCTCCTCCACCCAGGAGTGGTCGGTGGTGAGTTGCCGCAACTTCTCGCCCTCGCGCAACAGGTAGGCCCGCGAGTCACCGATGTGCGCCACGGTCAGCGTGTCCTCTCGGACCACTGCGACCACGACGGTGGTGCCCATGCCCCCGGCGTTCTCAAACTGCCGGGATGCGCGGTGGATCAGCGCATTGGCGTCCGCCAGCGCCGCCTTCAGCGCCTCTTCGGCGTCCAGTTCGGATTCGGCGAAGTAGGAACGCACCAGCGCCTTCAGCGCCGCCTCCGAGGCGATCTGGCCGGCGCTATGGCCGCCCATGCCGTCCGCCACCGCCCAGAGGCGGCCGCGCATCCCCAGCACAACCGGTTCGTCCGGCAGGAAGAAGTCGAATTTGTCCTCGTTGTTCTCGCGGACCCGCCCGATGTCGGTGCGGGCGCTCCAGTCGATCTTTGCGTGCCGCGCGGGGCGCCGCGCGCTCTCCAGGGCGTCCCAGCCGCGCAGCAGAACCGCGCCCTCCAGTTCGGCCGTCGTTTCGTTGCTCATTCAGGTCTCAGGCGGTCCTACGTCGGGTCAGAATATTCGTACACCACAGTGTTGGCCATGCGGTCGTGCCAGGTCCGCCGGTCGCGGTCCCAGATCATCCAGGCAAACCCCAGGCCGAACGGGATCAGGGACAGCAGCACGCCCAGCGCCCGCACGATCGCGGTACGCGTCGGCATGATATGCCCGTCCGGCTGCAGCACGATGACGCCCGTGAGCTGCTTGCCCGGTGTCTGCCCGCTCATCGCCTGCGGCACGATCAGGTAGGTCGTAATTCCGAACAGCACCAGCATTCGGAACAGGTAGAACGCCACCGGTTGCGTTCGCGCCGAGCGGACGAAGTCCGCCGAACCGGTCAGGAAGAACAGGCCGATGAAGATCACGCTCACCGCGGCCGCGACGATGGCCAGGTCGATCAGCGCCGCCCAGAACCGGCTGTCGAATGAGGCGGCCGGGGTCTTGGTCGGGTCCACCACCGGTACCTTCTCATAGTCGGCGTCGAAAGAGCGGCGCACCGCGTCGGCGGGCGCGCAGGCGTCGCAGTAGGCGATGCCGTTAACGGTCACCGCGCAGGCGTCACACATCCGCGTCCCGCAGGAAGCGCAGGAGGTGGTGGCCTCTCGGTTGGCGTGAAGGGCGCACGCGATCTTGCCCTTCATCGAATCCGGGTGCAGCGCCTTCTTGCAGCGGATGCACTGCTCGCGAACGTTCTCGTTCAGAGTCCCGCACTGCGGACAGACCACCTACCTGCCTCCTTGACGTTCGGCGCGCCCTTTCAGCCGCCGCGGGCGGGTGCCCGGAAGGTGTACGGGGTCTGCCCGAACACGATCTCGTCCCCCTCCGCGAGCGTCTGCGGCGCGTGCGGTGGCAGCTTGCGCCCGTTCAGCCGGGTGCCGTTCGTGCTGCCGACATCGATCAACCGAAAGGCGTCTCCCTCGAAAAGAATGCGCGCGTGACTTCCCGAGACGTACGGATCTCCCGAGATGACCAGTGTGTTCTCGGGCTTGCGGCCCACTGTCACCACCGCGTCTGTGAGGGTGAACGCGGGGCCGTTCTTGCTCTCCAGGCGTGCAGCTGCGGCGGAGGCCGTCGCGCCGCCGGGCGCGGCCAGCGCCGCCACGGCCACAGTCTGTTGCCTGCCTGTCTCCTTCGGCATGGGCAGGGCAAGAACCTCCCCGCCCGCCCACGACGGCACCTGAATAGTGAGACGCACGACGCCGAAGCGCAGTTCTGTGCCGTCCTTCAAAAAGATGCGCTTGCCCACCACGACCGGTTCCCCGGCCACGCGCGAGCCGTTTGTGCTGCCCAGGTCCTCCACCCAGACGCCACCGTTCTCCTCCACCACGATGCGCGCGTGCCGGCGGGAAACGCTGCGGTCGGGCAGCATCACGTCGGCGCCCTCGCGCCCGACCACATTCTCGCCCGACTTGAGCGGGAACTCGCGGCCGTCGGTGGCGATCAGCTTCGGCATCGGCCGGTCGCGCAGCAGCGGCGCGCCCATCTCGGAGCCCAGCAGGAACCCACACTCTGGGCAGAAGCCCTCATCCGGAAGCACCGTTCCGTTCTTGAGCGGGCACGGGTTGAGTGCCATCGGGCAGACGGTGGGCAGGGGAATCGACAGCCCCGCCCCGGGCGGAACCACCATCGTCGCGTTGCCCGCGCTGGTGCCGCCCATCATTGTAGACCCGCCGCCCATCGCCACGGTGGCGTCGGGCGAGATCTGGGCGGTCCTCTGCTGCGTGGTATCGGATGTCATATTCGTTCCTGCTGCCGCGTTCGTGTGATTCGTCTTCTCCGGGCCGTCGCCGTCGTCCTCGGGCGGAAGGCCCATCCGGAGGCGGCGGTCGTAGGCCGCGCGGCGGGCCGGGTCCTTCAGCGTCTCAAAGGCGCGCGACAGTCGCTCGAAGCGCTCCCGGTCGGCCATCGCCTCCTGCGCCTGATCGCGGTACGCGCGCCGCACCTCTTCCGGCGTTGCCTCCGGAGCGATGCCGAGCGTGGCGTAGTAGTCCGATGTCTGCTGCTGCGGTTGCGACATCGCGCTATCGCCCTCGCTTTCCCTGGTCCAGATGGTAGATGGTGCCGATCAGGGTCTTGTCCAGGTTGTTGGTGTCGCCCCGGCGCGCCGCCTGCGCCGCCTGCGCCACCTCCTGCGCCTCCGCGATGCGCCCCTGCTGCGTCAGCAGCGCCTGCGTTCGCTCCAGGCTCTGCGTCACCTGCGCCACGCTGATCTGCTGAGTCCGCATGCCCATCATCGTGCGCTCCAGGTCACGGGACGCCCGCGCGACCTGCACCTCCTGTGCCACCAGCGGGTCGGCCCCGGCGGCGATCTTCGCCGCGTCCCGGCTAAACTCCACCACGGCGTTCGCAGTCAGCGTCTCGGTTCGCCCGGTCGAGCCGTTCTCAAAACTCAGGACTGCCTTTGCCACCCGGTAGGTGCCCGGTGTGCGCGCCTCCCAGTCCATCTCCCATACCTTGGTGACCGTTGCGCCCTGCTCCAGATCACCCAGGGCGATCTCCGCCGTGCGCGGGCCGAAGTTCGGCGGCGAGCCGAAGACCTGGCTTACCATAGCGCCCACCGGGAGCTGGAAGGTGAGCCGAAGGTTGCGCGCGGTGACGCCCAGCACCTGCTCCATCTCGCGGCGAAACACATCGGGGATCATCTCTGGGCGCTCGATGTGGTAGTAGTTGCCCCCGGAGCGGCGGGCGATCCCGGCCATCAGCTCCTCGTTGTACTCGGGCCCGAAGCCGAGCGCCGTCACCGTGATGCCCTTAGCCTTGAGATCACCGACCTGGTTCACGATGCTCTGGAAGTCGCGCAGGCCCGCAGTGGGCTCACCGTCGGTGAGTAGAAGCACGCGGGTGACGTAGCCCTGCATCGGCACCGCGGCCACCTGGGACGCCCCGGCGTACAGGCCATCGAAGAGGTTGGTGGTGTTCCCGGCGACGATGCGGGCGATGTGCTGCTTGATGAGGCCGGGGTCCGTCACGCGCCGGGCTGCCATAAGCACGTCCACCGTCTCCTCGAACGTGACGATGGAAAGGACATCGTTCGGGGTGAGCATGTCCACGACGTAGGCGCACGCCTGCTTGACGTACTCCAGCGGCGCGCCCTCCATACTCCCGGAGCGATCGATGACCAGCGCGACATTTACCGGCAGCCTCTGGCCGCCCACTCCGCCGCCGCTCCCGACCGCCGTCACCTGCGTGACCACATGCTGCCGCGTCCGCTGTCCGGCGTCGGCCACGCGCGCACCGACTCGGACGCTGAGCGCAAGCGGCGAACCGCCCGGCACCCCGCCCATCCCCCCGGGTGTAGGTGGCGGGGCCATCTGCGTCCGGTTCGGGTCCAGCGCCACCGTCGGCGCGCCCTGTAGCGTCGCCCCCGGCCCCATCCCGATCTGCGTCCTGTCGTTGTTCACTCCCCGTCCCCCTTCGTTAAGAAACGACGTCCGTCAAAGCAATCCTGCACCGTTCTCCTCGCCCTACGCATGCGCTTACTCCAGCCGCAGCGACGACGTGCCCACGACCACGGTGTCCCCGGGCAGGAGCGTTTGGCGCGTGATGCGCTGGCCGTTGACATAGGTCCCGTTGGTCGAGCCGACGTCCTCCACCGCGTAGGATAGCGCCTCCTGGACGATGCGCGCGTGCCGGCGGGACGCCTGTGTGTCAGCCGGCAGCGGCACGTCCGCCTGCGGGTCGCGGCCGATCACCGCCCCGGCCCGCAGCGGGAACGTCGCCCCCGCGTGCGGCCCGGCCACTACCAGGAGCCGCGTCCCCGTAGCCGTGCCGGTGCCTGCGGCGCTCCCCGCGGCGGGGGAGAGGCCCCCCTGGGCGATACCGCCCGGCGGCGGTGCCGCGGGGGCCGCCCCGGGCAGGGCGTTCAGCGAGGGTAGTCCGGCGGCCCCGGCGACCGGCTGAGAGGGTACCTTTACGTCCTTCGGAGCGGGCGCCGAGCGCTCTTTGGTGTACCGCTCGTGGAACACCAGCGTCTTCGAGCCGATCTGAATCTGGTCGCCGTTGCGGACCGGCGTCTCTCCCGTGATACGCTCACCGTTCACCAGCACCCCGACCCCGCCGCCGCTGATGTCGCGCAGGATGAAGCGCCCGCCGTCACCCGCCACGAGGACGGCGTGGTTCTTGGCGATGTTCGGGTCGCCGTAGAGCGGCACGTCGGAAAGCTCCGAGCGGCCGATCTTCGTCTCCACCTTCTCGACTAGAATCTCTTTGAACTCGTTGCGGCCCACCACCACCCGGACCCACGCCTCTTTGAGGAGTTGCTGCACCAGGGCGATGAACAGGCCAATCATGGCGCCGGTGATGACGAAGCCCAGGAGACGTGAGACCACGGCGGGGGAGCGCAGTCCCACCAGCACGTAGACGCTGGTCTCGAACGCGATGCCGCCGAACAGCCCGCCGATAAACCCGCCGATGATGCCGTTGCACAGCACGCGCCCGCTCCACTTGCGCACGCCGTCCGCCGTTCCCGCCAGCGCGCCGATGAACGCCCAGCCGAGCGCCCGGGCGATAACGTTGCGCAGGAACGAGAACGGGTTCGTGACCGCCTCGGTGTGGAGGAAGCCGTAGAACGCCATGCCGAACTGGAGGCCCGCGAACCCCGCCGCCGCGCCCACCAGCAGGCCGATGCCCACGATCTTGGGCCACTGGCCGCGCGTCCCCGACGCCAAACCGTCCGCGACCCCGAGCAGGGCGCCGATCAGCGCGCCGAACACGGTGCAGACCGCGGACTGCTGCAGGTTCTCTTGCGGTGTCAGCGCGCCGCCGGTGTCCGGCAGGCGGATCAGGCCCGAAAGGTCCGAAAAGAACCACGTCAGCAGGCCCGCCGCGATCCCCGCCAGTGTCAGGAGCACCACCCGTCCGGATGCGCTGCTCATCGTCCTCGTGTTCTCCTCGGTTCCCGTCCGGAATGCGTCATCGGGTCGCTCAAACCTCGTAGCGGAAGCGGGCGCCGCCCACCTGCACCTCGTCGCCGGGCTGGAGGGTCTGCCGTTCGGCCTTGCGCCCATTGACGTACGTGCCGTTGCTCGACCCCTCGTCCAGCACCTCCCAGCCACCGCCCGGCACCGCCGCGAAGCGCGCATGGCGCCGCGAAAGGGTGTTGTCCTGGGGCAGGGGGAGGGCGTTCGCCGCGTCGCGGCCCACCGTGAGGCCCGCCGCGGGCTCCAACTGGAAGACCTCGCCGCTCACCGGCCCGGCAACGCCCACCAGGCGCGGTCCCACGCCTGGAGCCGGCGGCGGGAGGTTCGACGCGGGCACGACGCCCGGCACGGGCACGCCGCGGGCCGCGGCACCGCCCGCGGGCAGGTCGTTCAGCGAGGCCAGCGGCGGCAGCGGCGCCGGGGTGGTGGCGGGCTTCAGGTGCCCGGTCGGGCCGGCGGGCAGATCGTCCGGCAACTCCGCGCCGATACTCTTGAGGCCGCCCTTTACGGCCTCGGCGACCGTCATGTTCCGCGAGCGCAGGTAGCGCAGACCGAAGAACGCCCCGGTGACCAGCAGAGCGATTCCGACAATGCCCGAGACCCAGTCGTTGCGCGGCGGGGCGGCGGGTGCGGGCGCTGCCGGCTGCTGCACCACGATCGTCGGGGCATTGGCGCCGCCGCCGCCGTTCTGTGTGCCGTCGGCCGCGGTTCCCGCAGGAGCGTCTACCGTGGGCACGTTGCCGGAGAGGGCCAGCGTCACCTCCACCGGGCCGCCGCCCTTCGCCGGGGCGATACTCGTGTCCTGCGTCGCCTTTTCGGCGTTATTCGCGCCATAGGTCGCGGTCACGGTCGCCTTGCCGAGCGCGACGTTCGTAAATTTTGCCTGCCCCGCGTCCGCCGCGGCCAGCACCTGGCTCTGCGTCGCGCCCTTCGCGTCCTTAATCTCCACGGACGCCTTCTCGACCGGCTTGCCGCCGTTCGCCGTGACCTTAACGATGACGGTGTGCGCGGCCGTAAAGTCGCCGGGGGCCACGGTAACGGTCGCGCCGTCCTTCGCCTCGCCAACCGGCTTCACCGCGCTCAGGCCGGTTGTCTCATCCAGCACCTCCACGGAGACCGCGCTCTTTGGGAGCGTTACCCGCGCGGTGGTATCGCTCGGGGTGAGGGTCGCGACGCCGCTCTGGTTGTTGCCTTCGCTGACGACCCAGTAGGAGTAGGTGCCGGGGCGCTCCGGTTTGAGCGTAATGGTTCTTTCCGGCGCCGCGGGCGAGCCCTTCGCAGCCGGCCCGGGGGGCGCAGGCGCCGGAGACGGCTGCTGCGCGCGTGCCGCCGGGGCGGACGCCAGCAGCGCGGCCAGTGCGAGGGCGGCGAGGGAGGAGCGGTATCGGGTCGGCGTTGTGAATCTCATCATAGCGGGTTATCCAGGTCGTCCGATTCGTATAGCATCTGCCGGGCGCGCGGCAGGCGATCCCGCACGTCAGTCGCGATCACTCCGGCAACGCCCAACTCGCGGGCGGCAATCTCCCCGGCCAGCGCGTGCAGGTAGGCCGCGCAGAGCGTTGCCGTCAGCGGGTGTTCCTTCGTCGCCAGAAGCGCGCCGACCACGCCGGTCAGGACATCCCCGCTGCCTGCGGTACCCAGGGCCGGTGTTCCGGGCCGGTTCAGGTAGAGCTTTCCGCCTCCCGCCGGGGCGATCAGTGTCCGCGCTCCTTTGAGTAACGTTACGGCGCCGTATTGGGTTGCGATCTCCTGTACCGCGCCGATTCGGTCCTCCTGAACGGTACGCGTGTCCCGCCCGAGCAGGCGGGACGCCTCGCCGGGATGCGGCGTCAGCACGGTCGCGCGCCCCTGCTGATGCCGCCCGGCCGTGACCTCCGGGTCTCCCTCTGCCAGCGCGTTCAGGCCGTCGGCGTCGATGACGACCGGTGCGCCTGTATGCTGTACAAACGATTGGACGAGGGAAATCGCGGCCTTGTTCCGCGTCAGACCCGGCCCAACGGCCACGGAATCAACTTTTTCTGCAAGTGCCAGAGCGGCGTCCAGCGCACCGTCGCCGCCGTGGGTGCGCTCGGGCGTTTCGGGCAGCGGCTTCAGGACCACCTCGGGCGCGAGTACGGCCGCGGTGTCCATCAGGCTTTCGGGCACGGCGAGCATCACCAGGCCCGCTCCGGCCCGCAGCGCCGATACCGCCGTAAGCGCCGCGGCGCCCGCCATGCCCGCCGCCCCGGCGAGCACCAGCACGGTGCCGAACGCCCCCTTGTTCGCGTCGCGGCTCTGTTCACGGCGGGGGAGGGCGCGGCGAATCGCCGCCAGAGTTACCCGCTCGGCGCCGAGGGCTTCGTCCTCTAGAAGGGCGCGCGGGATGCCGATGTCGGCCACGGTCAGATTTCCGACGTGCGCGGCGCCCGGGTACAGGAGCAGGCCGCGCTTCGGCAGCGCGAACGTCACGGTGCGCGCCGCCTGGATCGCGACGCCGTTTGACGGCACCTCGCCCGTGTCCGCGTTCACGCCGCTGGGGATGTCGGCGGCGACCACGGGCACGCCGGCGTCGTTGACGCCCCCGACGATGCGCGCGGGGATTCCCTCTACGGGACCCCGAATGCCGGTGCCAAGGAGAGCATCGCCGATCAGGTCAAAGTGGGGCAGGGCGTCGAGGAGCGCGGGGAGGTCTGTCTCCTCCAGCAGCGGGACGACGGGGATCTGCATGGCGGGGAGCGGCGCGAAGTGTGCCGCGGCGTCCCCTTTGAGGTCGCCGGGCCGGCACGACAGGAAGACGGTGACATCCGCCCCGGCGTTAGCGAGGTGTCGAGCGGCCACAAAACCGTCGCCCCCATTGTTCCCCCGGCCGCAGACCATCGCGACGCGTTTTCCGCGAACGTCGCCCCCCAACTCCTCAATACAGGCACGGGCGAACGCCACCCCGGCAGACTCCATCAGGACGACGCTGGGGATACCGTACTCCTCTGATGCGCGCCGGTCAACGGCGCGCATCTGCTCCGCGGTAGTGACCTTCATTCCGGTGGGGCCTCGTGCTGACATCATACCCCAGGGTTGTCCCGGGGAGGGCTCCGGTCGAATCGGTTTGCCGGTCGTATCGGGAAAGTGCTATACTGAAGACGTCCCCGTCGCGCCGCTCGCGAGGGTAAAAAACGCTCGTCCTGCGAAACCGGGCGCGCCGGGGCGAGGGCGTTCGACCGTGGCCCAACTCCTCGAATTCTTCCGCAACTTCGACCCCGGGTTCTTCATCCGCGCGGTGGTAGACATCGCGCTCGTCGCCTATATCCTTTACCGGCTCATTCTGCTGGCGAAGGGGCGCCGCGCGTGGCAGATCCTGATCGGTATCGGCGTGTTCTTCGCCCTCATGCTCGGGTCCGAGGTCGCGGGCCTCATGACGGTCAACTGGCTCCTGAAGCAGGTGACGCCCCTTGGCCCCGTTGCCATCGTGATCCTGCTGTACCCCGAGATGCGCGAGGTGCTGGAGAAGCTGGGGCGCCTGGACTTCTGGGGCACCCCGCTCACCGCCACCAGCCGCGAGGACGTCACCCCGGCGCTGGATCAGATCGTCCGCGCCACTATGCTGCTGGCGGCTCGCAAGACCGGTGCACTGATTGTGCTGGAGCGCGAGACCGGTCTGGACGACGTCATCGCGACGGGCACCGAGATCGGCTCCGAGGTCACCTCGGAGTTGCTCGCGACTATCTTCTACGTCGGGACGCCGCTCCACGACGGCGCGGTGATTGTCCGCGGCAACCGGATCGCGGCGGCAGGCTGTACGCTGCCGCTCTCCGACTCACCCAATATCTCGACGAACGTTCACATGCGGCACCGGGCCGCCATCGGCGTGTCGGAGAACTCCGACGCCGTGGTGGTGGTGGTCAGCGAGGAGACGGGCACCGTCTCGATCGCCGTGAACGGCAAGCTCAACCGCGGCCTCAACGACGAAAAACTCCGCCAGAAGCTCTACGAGGCGTTCGGCAAGAGCACGGCCAAGAAGACGCGCCCCTCCACCGGCGTGTCCTTCAACTTCCCCCGGCGCCGCAGCAGTGCGAACGGCGCCAGCAGGAACGGCAGTGACAGCGGAAAGCAGGACGCCGCGGCGGCGCCAGCAGCGCCAGCGCCGCCCGCGAAGCCTGCATCCCGCCCGGTCTCCAAGGACGCCGCGCCCAATGAGGAGGCCGCGCCGTGATCCTTCAGTCTTTGCGCCGCAACCTCGGATATAAGGCGCTGTCCCTGCTGATCGCGCTGCTCCTGTACTACGTCGCCTTCGGCCAGCAGAACCCGCGCACGACGCGCGTGATCTCGGTGCAGCCTCAGGCGATCAATCTGCCGGAGGACCTGACGCTTAAGGAGGGGCTGCGCGCCCGGAACATCACCATCTCCGGCGACACCGCCTCGCTTAATGCGCTGCGCCCCCAATCCGTCACCGCTACCGTGGACCTTTCGGGCATCGGACCAGGGGAGTACACCCGGACGCTCGAATTTCGCTTCCCCCCGGGTATTCGCGGGGAGTTGGAACCGGACGACCGCCGCGCCGTGGTAATTCTGGAGAAGAAAGAGGTCCGTAGCGTCCGGGTGGACCCGTTCGTCACCGGTACGCCGCCCATCGGGTACGAGTACGGCGCGCCCACCGTGCAGCCGTCCATGGTCACCGTGCGTGGTCCCGCGAACGAGTTGAGCCGGGTGGAGCGTGTGGTCGCGCGGGTCGCCGCCAAGGAGAGCGAGGGCGCGATTGAGCGTTCCGTGAGCCTGATCGCCGAAGACCGGCAGGAGCGGCGCGTGGACACAGTGGAGATCGACCCGGCGCAGGCGGTCGTGAAGGTGGGCCTGCGCCTGAAGCCCGTGAACAAGCGGGTGCTGCTCTCGCCGCTGCTGCGCGGCCGGGTCCAGTCCGGCTACCGCATCGCCGATATCCAGTTTGAGCCGGCGCAGGTGACCCTGGTTGGGTCGCCGGAAGACCTGGAAACGCGCTCCTCGCTGGACGTGCCGGTGGATGTCGCCGGGCTCAGCGGCTCCGTCACGCGCTCGGTCCGGGTCGCCGCCCCGGCGGGGATGCGGCTGTCCGAGCCCGTCACCGCAAGCGTCCGCGTGGTCGTGGAATCGCTGCCGGAGGGGACTCCCGAAGCGACCCCGACGCCTGCACCGACGCCTACGCCGACCCCGACGCCTACGCCGACCCCGACACCGGAGCGGCGCCCCACGCCGCGCCCGTCGCCGGTGCGCCCGTCGCCCCCGCCGGCCGGGACCGACGCCGGCAGCGGCGGCACCGAGGGGCGCTGACCTTGCCAATATCTACAGAAAGCCGAATCTTACATAACGTGTCCCAGAACCTCTCTCAGAACCTGTCGCCCAAGACCCGGATGCTCTTTGGTACGGACGGCGTCCGCGGCGTTGCCAATACCGAACTGACCCCGTCTCTCGCGGTCGCTCTCGGCGCGGCCGCCGCGCACGTCCTGACCGCCCACGCCTCCGACGGACCGCGTGAGGTGGTCGTGGGACGCGACCCGCGCCGCTCCGGCGACCTTCTGGAGTCCGCCCTTATCGCGGGCCTGCTCTCACAGGGCGTGGACGTGATCGCGGTAGATGTGCTGCCCACCCCGGGAGTTGCCCACATCACCACGCACCGGCAGGGAGCGCTGGCGGGCGTCGTGATCTCCGCGTCTCATAACCCCATGGCCGACAACGGCATCAAGTTCTTTGGGCCGGATGGGAAGAAACTGCCCGACGAAGTGGAGGCTGAGATCGAGGCGTGGATGGTGGGCTGGGAGGCGCGCGAGCGTCCTAGCGGGGCGGGCGTGGGCCGCCTCACGCGGACGCTGGAGCCAGTAGCCGCCTACGAAGCGCACCTTATCGCCTCCGCGGGCGGGACGCGCCTGGAGGGCATGAAGCTGGTGATCGACTGCGCCCACGGCGCAGCATCGTACCTTGCGGGAGCCGTGTTCAAGCGCCTCGGGGCGCAGGTGGATCTGCTCGCCTGCGAACCGGACGGCGTGAACATCAACGACAACTGCGGTTCGCTGCACCCGGAGGCGATGGCGGCGCGCGTGGTGGAGACGGGCGCGGACGCCGGTATGGCGTTCGATGGCGACGCCGACCGGGTAATCCTGGCCGACGCCCAGGGGCGCATCTTCGACGGCGACCGGATGCTCTGCGCGGCCGGCATCCACCTTGCCTCGCAGGATCGCCTGCCCGGTCGGGTCGTGGTCGGCACCGTGATGAGCAACCTGGGGCTGGAGGAGGCGCTTTCCCGCCACGGCGTCCGCCTCGTACGCGCCGCGGTGGGGGACCGGTATGTCACCGCCGCCATGAACGAGCACGGGGCCGTGCTCGGCGGCGAGAAGTCCGGGCACATCCTGTTCCCTGAGATCTCACCCACCGGCGATGGCATGCTGACCGCGCTCCAGATTCTGCGCCTGTGCACCGAGTCGGGCCGCTCGCTGGCTGATTGGTACGACGAGATGCGCGAGTTCCCCCAGAGACTGGTGAGCGTCCCCGTGCGCGAGCGCAACGGCTGGGACCGCGTGGCGCCCATCGCAGACGCCGTGCGTGCGGCCGAGGCGCGGCTGGAGGGGCGGGGCCGCATCAACGTGCGTCCCTCGGGCACCGAGAAGCGCATTCGCGTCATGGTCGAAGGTCCCGACGCTGCCGAGGTCGAAGAGCTAGTAGAGAGCGTCGCGGGCGTGATTCGGACTCACCTCGGCGTTGAGTGACAAGGAGAGAGCCATGCTGCTCGCCATCGACATCGGCAACACCAACACGACGCTCGGCCTGTTCGACGGCGACGCCCTGGTCGCCGACTTCCGCCTGCACTCCGACCGAGACCGCACGTCGGACGAGTACGCCGCGCTGATCGCGTCGCTGCTGCTGACGCGTGGCCTGTCGCTGGCGCAGATCGACGGCGTGGCGATGGCGTATGTCGTGCCCCCTGTGGGGGATGCCCTGCGCGACCTGGCGCACCGCCACCTGAAGGTCGAACCGCTGGTGGTCACCTCCGAAACGGACTCCGGGCTGACGCTGCGCTACCTGCCGCCGAGCGCCGTGGGCGCCGACCGCATCGTGAATGCCGTGGCCGCCTGGGAGCTCTTTGGCCGAGAGTCTCCTACCCCCCGTCCCGCATGCATCGTGGTGGACTACGGTACCGCGACGACCTTCGATGCGGTGTCGCCGAACGCGGAGTACCTGGGCGGGGCCATCCTGCCCGGCATTGGCATCTCGCTGGACGCCCTCTTCTCGCACGCCGCGCTGCTTTCACGCGTGGAACTGCTGGAGCCGGCATCCGCCATCGGGCAGAACACGGCCGACGCCCTGCGCTCCGGCATCCTCTACGGCTACGCCGCGCAGACCGATGGGATGGTGCGCCGCTTCCGGGAGGAGCTTTCCGCCGGGGGGGCGGAGGTCCGGGTCATCGCCACCGGCGGCATCGCCCCGCTGATCGCCCCGTACACCGAGACGCTGGAGGTCGTGGATGTGAACCTCACCCTCACCGGCCTGCGCCTTCTCTGGGAGCGAAACCAGCGCCACCGTGTCGTCTGAGTCGCCGCTGCTGCCCCTCGTCGCCGCCGGTCCGTCGCTCGTGGAGGCGTTTCTCGCCGGGCGCGGGCCGCAGACCCTGCGCGCCTACCGGACAGATTTGGAGCAGTTCGCCGCCTATCTGGGCGCGCCCACCCCCGAAGCGGCGGTCGCCCGCCTCCTCTCGGGCGGCCCTGGCACCGCAAACGCCCTGGTCCTCGGCTACCGCAACCATCTTATTGCCCTGGGGCGCAGCGCCGCCAGCGTCAACCGTCCTCTCGCTGCGCTCCGCTCCCTGGTCAAACTCGCCCGCACCCTCGGCCTGGTCACCTGGTCCCTGGAAGTGCCCGGCCTGCGCGCCGAGCCCTACCGCGACACCCGCGGCCCCGGCGCCGACGGCGTCCGCAAACTCCTCGCCGCGGCCGAGGGCGACACCCGGCGCGACCGGCGCGACCGTGCCATCCTGCGCCTGCTCTACGACCTCGGCCTGCGCCGCGGCGAAGTCGCCGCCCTCGACGTAGACGACGTAGACCTCGCCCGCGGCACCGTCTCGGTCGTCGGCAAGGGCCGTACTGCGAAGACCCTGCTTACGCTCGCCGCCCCCACGCGCGCCGCCCTCGCCGCCTGGCTGGAAGTGCGCGGCTCCGCACCCGGCCCGCTCTTCGTGAACTTCGACCACTCCGGCAAGGGCGCATCCCGCCGTCTCACCCCGAACGGTATCTACCGCCTGGTAAAGACCCGCGGCGAATCCGCGGGCGTCAAGGTCGCCCCGCATGGCCTGCGCCACACCGCCATCACCGAGGCGTGCAAAGCCGCCCAGGCGGCGGGCATCGGTCTGGAGGAGGTGCTGGACTTCTCGCGCCACCGGGACGTGAAGGTCCTCATGATCTACCGCGACCGCGAGCGCAACGTCCAGGGCACCCTGGCGGAACTGGTGGCGGAGAAGGCGTAGGGGGAAGTGCCCTCACCCCCTGCCCCTCTCCCGCGGACGGTAGAGGGGCAGGGGGTGAGGGCTCCGGAAGACGGGGTGGGGGCCTCTACCTACCCCGGCCTAAAGACCAGGCATGCGTTGATCCCGCCGAAGCCGAACGAGTTTGCCAGGATAGGGCCGGGGGTGAAGGGCTGAGGGGCGCTTCCGGTCAGGTTCAGGGCGGTGCAGGCGGGGTCGCGCTCGAAGACGTTAGCGGTGGGGGGCAGGGTGCGGTGGTGCAGGGCGAGGCAGCACAGGGCGGCCTCGAACGCGCCGGTCGCGCCGAGGGCGTGGGCGTGCAGGGCCTTGGTGCCGAAGACGGGGACACGGCCTGCTACGTCTTCGCCAAGGGCCTGCGTGATGGCCTTCGTTTCCGTGGAGTCGTTCAGCGGGGTGGACGAGCCGTGCGCTTTGACCGCCGCGAGTTCGCCCGGCGAGACGCCGGCGTACTCTAAGGCCAGGCGCATGGCGCGCGAGGCGCTTTCGGCGTCCGGGCGCGGGGCGGTCATGTGGTGGCCGTCGTTCGTCAGGGCGTAGCTCGCCAGTTCGGCGTAGATGCGGGCGCCGCGCTTTTCGGCGTGGGACTTCCGCTCTAAAACGAGCATCGCCGCGCCCTCACCCATCACAAAGCCATCGCGGTCCTTGTCGAACGGACGGCTGGCGGTCGCCGGGGCGTCGTTGCGCTGGCTCATGGCGCGGATCAGGGCGAACGCCCCGAAGGCGAGCGGGGAGAGGGGGGCCTCGGAGCCGCCCGCAATCATCACGTCCGCCTCGCCCCGGCGCAGGTAGTGCAGGGCATTTCCGAGCGCAATCGGAGCCGAGGCGCACGAGTCGCCATTTGCGGTGGCCGGGCCGGTGAACCCGAACTCGATGGCGACGTTGCACGAGGCGGCCCCGGCGAAGATGGCGAGGGCGAGCAGAGGGGAGACGCCACGCGGCCCCTTCTCCAGGTACGCCGTGTGCTCCGTTTCCGCGAACGACACGCCGCCGAGCGCGGTGCCGACGCACACGCCGACGCGGTCTTTGGGGAGCGTCTCTGGGTCCAGCGCGGCGTCGCGCAGGGCCATCATGGCGCTGGCAACGGCGAACTGGGAGTAGCGGTCGAAGCGGCGCACCTGCTTGGCGTCCAGGAAGGCGCGCGGGTCGAAGTCGCGCACCTCCGCGGCGACGTGGGTGATGAAGGGCGACGGGTCGAACGCCGTCACGGTGTCTACCGCGGACTTCCCGGACAGCGCCCCGGACCACAGGCCCTCCGCGCCGCTGCCCAGGGGGGTGAGGGCGCCGATGCCCGTCACCACGACCGGCTCAAGCGGTTCGCTCTGCGACATGCGCGTCTGCCTCGCTTTCCGCAATCTCTTTGATGCACGCGAGCGTTCTGCCCGCGATGTGGTGGATGAACAGCCCGCCGACGATGTACCGCGCGAACCAGTTCGTCAGGAGCGGCAGGGGATAGGTGAGGTCGTGGGAGATCGTGACGCAGACGCCATCGCGTCCGTCCACATGCGCTGGGGTCAGCACCCACTCCACATACATACCGCGCGTAATCCCGCCCGTGTGGAAGAAGACGATGCGATTCTCCTCCGGCAGCACCACCTGCGACGTGCGCCACTTCACCGGCCACCCATCCCGCCGCGCCGCCATCTCGGCCTGCTTGACGCGCCCGTCGTCCGAGAACACCGTCACCCAGCGGTAGTGGGGCAGGAAGCGGGGCCACGCGCCGATGTCGGCCCCGAGCGCGAAGATGCGCTCGGCCGGGGCAAAGATGACGATGCGGTTCTCGGTCTGCATGGCGCTACCGGGATTGTACCCGGGTAGCGCTACGGAGCGACCGCTTCGGGGCGAACGGTGACGCCGTCCGAACGGAAGAACAGGTCGCCGCCCGCCTCGTCGGTGCGCAGGAGGGTGGCGCCGGTGGCGCGGAGACGCGCAAGCGTCTCGGGGTGGGGGAGGCCGTCCGAGTTGGCGCCGACGCTGAGGACGGCGTACCGGGGAGCGACCTGGTACAGAAACTCGGACGAGGACGCACGGCGGCTGCCGAAGTGCGCCACGCGCAGCCAGTCCGCCGACAGGTCCGGGGTCCGCGACAGCAGCGCCACCTCGCCCGCCCGCTCCAGTCCGCCCGCGAACAGGAAGCGGGTAGCCCCCCAGCGCAGGGCGACCACGACGGAGTTGTTGGCGGAGACGGGCTGCGCGTCCACGAACGGCGTTCCCGGTGCGAGGACATCAATCTGCACGCCGTCGAGCATGAGGGTCTGACCCGCCCGCGCGAGGTGGACCCGGATGCGGTTCTGGCGGAAGAAGCGGCGGCAGTTCTCCTGCCACTGGTTCACCCGCTCGCCGCCGGGCTCCACGGCCATGGACACGGGGAAGGCGCTCAGAAGGTCTTCCACTCCCCCGATGCTCTCGGCGTACGGGTAGGGGAGGATCAGAAGGTCAATGCGCTCCGCGCCCGCCGCCTTTAGCGAAGCGACCACGCGCGCGCCCTGCTCCGGCGGGCCGCCGCCGATTACGATAAACCGACCGTTCGGGGTCCGCACCCACGAGGCTTCGCCGTGCCCAACATTGAGCACCGCGACGCGCAGATAGCCCGGCCGCTGCGGCGTCCGTCGCATGGCGCCCAGGCGGAAGCCAAGGAGCATGGCGGCGGTGGCCACGATGAGAAGCGCGAAGACGGGCGCGATGCGGCCCAGGAGGTGCCTCGACAACCGTGGGCCTATCCCGTCGCCCGCTGCGACTGCCGCAAGACCGTGTGGTGCGCGTGGCCGTCCGCCGGGAGCAGGACCACCTTCGCGGGGCAGCCCGCGCTTTTCAGGCGGTCTGCGAACGCCTCCGGGTCGGCCGTGTTCTCCGCGAACAGCCCCCAGTGCATCGGGAGCACTTCGCGCGCGGCAACCTGCTGCGCGGTCTTCACGGCATCATCGATGCCCATGTTGCCCCAGCGGCCGTTGATGCAGATACTCAGGAGGTCCGGCCGGTACCGCGCCGCGTCGCCGATGCCCTCGAAGTACTCGGTGTCGGCAGTGTGGTAGATTACGGGGCCGTCGTCGAACTCGAAGATCAGGCCCACGGAGTCGGCAGTGTGCTCGGCGTGTACGGCGTGGACCGTTGCCCCGGGCAGGGTCACGGTCTCGCCGCGGTTCAGCGAGCGCACGCGCGGGCATTCGAGGCCCAGCCGCTCCAGATGCGCCACGGACTCCGGTGTGCCGTAGATGGGCGCGTGCGGGTTCGCTGCGGCGAGGGCGGGCACGGTGTCAGGGTCGGTGTGGTCGGTGTGGTCGTGGGTGAGGAAGATGGCAGAAACACGCAACTCGCCGGGCGCCACGGGCGCCGGGAACAGCCGCTGCGGCCCGCCCGCCTTCCCCACGGAGTTCGAAAGGTACGGGTCGACCGCCAGGGGGCCGCTCCGGGGGCCTTCAAAGACGAAACTGCCCTGGCCGAGCCACCAGAGGCGCGCCGTTCCGGCATCGGGGGGTGTGGCAAAGCGTGCTTCGCTGCTGCTCATTTCTCACTCCTCCGCCCGCTTTCTGTGAGGTGGTAGGAAAGGACCGCCAGCTCCTGGACGAACGACACGTCGCGCACGATGACGTGGCGCGGAACCCGCAGAATCACGGGCGCGAAGTTCAGGAACGCGCGGACCCCATGTTCCACCGCGACCTCGGTGACCTGCTGCGCCGCTGCCGCCGGGACCGCCACGATCGCGATCCGCGCACCCACCGCCTCGTTTACCTCGGCAAGACGCTTGATGTCGAGGATGTCCATACCGCCCCACAGGCGCTTGCCGATCTTGCGCGGATCATTGTCGAATGCGGCAACGATGCGGAACTTATGCTCCTCCAGGCCGGGGTACCCGATCAGCGCGGACCCGAGGTTCCCCGCGCCAATCAGCAGGAGCGGCTGCAGCTTGTGGATCTTGAGGATGCGCGCGATACGCCCCTCCAACTCGGCGACGTTGTAGCCGACGCCAGGCTTTCCAAACTCGCCGAAGTAGGAAAGATCCTTGCGAAATTGGGCCGCGTTGATTCGGGTATGGCGCTCGATTTCGGCGGACGAGACGGTGTCGGTTCCCGCCGCTCCCAGGTCAATCAGGCAGCGCAGGTAGGTCGTAAGCCGCTCCAATGTGGGAGTCGGAGGGGTCTTTTCCTTTTCCCTGCCGTTTCCAGCGTCTTCGGTTGCTTCGAACACCCCCTGCCTGCTTTCTTCCGCTTCCCTTCTCGGCATACTGATATTATACCGTCGTGCTCCTCAGAGAAGTGCCCGGAATCCTGTCTTCGTGTTCGGTTGGTTGCTCAGGAGAGGAGGGCAAGCTGGTCCCGGTGGATCAGTTCGGCGTAGGGGGCGGACTCCTGGCCCAGAGCTTCGGCCAGGCGGTCACTCGGGCAGCCGATGATGCGGCGGGCGTCGGACGCGGCGTAGCGGCTCAGACCGCGGGCGAACGTCTCGCCCGTTCCCTCCTCGGTGACGGCCACCAGGTCGCCTTCGGCAAACTCGCCGTGGACGCTGACCACCCCGACAGGTAGCAGGGAGCGCCCCTGCTCCTCCAGCGCCCGGCGCGCAGGGGAGTTGACCACCACGGTGCCCTGAGGCTCACCGGAGCCCCAGGCGAGCCAGCGCTTGCGGGCGGACGCCCGCCGCGCGGTCGGCGCAAAGTAGGTTCCGGCGCCCGGCACGCCGGCCAGGCAGTCCGCAAGGACGTTCGGGCGGCGCCCGTTCGTAATCCACAGGCACGCCCCGGACCCGGTTGCGATGCGCGCCGCGCTGAGCTTGGTTCGCATACCGCCCGTGCCCCCGGGCGTCCCCGCGCCGCCCGCCATCGCCAGCACCGCCTCGTCCACACGGTCCACGCGTGGCACCAGTTGGGCATCCGGGAACTCGGCGGGGTTGGCGTCGTACAGGCCGTTCACGTCGGAAAGGAGCAGCAGGGTGTCGGCGTCAATGAGCAGGGTCACCAGAGCGGCCAGCGTGTCGTTGTCGCCGACCCGGATTTCGTCCACCGCTACCGTGTCGTTCTCGTTGACAATGGGCAGCGCGCCGGCCGCGAACAGCGCCTCAAAGGTGTTGCGGGCGTTGACGTAACGCGAGCGGACGTGCAGGTCGTCGCGCGTGAGGAGCACCTGCCCCACGGGAATGCCGTAGTTGGCGAAGATGTCGGCGTAGAGGCTCATCAGGACGCCCTGCCCGACGCTGGCCGCCGCCTGCTTGCCCGGGATCGTGCGCGGCCTCTCGGTCAGGCCGAGCCGCGCCATCCCGGCGCGGATCGCCCCGGAGGAGACGAGGACGACCTGTTCCCCCTGGTCGCGCTGGCGCGCGATCTGCGCCGCCAGCGCGTTGATGTACACCCGGTCTGGTCCACCTGTGAGCGAGTCCGTTACCGACGACGTTCCGACCTTGACAACGATGCGCTTCAT
>CALEKU010000108.1 GCA_937902745.1 uncultured Armatimonadota bacterium
TTAGTAAACGTCAGGTTCGTGTTGACAGGTTCATTGGGCAAACTGTCAAAGTTCTGCGTATACGTTAGCGGGTTCGCGCCGCCGATGTTGATCTGCGCGGCGGCGGGGCGGGCAGCCTAGACGAGGGGCAGAGCGGCGAGAGCGAGCGCGCCCAAAGCGGCGCGCGCAGTGGTGAAACGAGAGTGCGGCATGTCCGTCGAATTCTCCTGTACGTAACCGGTAGATGCAGGCGGCACACCCTCGGACCGCCAGTACGGGGCCGCCGAAAGCGAACAACCCCGCAATTACACTGCCAGTTATAATACTGGCTAGCAATTACACCGGCATGATACCAGCATTATCGCCGTTCAACCGGGCGCCCCTGAAAAACCAGGTATTTTTGCCATACAGCACCTATCGCTCTGCCGCACTCTGCGTGGGAATGAACACATAAGGAGGTGGGGCATGGTCGCCCCGCCGGGCGCTTACCACGAGAGGGAACACCACCATGGGACGTTCAGAAACCGAGGGGAAGGCGCGCGCCGCGACATTCGCGGCGGCAGCCCTGTGCGGTCTGCTGGCGACGGCGGCAGCGGGGCCAGTGGCAGCGCGTCAGGAGGCCGTCAAAGACCCGAAGATGGCACCACAGTCGCAGCAGACCATGATGCAGAATATGGCGCAGGACGCGCGAGAGATTCGTAAGCTCCAGCGCGAGGACCGGGAGCGCACCTATCTCACGAAGATGATGGATCACCACCAGAGCGGGATTGAGATGGCCCGCCTGGCGCTGAAGAGGTCGCAGAGCACGGCGCTCAAGGCTGAGGCGCGCCAGATCATCCGCGAACAGACGGCGGAGATCAACCGGATGCGCCGCCACCTCGCGAGTTCGCACCGCGTCAAGGTGACCGCAAAACCCGATCCACGGATGCAGCCCACGATGGAGAAGTTGGAGCGTCTCTCCGGCGCGGAGTTCGACCGGGCGTTCGCGCAGGAGATGTCGGTGCATCACCAGGGCGCCATCGACATGTCCTACGCCGTCATTGAGGGCGGGGTGCCCCACCGCTCGGTCAAGACCATGGCGAGCCGGATCGTCCGCGGCAACCGCAAGAGCCAGAAGGACCTGGCCCAGGCTGTGCGCGTGCCGCCGCGGACTGCCCGCCTCTGACGCTCGACCGAGGGGTGCGCCGGCGCCCCTTAGCGGGTCGGGGGCGCTGGAGACGGGGCGGCAGCCGTGATGGTCGCCCCGTCCCAGTGCTCATCTGCCTTGCCGTCCTTGATGCGCCACATGTCGAACCAGGTCGTGGTGTAGGTTTCCCCCTTGCGAACCGGGTGCGGCAGTGTGCGCACCGTCGCCACCACCACCAGATCGCCCTCGGCCAGCACCGCCACCACCTTCGTGCGCCAGCTCTTGCGGTCGGGGATCGGACGCTCGGGCATGCCGGAGAAGAAGCGCATCACCGGCTCCAGGCCGGACGCCACGTTCGGGTTGTGCTGGATGTAGCGCTGCGTCAGGTACTTCGGGGCGTCGGACCAGCGCCCCGCCTCCAGCAGGTCGCGCACGATGTGCAGGACCACCTGCTTGTTGGCGTGCAGCTTCGGATCAGGACTCGTAAACAGCGCCTCCGGGTCCGCCGCCCCGGTGACCGGCGCCTGGGGAGCGGCACCGCGGGCGCCGGCGCCGCCGAGGGCCGGCACGCCTACAGTCAGCGTGAGAACGAGAGCGGCTGCCGCCGGGGTGCGGCGGCTCTTGGGAAAGTCAGGCAAGCTCAATCTTTACCTCCTTACGGCTCCACGCGGATGCGGCTCCAGTAGCCGCCTTCGTAGCTCCAGGGGCTGCCGCCACCCGCGGCGTTCTCCAGACGCAGGCGCACCGTGCGGCCCGCGTAGCGCGACAGGTCCACGGAAACGTTCCGCCACTTCCCGGGCGAGTGGATGACCTCGCGTGCCACCTCGTTTCCATCCGCCAGCACCCGCAGTTCCCAGTCTGAGTTGGAGGGTTCGGGCCAGCTGGCGACGCTCAGCACGAGGCGCGGGCTCCCCTTCGGCAGCGTGACGCGCGCCTCCAGCGCCGCCGGCTCACTCTGACTGACCGGATGGGTAACCAACACCGACGGCTCCCCGAACAGGGGCCGCAGGCCCGGGTCCATCTCGGTGCCGGTCTTTATCAGCCGCCACCCGGGCGCCCACTCCCCCACCGGAATGCGCGCGACCAGCGCCTCCCGGCGCTTGCGCTCGAAGTCCGCCGCCCAGGCGCGCCGCTGCTCCTCCGAGAACGCGCGCACCTGCTCCAGCCGCTTCGGCGGCTCCGGGCGCTCCGCGGGCAGGCGGAGCGAACCGTCCTCGCCCACCTTGCCGCCCCCGGCCGCGACCACGCGCCGCGCCACCGCCTCGCTGGCGTCCACCATCCCGTCGAAGTCGTAGTCCGTGTGGTCGAACTTCCGCCCCTTCAGTGCGGCGATGCCCGCGGTGTACTCGGACGGGATGCGCTTCAGGCCGTAGAGTGCGCCAAGGACCCCGGCGGCGTTGGACGGGTTACAGTCCGCGTCCTGCCCGCAGCGAGTGGAGATCTCCAGGGTCTTCGCCCAGTCGGCGCCACCGTACAGCAGCCCGATGACGATATAGGCGCCATTCAGCTTGGCGTCGATGTTGAACGGCTTCCCCACCCCGTCCGGGCAGGTGTCTGTGCCCGCCCAGCGGTCCTCGATCTCCTTCCAGGTCGCCCGCCAGTCGTCCGGATGCTTCCGGTAGCCGTCGAACACATCGCGCACCACCGCGGCGTAGTCACTGTCCGCCGGGATGGCCGCGAGCCCGGCCAGCACGCACCGCTCCACCGCCGCGGGAGTCGGCTCGGGTTCGCGGTAGGCATGGGCGTACATTGCGGCCACAAAGCGCCCGCCGTACACACCGTCGCCGTAGTTCATGATGCCGCCGAACGTATCGCACAGGCGGCCCGCCGCCCGCGGCATCCCGGGCGCGATCAGGCCGAACAGGTCGGCTTCGATCTGGAAGTCGATGTCGTCGGCGTGCGGGTTGGAGCGCGGGTGCCCGCTCTCGGGCGGGTGGATGCCCCGGCGCAGGTTCTCGCGCGCGGCATCGTTTGCGTGCCACAGGGGGTACTTGCTGGCAGCGAACGCCGCCCCCGCCTGCCGCGGCGTGATGCGCGGGCCGTGCTTCTCCAGCGCCGCGAGGAAGGTCCCCTCGACGTACAGGTCGTCCTGTCCCAGGCTGTTTTCGATGAACTCCGGGCGCCAAGGGCGCAGCGGCCCCTCGATGATCTTGCCGTTCGAAACGAACTCGTAGATGGAGCCGTAGCTGACCCCCACCATCTGGCCCGCCCAGCCGCCCGCCAGCCGGTCCCGGAACGCCTCCCGGGTCAGCACGAACGCTGCGCCGTCCGCGGGTGCGTCGGCCGCGGCGGCTGCACCGGCCGGACGCAGCAGCGCGGCGCCTCCCGAACCGGGAGCCAGAACCGCCGCCAGCCCCGCCACGGCCGTCGCTGCCGCTATCGCCACCGCCGCGCTACCCGCCCGGCGCCGGGAACGGGGAGCCTTACCACCTTCACACATCAATATCGAAACTCCTGTCGGCCCGGGGCGCTCGCCCCCGGGCGTGGTGTTTCTCTACCGTTGCGCCCCTCGGCCCGGTTATCCTCCCCACACCGCCCGTGCGATACTGTGGGTAACGCTACCGGACCGGAGATACTTGCCGCATGCCTTCCGCTCCCAGGATGCACGCCGACGAAGTCGAGATAGACGCCGCGCGGGTAAGCCGCCTCCTCGCCGCTCAGTTCCCGCAGTGGGCGGACCTGCCCGTCCGCCCCGTTCGCTCCGCGGGGACCGACCACGCCCTGTTCCGCATCGGCAACGACCTGGCGGCGCGGCTGCCCCGTATCCCCTGGGCCGTGGGCCAGGCGGAAAAGGAGGCGCGCTGGCTCCCCCGCCTCGCCCCCCACCTTCCCCTCGCTGTCCCCACGCCTCTCGCGCTCGGCGCGCCGGGCGAAGGGTACCCGTGGTCGTGGTCCGTGTGCCCGTGGCTGCCCGGCGAGAACGTTACCCCGGATCGGCTCCCCGACCCGGTGCAGGCGGCGGAAGATCTGGCCCGGTTCGTCACCGCCCTGCGCGCCCTTCCCGCCGCAGACGGCCCCGCCTCCGGCGCGCACAACTTCTTCCGCGGCGTGCCGCTGGCCGAGCGCGACCCGCACACCCGCAAGGCGCTCGCCGAACTTGCCGCGCTGCCCGACGGCGGCGGCATCGACGTCGCCGCCGCATCCGCCGCCTGGGACGCCGCTCTGCGCGTCCCACCCTGGAACCGCCCGCCCGTCAGGGTACACGGCGACCTCCAGTCCGGCAACCTGCTCGCCCAGCACGGTCGCCTGACCGCTGTGATCGATTGGGGCGGCCTCGGCGTGGGCGACCCCGCCGTGGATCTGATCGTCGCCTGGAACCTGTTCCCCGAGGACGCCCGCACGGCCTACCGCACCGCCCTCGGCACGGACGACGCCACCTGGGCGCGCGGGCGCGGTTGGGCGCTTTCCATCGCCCTGGTCGCCCTGCCCTACTACCTGCACACCAACCCGCCGCTCGTCGCCATGTCCCGCCGCACCATCGGCGCGGTCCTATCCGAACCGGCCCCGTGAAGCCGCCGCCCCGGGCCGCGGTCTAACCGCCAGCGAAAGGTACGGGAGTACGTAGATGGACTGCTCAACTACCGCCCCTCGGTGCGGTTGTCCCCGGCGCGGGGCGCTGTGACCGCGCTCTGCGCAGCAGGCGGCCTGGCAATGTCGGGAACCGGCGACTCTCTACCGACGCCCCACACCGCCCCTGCGCCCGGATGGATTGACCATGATAGAGGGCGAATGGGGCGGCACATTCAGTTCGCTCGCGCCCGGCAAGGCGATCACCTGGCGTGTGCTCCTTACCCCCGACCGACTGCCGACGCGGCCCGGAGCCTACCGTCTGGTCGTGTCCGCCTCACCGGTGACGGGAGGAGGGGATCGCCCCCCGGCCGTCCCGGTCACGGTGCCCGAGACGTCGGTCGCGCTGACCATTGGGGCGCGCGACGGCGAGAAACTTCGCGCGGCGGCCGAGCGGTACGCGCGGGATGCGTTCGGCGCAAACGACAGACGTTCGCTTGCCAGCCCCCTAGAGACCGACATCGCGCAGGAGGCGCTGTTCTCCCTGCCCGCAGCCGACGTGCGCAGCGTCTGGCGGCGTCTGGCGACGGACCGCACCCGCGAACCGAATCAGCGCCTGGAGTTCGCGATGCGACTGGCAGCCCAGGGCAGTATAGAGGCGACCTGGATACTCGGGGAGATGTACGAGCGCGAGGTCACCGGCCGCGGCGGCTCCTCGGAGGTCGCCAAACCTCTACGCAGCCTGCTCGGCCAGGTCCGCGTCCGTTCCTCGGACCGGCGGGTGCAGGAGTACGTGGGTCGCGTCCTCGATGCCGCCGCGGAACCTCCCCCGACTCGGTAGCCGCGTCTACCGCGGAACCCCGGCAGGCCGGTTACAAGGGGTGGGATACCAGGCGGGCGCAGGCTCCCTCACCCGAGCGCTGGCCACGCCTTGCGCCGCCGCCGCCGGTGCACGTCGTCTCCGAAAACGCGGACCCGAAAGCCACTGTCAACCCGGCGTTTGAGCTGGGCTACTGGCGCTTCGGCCTGCGCACCGCGCAGGCGTGGCGCAAGCGGCTCGTCCTGCCGCCGCACCCGCATCAGGACAGCCCGTACGTCCTGTCCAACGGCGGCCTGCTCTACGCGGTGGCGATGATGGCTGCCGGTCTGGGACGGCACCCTGCCCTGCCGAAACGCCCCTGGCTTCCCCAGCGCCAATGGCCGGTGGGTCGTGCGCTGGGAGGGCCTGAGTCCGGCGACACAACCCAAGGCTCCCGGGAGGAGTTTGCCCGCCGCGCGTACTACCTGGGAGCAGGAGGGTAGGGCGATGAAGCGACGGACAAACGGAACGCGGCAGGTTTCCGGCGGGACCGCAGCGGCGACCGGGAAGATAGGGCGCCGCGCCGTGCTGCTGGCCGGAGGCGCCGCGCTCGGGCTCGCGACGGCGGGCCGGGCGCAGGAGAAATCGTCGCCTCAGGACGAGGCGGCCGCGCGGCCGAACGTTGCCTACTTCGCTATTGAAGTCGTGGACGAGCAGACGGGACGGGGCGTCCCGCTGGTCGAGCTGCAGGCCACCAGCGGCGCCCGCTACTACACCGACTCCAACGGCCTGATTGCCTTCCACGAGCCGGGCCTGATGGGCAAGAAAGTCTTCTTCGCCGTGGCCGCGCACGGCTACGAGTTCGCGCCGGATAGCTTCGGAATCCGCGGCGTCGCGCTGGAAACGAAACCCGGCGGCAGCGCCCGCCTCAAGATCAAGCGGATCAACATTGCCGAGCGGTTGTACCGCCTCACCGGACAGGGCATCTACCGCGACACGGTGCTGCTCGGACGCAAGCCCCCGATCTCTCAGCCGCTGCTGAACGCCGAGGTGACCGGCCAGGACAGCGTGCTGAACGCTGTCTATAACAACAAGCTCTACTGGTTCTACGGCGACACCGGACGCGTCTCCTACGCCCTCGGTAACTTCGCCATGTCCGGCGCCACCACCCCGCCCCCGGACCGCCTGGACCCCGCGAAGGGGTTCGACCTGAACTACTTCACCGGCCCGGACGGCTTCTCACGCCCGATGGCTCCCCTGCCCGGCGAAGGCGTGGTCTGGCTCAGCGGCATCTCGGTGGTGCCGGACGAGAACGGGCGGGAGCGGATGCTGGCCTACTATGACCGGCGCCGCGGCCTCGGCGAGGTACTGGAGAGCGGGTTCATGGAGTACGACGATAAGTCGGAGCGCTTCGTGAAGGTCAAGGAGGTGCCGCCCGGCGCACCCGGCACACCCACCGGGCACCCGTTCCTGGTGAAGCATGCGGACGGCACGTCCTACCTGTACTTCACCGTCCCCTACCCCGCCCTGCGTGTGCGCGCGGACCGCGCCTCGTTCCTCGACCTCGCAGCCTACGAGAGCTACACCTGCCTGAAGCCCGGCACACGCTACGGCGATAAAGAGAAAGCGCAACTCGACCGGGATGCGAGCGGGAAGCTCGTATGGGCCTGGAAGAAGAACACGCCGCCGCTGACGGCCCGTGAGCAGGAGGAGCTAATCACGGCGGGCAAGATGCGCGCGGACGAGACGCCGATGCGCCTGCGGGACGCCGACTCAGGCACGGCCGTGGTGGTGAACTCGGCATCGTGCTACTGGAACGACTACCGCAAGAAGTATCTCCTGATCGCCTCCGAGGTGCTGGGGGCGACGGTGCTGGGCGAGGTGTGGTACAGCGAGGCCGACCGCCCCGAGGGGCCGTGGGCGAACGCGCGTAAGATCATCACGCACGCCAACAAGCCGGGCGATGCCCACGACTTCTACAACCCGAAGCAACACCCGTACTTCGACCGCGAGGGCGGGCGGGTAATCTACCTGGAGGGCACCTACGTCAACACGTTCTCCGGCAACCCGCACCCCACCCCCTACTACGAGTACAACCAGATCCTCTACCGCCTCGATCTGTCCGACCCACGGCTGCGCCTGCAGGGAAAGGCGGGCGAGTGATGATGCGTCGGGCGCTGCTGCGCGGACTGGCCGGGGTGACCGCGGCGTGGGCAGCGGCGGGGGGAACCGTCGCCGCTGCTGAGCAGGAAAAGAAGCCGGAGGCGGAGAAGAAGCCCGACCCGCCGGTGGACCTGCGCGGGCTGTTCAAGATGCACTACGAAAACCGTGTGCGGGCGTTCCGCGAGCAGAACGCGCTGTACCGCAACGTGGTGCTCCTGGGCGACAGCATCACCGAGGGGTTCGACCCGGCAGTGTACCTGCCCGGCCGCCGGGTGCTGAACCGCGGCATCGGGGGCGATGTGATCGGCAACGGCCTCCCGGCGGATGACCCGCGCGGCGTGCTTCGGCGCCTCGATGCGTCAGTGTTCGACTGTGCGGCGTCGGATGTGTTCCTGATGATCGGCATCAACGACCTGAACAGCGGCCATTCGGTCGATCAGATGGAAACCGGCTACCGCGAGATCCTGACCCGCATCAAAGAGCGTGCCCCGGCGGTCCGGGTCCGGGTCCAGTCGCTCCTGCCCACCCGCGGCCAATACGCCCACCAGAACGGGCCGGTGCGGGAGTTCAACCGGCGCCTGGAGCGGTTGGCCGCCGACCACGGCTACCCGTATCTGGACCTGCACGCCCGGTTCCGCGACGGCGACGGGCTGCTCAAGGCGGAGTTTACGCCGGACGGCCTGCACCTGACGGAGCGCGGCTATCAGGAGTGGCGCAAGGAGATTTTGAAGGTATGGGAGTAAGGGCGGAAGCAGCAGCGGCAGCGGCACTGGCAGCGCTCGCGCTGGCCGCCTCCACCACGAAGGGAGCCGAAACGATGACGATATCCGGCGCGCAGACGCCGACGGCAGCGCAGGTGACGAAGTCTGTTGCCCCCACTGCCGGGGACGAGGGACAGCCCGCATCCACGAATGTTCGCGGGGCAGCCTACCCGCGTGTCCACGCGGACGGACGGGTGACCTTCCGGCTGAAAGCCCCCGGCGCGCGAACGGTGCAGTTGCAGCCCGGCGGGGACGACAATGGCCTCGGCAAGGGGCCGCTCGACATGACGCAGGGCGAGGACGGCGTGTGGACCGTGACCACCCCGCCCGCCGTTCCCGGCTTCCACTACTACTGGTTCCTGGTCGATGGCGTTGCCACGAACGACCCGGGCAGCGAAACGTTCTTCGGCTGGGCGAAGCAGTCCAGCGGAGTAGAGGTGCCCGAGCCGGGTACGGACTTCTACGATACCAAAGATGTCCCCCACGGCGAGGTGCGCTCCCGCTGGTACCACTCCCAGGTCACCGGGAAGTGGCGCCGCGCCCTGGTCTACACCCCGCCGGGCTACGACGCCGACCCCGCGGCCCGCTTCCCGGTGCTGTACCTCCAGCACGGGTCGGGCGAGGACGAGCGCGGATGGACCGCCCAGGGCCGCGCGAACTTCATACTCGACAACCTGATTGCCGCCGGGAAGGCGATACCGATGCTGGTGGTCATGGACTGCGGCTATGCCGAAAAGCCCGGGGCCGCCACGCCGCCCGCGCCGGGAGCCCCCACCCCCTTCGAGGAGGTCGTCATCCGGGACCTGATCCCCGCCATCGATGCCGCCTACCGCACGCGGGCGGACCGGGAGCATCGGGCCATCGCGGGCCTGTCCATGGGCGGCGCCCAGGCGCTCCAGATCGGGCTCAACCACCCCGACACGTTCGCCTATCTTGGTGGGTTCAGCAGCCCCCCGCGCGGCGGGGACACGTTCGATCCAAAGACGGCGTACAACGGGGCATTCCGCGACGCCTCGGCCTTCAACGCAAAGTATCGCTTGCTCTGGCTCGGAGCAGGCACGGCGGAGACGCGGACCCACGACCGGGCGAAGGCGGTCCACGAGGCGCTGGACGCCGCGGGCATTCGGCACGTCTTCGTGGATTCGCCGGGCACTGCGCACGAATGGCAGACCTGGCGCCGCGCCCTCCACGACTTCGCCCCCCGCCTGTTCCGGTAGGTCCTGACTCCATAACCAGGGAAGCGTTCCCCTGCACCCTTATTGAGCGCAATGCGCTAAACTTTTGTACGAGATGGGAACTTACGTGGTGCACTACAAGTAATAGTGCAGTGGGAAAGCTCTGGCGTTGGACCGGCCGGCGGCCGGTTCCCCGGGGCGACCGACCTATTACTGTCGAGGAAGAAAGGAGTTGTGTTGCTATGGCAAAGCAGATGGTGCATCAGAGCGATTCGTCGTCCAACCTGCCGGTGCGCCACAACAACGGCGAGACGCCGACCGTGATGCGTGACACGGCCCTCTCCGCCTGGAACCCTTGGCGCGAGTTCGATCAGCTTAATCGCTGGTTCGATGACTTCATGAACCGCTCGTTCTCGGCACTGAGCCCGTTCGCAATGGCGAGCCCGCTGCGCGCCGCGGCGCCCGGCGAAGGAACGCTGACGGGCGATCTGTACGAGACGCCGGACGAGATCGTGCTGTTCGCCTACTGCCCGGGTGCACGCCATGACGCGTTCGATATTCGGGTGGGCGCGGGTTCCCTGACGATTCGGGGCGAGCGCGCGCCGCTGATCCGCGGCGAGAACCTGCGCGGATACGGCCCCGGCTTCGCCCGGTCCGAGGGGACGTTCGCGGCCTCCTACCACCTGCCCTGTGAGGTGAACGCCGACCAGGTAAAGGCGACCTACCGTGACGGTGTGCTGGAGGTACACCTGCCCAAAGCAGAGAACGCGCGCACCCGAAGCGTGAAGGTCGAGATTCAGGGCTCGAACGAGATCCCGGCCAACGCTTCTTCCTAAACCGGCAGCATAGCAGCACCGGCCGACGTGGCCCGGCGTTCCCCAGGAGGAACGCCGGGCCGCGTTGCTTCGGGCGCGAGCAGGGAACGGCGCAGTCGCGGGGGAAATGGGTGTACGTCGCGTACGTACCTCCTAATACCGCAGCCCGCCGCGACAGGAGCCTCTGCCATGAAACTGCGCAACAATGCTGATGCCGCCGCCACGCTGGAGACGCTGACGTCCCTGGGACTGCTCACCGGGAAGGAGGCCGAGGCCGTGCAGCGCCTCGGCGCCCCGGACTCTCCCTTTGCCGCCGACGTGGCGCTGGCCGAAACGCTCCACCTGCACATCAAGGTGGACGACACCCACCAACTCCCGCTGAACGCCTTCTTCGCCGCAGGCGCGCAGCTCGACCACCAGAAGGACGGCTTCGTTAAGTACCGCTTCCCGGGCGCCATCAACGCCATCTTCTCGCATATCAAGGTCTCGCAGGAGGAGCTGCTGGAGACCGAAGCGAACCGTCGCCCGCGCCCGTTCCTGGACCACATCGGGATCGACCTGCGCGAGGAGGCGCCGCCGGTCCGTGAGGCGTTCGATGCCCTGCCCGGACGTGCGGAGGCACTGGACTGGAAGTTGGCGTCCCAGGGTGGCCCCGGCCGCCCCGTATACTGCTGCCATGTGGAGGTGGCGGAGAAGCACTGGCTGTATCCGCCGGACGAGGACGGCCACCCGGGCATCCCACTGGAGTTCGCCTACGGTGCGCTGAAGGTGAATCCGGAAACATCCGGCTGCGACCTGCGCCCCGCGAACCCGGACAAGGTAGACCCCGCCGCCCTCGCGGGCGTCTCCTGCTGCGGCGGCGGAGCCTCCGCCACGGCGGCGGCACACGGCGAGGCCGACGCGTCCGGCAGCACGGGCGGCTACTACCGGCCGCAGGATCTGGCGCGATTCGGCGAGATCAGCCGGGTCAACCCGGCGCTCGGGGATGCCTTCTTTACCTACTACCAGCAGGTGATGGAGGACGGGGTGCTGACCCGACGTGAGAAGGCGCTGATCGCGCTGGCGCTGGCGCACGCGCTGAAGTGCCCCTACTGCATCGATGCCTGCACAGGCACCCTTCAGAGCCTCGGGGCGACCGAGGCGGAGATGAGCGAAGCGGTGCATGTGGCAGGCGCGATGCAGGCAGGCGTCACCCTGGTCCACAGTGTGCAGATGATGAATAAGCTCGACGGGCGTTAGAGCCCGCCGAGCATCGTGAATGGAGCCGCCTCCCGCCTATGTGCCACGCCAGCGCCGCCACGCCCCGCACCGCCGAACCGCTCGACCGAAGCGCGCAGAACGCTCGCGCAGCGCGCCTCCTGCGCACCTTCCGCACCATCCACCGCACCACCGGTGCCGCCCTCTTCATCCTGTTCTTCCTGGTCTCCGTTACCGGGCTGCTACTTGGCTGGAAGAAGAACAGCGGCGGCCTGATTCAGGCTCCCACCTTCAAGGGCACCTCCACCGACCTGACGGAGTGGCAGCCCCTGGGTGTCCTCCAGGCACGGGCGGAGGAGGCGCTGCGAGAGCATGCGGGGCCGGACATGTCCCTGAAGCTGGACCGAATCGACGTCCGCCCGGACAAGGGTATGGCGAAGTTCGTGTTCGCAGAAAAGTACTGGGGAGTTCAGGTGGACGGGGCGACCGGAAACATCCTGCACGTGGAGCGGCGCGGCTCGGACCTGGTGGAGAACATCCACGACGGCTCAATCCTGGACGCCGCCTTCGGCACAGACGGGATCATCAAGCTGATCTACACAACGGTCAGTGGGGCAGCGCTCCTCATGTTCACCGTGACCGGCTTCTGGCTGTGGCTCGGCCCGAAGCGGATGCGTGCCGAAAAGCGCGCCCGGCACGCTGCGGGTGGGGCGGTGGATGCGCCTTCTCCCCGCCGCGGCGCTTAGGAGCGGTGGTGCCGCCCCCCCGCAGGAACCAGTGGGTATCGTCTGACCACTGAAAGCATGGCCGCTAAAATAAAAAACAAATATCTTTGCGGATAAACTCGATCTGGCCCGGAAGTTGCCCAGTAATCTTTACTGAAGGCTAAAAAAACTCTTGTCTTGATTCTCGTCTTGAAATAATCGCTATGCGGAGTGCGCTGCCCCCGGCCCCTGAGGCCGGGGGCTTTCCTTTTTGGGTACACGCGGGTGGAACGGCGCAGGAGGATAAATTGGGCTACACTGCGCCCGATGGATGAACGCAAAGAGCCCCGGGGGATCGACGCTGCTGCTGTACCTGGCGATGTCCGGCAAGGTGACCTGTACTGGATCGCGCCGGACGGAGAGCGCGGGTCGGTGCCGGGCGTGCCGCACCCGCACGTGGTGGTGCAGGATGACGTGTTCAACCGCTCACGGCTTACCACCGTGATCGTCTGTGCGCTAACGTCCAACCGCAGGCGCGCGACCGAGCCGGGAAACATTCTGCTGGAGCCGGGCGAGGGCGGATTGGAGCGGCAGAGCGTGGTGGTCGTGTCGCAGGTGTCGTCGGTGGAGAAGGCGCGGCTCGGGGCGTATATCGGGACGCTGTCCCCGGCGCGGGTGGCGCAGATACTGGACGGGATGCGCTTCCAGCAGGCGGCCTTTTTCCAGGGGAGGTGACGGCGTGACGGTGCTGGACGAAGCGGAGGTGCTGGAGAAGCTGGTGGCCTGGGCGGAGTCCCGCGCGGATGTGCGCGCGGCGCTGCTGACCAGCTCGCGCGCCCGGCCGGGCGGCCCGGTGGACCGGCTCTCCGACTACGATATGGTGTTCGCGGCGACCGACCCGGCGGGACTTGCCAAAAGTGACGCGTGGCTCCGCGGGTACGGCGCGGAGCCGGTGGTGCGCTGGGGCGACGAGGGGGAACTGCTCGGCGAGACCACGTACTTCCGCAGCGCCGTGTTCGCCGACCACGTCAAGATCGACGCGACGTTCTGGCCCGTGGCTCTGCTGGCGCGCGTCGCGGAGCAGGAGGCGCTGCCGGAAGAGCTGGACGAGGGGTACCGGGTGCTGCTCGACAAGGAGGGCTACACCGCGGCCTGGGACGCGCCGACGCATCGGGCGTTCATCCCCGCTCCGCCCGCGGAGGCGGCGTACCGGGCGCTGGTGGAGGAGTTCTGGTGGTCCGCGACCTACGCCGCCAAAGCCCTGTGGCGCGGCGAGGCGCTGTTCGCCCGCTGGGTGCTGGTGGCGGAGCTTCAGAACAACGCGCTGCGCCGGATGCAGGAGTGGCGCATGGAGAGCGAGCGCGGCTGGAGCGTGCGGCCCGGGGTGCTCGGACGCGGCCTGGAGCGTTACCTGCCGCCGGATGAGGCGGAGGCGCTGCTGGCCGCGGCGGTGGGGCCGGACGCGGGTGCGAACTGGAACGCCCTGTTCCGCACGGTTGACCTGTTCCGCCGCGCTGCCCGCGACGTGGCCGCGACCCTCGGCTTCTCCTACCCGCAGGCGACCGACAACCGGATGATCGCTCAACTGGAGGCGGTCAGGGCGCTGGGGAGTTCCCCGGAAGGTGCGCCCGGAGCCGGCGGGCGTACGCTGCCCGATCGGCCGGGTCCATAAGGCGGGAGCGGCTGGAATACAGTTCGTCGCCGGGGTAGCGCGGGAAGACGTGCAGATGGTAGTGCCAGACGTCCTGGTAGCCCGCGGGCTCGTTGTGCTGGCGCGTGGAAACGCCGTCGCACCCGTAGGCGGTCTTCATCGCCAGGGCTACCGCCCGCGCCGCCGCGTGGATGCTCCCCCCGAGTGCGTCGGGCAACTCGTACAGGTTCTCGTAGTGCCGGTTCGGGATGACGAGGACGTGCCCGGGGTTGTTCGGGTACTGGTGGGAGCTGACCAGCACCGTCACCTCCGCATCGCGGTACACCACGTCGGTGGCGACCGACAGCACCCGGCGCGTATCCTCAATGCCGGCGATTAGCAGGCAGAAAGGGCAGACGTAGTCCTCCGGCGCATGGCGATACGCGGCGGGGGCCGCTGCCGCCCCGTCCCCGCCGCGGGCGGCGGCCAGCCACTCGTCCCGCAGCAGGGCGTAGGTGTAGGTGTCGCGCCACGCGCCGCCGATCCGAACGTTCTCGCGCTGACGCCCTTCGCAGCGCATCCCCAGCCGCTCCATCAGCCGGTAGGAGGCGACGTTCCGCGTGTCGCAGTGGGTGGTGATGCGGCGCAGACCGGGGCGGGAGAACGCGAACGCCAGCACCTCCCGCGCCGCCTCGGCGGCGTAGCCCCGCCCGTGGTAGTCGGGGTGGAACGACCACCCGATCTCGGCGCGGCCGTGGGCGCGGGGGTAAACGTTCAGGGTCACGTCTCCGATCACGCGGTTATCCTCCCGGCGCTCCGCGGCGAACGCCACGAAGCCGCCGGCATCGCCCGGACCGTCGGGGGCGCCCGCCGCCTGCGCTGCGAGGAAGCGCGCCGCGCTTTCGCGGGTCGGCGGCGCGTGCGGCTGGAAGCGCATCACCTCAGGGTGCGTCTGGTAGGCCAGAAAGTCCTCCAGATCACCCTCGGTGAAGCGCCGCACCACCAGCCGCTCCGTCACGCGCGGGAACACGGCGGCGCCTCTGGCCTCAGCGCCCGGACGGCGCAGGTTCGTCTGCGTCGCCGCCGCTGGCCCCCGCCCCAAGAGGGCCGGCGTCACCGTTGAGCTGGAACGCCGCCCAGAAGTAGGGTGCAGCGGTGGCGCCACCGGGCGCCCCGGCCACCGAAAGCATGGCGTCGCGCAGCGCGTCGTCCTTGCGCTTGCCGGCCCGAATGCCCTCATAGAAGCGGACCATCAGGGCGCCCGTCGCGACATCGTCCACGCTCCACTGGGACGCCACGATGCTCGGGCAGCCGGCCGCCCGGAACGCCCACACCAGCCCCAGCAGGCCATCCCCGCCGCCGCTCTCGCCCCGCCCCGTGTCGCATGCCGAGAGCACGGTCAGTTCCGCCGCCAGCGGACGCGCCAGTATCTCCCCCGCCGTCAGCAGCGGCAGTTCCAGCGGCGCACCGTCTTCCTCATCCTTCGGCGCGGCGGGTGGCGGGGCGAGCAGGAGGCCGGAGCGCAGACCGTCCCGGTCGTCGAGCAGGCCGTGGGTCGCAAAGTGCAGAAGCCGTGCCCCCTCCAGTCGGGGGAGTATCGCGTCCTTTGTGGCGGCGTCCCCCACCAGCCCGGTGGCGGCGTCGCCGAACAAGCGCGCGACCGCGGCCCCCTCCTGGCGGGCGGCGGGCAGCGGCGCGAACCCGGAGAGCAGGTCGCTCTCGGCCTTCGCAGCAGCGCCGCCGCCCGGGTCGGCCACGCACAGAATGCCCCGCCCCACCGGCCGGGCGGGAGTCGCTGCGCCCTCGCCCCCCGCGGGCGGCGCGGGAGGCGGCGCGAGAAGGCGCAAGGAAACGCCGGTGGAGATGGGGAACCGCTCCACCAGGCGCTTTCCGTCCGCCCCCGCCAGCGCCGCGAACGGCAGTTCGCGTAGCGGCCCGTCCCCGATCACTACCAGCCGCTTTACGCCGGGCACCCCGAGCAGGCCGTCCTTCTCCGCCGGGCCGATCAGGGCGTCGTACAGGGCGCGGGCAGCCTGAAGCTCCGCAGCGGCGTCCGTGCCCGGTCCGCCGCCCTCGGGCGCCACGGCCTCGCGCCACGCGGCGACGCGGGCGGACAGCTCCCGCCGCGGCAGGGGCACGGGGTATGCCTTCACGCCCACCCCGTGGTGTAGGGCCAGCAGCAGGGCGCCCTCCGGGGCCACGCTCCAGGTCAGGTACAGAGTGTCGGGGTTCGCGCGGGCGAGCGCCAGGAACTCTTCGGAGGTCGGCGCGTCGAGGCCGCACAGAGCACGAAACGCCGGGCGGCGCGCGGCGACGTCGTTCCGGATGGAGGTGAGCGCCTGCTGGGCCTCCTCCCGGGCGCGACGGGCGGCCTCGGCAGCCTGACGCGCGGAGGCAACGCTCTCCTGGTCGGCGCCCTCCGCCTCCAGCCGGTTCGCCTGCTCGGCGGCGGAGCGGTCCCAGGCGTCCGCCTGACGTAGCGCCTTCGCGGCTTCCGCGAGATTGCGGGCGTCCACGCCCGGCACCACGCCCTCCCAGTTTGTGCGCGCCTGTGCCGCCTGGCGCGCGAGTCCCTGCCCGCGGCCGCGCTCCACCTGGGCCAGGGCCTCCCCGGCGCGGCCCAGGTGTGCCAGTACCGCGGCATGGCGGGCGTAGATGTCGCCGCCCGGGCCACTCCCGGCCTCCTGCAGGGCCCCGATGCGGTCCGGCTCAGCGACCTGGTCGCGCAGCCGCTCGACATGGACGACCGCCTCCTCCAGCAGCGCCGCGGCCTTCTCCCACTGGTTCTGCCGGACGTACACCGCGGCCAGATTCGCCTGGGTGACGGCCGTGTCCGCCGGGCCGCCCGCGCGCTTTTTGAGCGCCAGCGCCCGCTCGAACGCCTGCGCCGCCTCGTCGGTCTTCCCCAGGCGGGCGTAGGCCGTGCCGAGGTCGTTAAACGAGCGGCCCAGGCGCCGGGGGTCGCCCATCCGCTCGAAGTGGGCGTGGGCCACCCGGATGTTCTCCAGCGCCGCGTCCGCCCGCCCGAGTGTGCCCAGCGCCTGTCCGAGCGCCGCCCGGATGTCCGCCGCGAACCCGGCGTCCCCGCGCTTTTCGATCCCGGGCAGCAGCCGCTCCAGCAGCGCTACCGCGGCAGCCGGCTCGCCGTCGCGCAGGAGCAGCCCCGAGAGGTTGAAGGCGGCGGTCGCGATGCCCTCCGGGTCGTCCATCTCCTCGTAAAGCGCGAGTCCCTTAACCAGCGAATCCGCGGCCCGGTCCCGCTGGCCGAGCGCGGCGAGTGCGAGAGCGAGGTTGACGCTCTGCCCGGCGGTCAGCCGCTTGCTGCCGGTCTTCGCGGCGATGTCCAGCGCGCGCCGGGAGTAGAACAGCGACCAGTCATGGCGCCCGGCCAGGTAACTCACGCCCGCCAGGTTGCCCAGCGACCGCGCCACGGCCTCGGGGTCCTCCCCCCCTTCGCGCAGCGCCAGGGCCTCGCGGTGCGCGCTCGCGGCCTCCTCCAGGCGCCCCTCCGCCGACAGCACATCGCCGAACGCGGTCAGCACGGACGCGTACACATCCGGACTGTCGGCGGCTTGCGCTAGGCGCAGCCCCAGGTCGTACGCACTCCGGGCGTCGCCGTAGCGGGCAAGCTCGTGGTACACGCGGCCGAGTTCCAGGTGGGCGATAGCCAGCGCACGCGGCCCGGCCTTCGTCTCTTCGCGGATGGTGATAGCCTGCCGTAGGGCGGCCACTGCCTTCTCGAAGTGCCCCGCCGTCTGGTACACCGCGCCCAGTGTGATAAGCCCCCAGGCCGCCCCGGGAGCATCCCCAAGGCCCACCCACAGGTTCACCGCCTCCTCCAGGCAGGCGATGGCCTTCTCCGGCTGTCCCGCCCCGCGGAACGTCTCGCCAGCGTTGTTCAGGGCGCGGGCCAGCGCCTTCGGGTCGCCCGCCTGACGCAGGTGGGCGACGGCGTAGGAGTACGTTTCGATCGCCTCACGCACATCCCCGCGCGCGGCGTACACGCCTGCGAGGCCGTCCATCATCACGCCCAGGGAGTAGCGGTCGCCCACCCCCTCCGCGATCTCGGCGGCCGCCAGGAGCGCCTGCTCGGCGCGGGAATAGTCGCGCTTGCGCAGAGCTTCCTGCCCCTGCTGAAACAGCACCGCAATCTGCTGCCGCGCCGCGGCTACCGCTGGTGGTATCCCCCCTCCCTGCCGGGGCGACAACGCAAGCGGGGCGGCCCCTACGGACGCGAAGGGCGGGGCGACCACCGTGGCGAGCGCTGCAACGGCAAGCAGGGCGGAAAACGCGGGGCGGGGCGTCCAGGAGCGACGGCGGCGGGGCATGGTGTGATCCTCCGGGCGGCCGCGGCGGCGCACCCTCTTCGTCTTTCAGGTGGGTTCGCGGGCGCCTCGGGTTTCTCCTCTACCGGGGGCGCCGCGTGCCAGGACGCTATGCTTTGACAGGAGCGCCGAAGCCACGCCATAATGCTATCGCGTTATAGCAGTGACGCACCGGGCCAGCGAGGGCGCCGGGCGGTGGTCCACGGGAGGATTGAATGCAGCAGAGAGTAACGCGGCTCCGAGACGCTTACAAAGGCAAGTTCCGGATCGGCACCGCGCTGAACTACCCGGCGCTCCAGGGTAAAGCGCCGCTCGATGTCGAGATTGCTACCACTCACTTCGACGCCCTGACCGCGGGCAACAGCATGAAGCCCTACGCGACCCAGCCCGAGGAGGGACGCTTCACCTTTGCGGAGGGTGACCGTCTGGTCGAGATCGCGCGCCGGAGCGGTGCGATCGTGGTGGGCCACACTCTGCTCTGGCACGAACAAACGCCGCGCTGGTTCTTCGAGGCGAAGGGGGGCGGGACGCTGGGGCGCGACGAGGCGCTGGCGCGGATGCGCAAGCACATCGCCACCGTGGTCGGGCACTACAAGGGCCGTGTCCAGCAGTGGGACGTTGTGAACGAGGCCATCAACGACGGCCCCGGGCTGCTGCGCCCCACCCCCTGGCTCAAGGCGATTGGGGAGGACTACCTCGCCGAGGCGTTCCACGCCGCCCACCGGGCGGACCCGAAGGCCCTGCTCATCTATAACGACTACAACATTGAACTCGGGTACAAGCGGCCGAAGGCGCTGGAACTGCTGAAGTCGCTCCTGAGCAAGAAAGTCCCGGTCCATGCGGTCGGCATTCAGTGCCACTGGCGCATGGACTCCCCCGACTACGCCGAGGTCGAGAGCGCCATCCAGCAGTTCGCTGCGCTGGGTTTGCGGGTCATGATCACGGAGCTGGATATCGGCGTGCTGCCCACGAAGTACCAGGGGGCGGACCTTGCGGCGACCGAGGCGATGACGCCGGAGCAGCAGGCGGTCATGAACCCCTACACGAAGGGGCTGCCGGCCGCCGTCGCCGACCAGCATGCGGAGCGGTACCGGAAGGCGTTCGAGATGTTCCTGCGCCACCGGGACGTGATCGACCGCGTCACCCTCTGGGGGCCGCACGACGCCGACTCCTGGCTCAATGACTTCCCGGTGCGCGGGCGCACGGACTACCCGCTACTCTTCGACCGACAGGGCAAACCCAAGCCCGCCTTCTTCGCCGTCCTGAAGGCGGCGGATGCAAAGGCAACCCGCGCGGAAGGAGGGAGGCGCCCCCGTGTCTGACCGCCGCCCCCTTGTCACGCACCTCTACACCGCCGACCCGTCCGCGCATGTGTTCGGCGGAAGGCTCTACGTCTACCCCTCCCACGACCGGGACTCGGGCATCCCCTCCAACGACAACGGCGACCAGTACGATATGGTCGACTACCACGTCTTCTCGATGGACACGGTGGGCGGCCCGGTGACCGACCACGGCGTTGTGCTATCGCTCGCGGATGTCCCGTGGGCGTCGAAGCAGCTCTGGGCGCCGGACGCCGCGGAGAAGGACGGAACCTACTATCTCTACTTCCCGGCCCGTGACCGGGAGGGCATCTTCCGCATCGGGGTCGCGTCCGGCGCCACGCCCGAAGGGCCGTTCACCCCGGAGCCAGAGCCGATTCCGGGCAGCTACAGCATCGACCCGTGCTCCTTCGTGGATGATGACGGGCAGGCGTATCTGTACTTCGGCGGTCTGTGGGGCGGGCAGTTGCAGTGCTGGGAGTCCGGCGCGTTCGATCCGACGGGGCAGGAGCCGACCGGCGCAGGTGTCCCGGCTCTGATGCCCCGTGTCGCGCCGCTCGGCGAGGATATGCGCTCATTCGCCGGCGACGTCCGGCCGGTCGCCATCCTGGGCGAGGACGGGCGACCGCTCGCAGCCGACGACCACGACCGGCGCTTCTTCGAGGCCGCCTGGGTACACAAGCGGAACGGGATGTACTACTTCTCGTACTCCACGGGGGATACGCACTACCTGGTGTACGCCACCGGCGACAGCCCGCTCGGGCCGTTCACCTACCGGGGCCGTATTCTGGAGCCGGTCCTCGGCTGGACGACGCACCACTCCATCGTGGAGTTCCGCGGCCGCTGGTACCTCTTCTACCACGACGCCACGCTCTCGGGCGGCGCGAACCACCTGCGCTGCGTGAAGGTCGCCGAGCTGACGTACGGCCCAGACGGCGTCATCCTGCCGGTACAACCCTAGCGCCGAAAAACCGCTTGACGAAACGCTATCGGAGCGCGCCAAAGATCGCCCGACCGACGCGGCGCGCTCCGTGACCCTCGTCCCCTCCGGCGCGGGGTTCGACCGCCTTGGGGCGGCGGAGGCGTACCGCTCCACCGAGGGCGACGCCGGCGAGCACTGGCGCCCCCTCGGCCCCGTCCCCCCGGGGCGGGCCGTCGAGATGCCCCCGCGCTCGATGGTCACCGTCCGCTTCGCCCGGCGGTGAGGCGAGAGGGGATGAACCGCGATTAATCTCTCCCCTCTCCCCCTCTTGGCGCTCTTGGCGCTCTTGGCGCTCAAACCTTTCCTTCTCCCTGCGGTAGGGTGTTGTCCCGTGCCCGGGTTGCAGGCAATAATAACCGGGCGGCGCGGCGCGGCGCCGGGAAAGGGGTGGCGGCGATGGCACAGCCTTTGACGGAGGCGGAGGAGGACGCAGGGATTACGTACCTGCAGCGGCTGTGGGGCGAACTGGCCCGCAGGGCGGGCGTGGAGGACGTGGATCACCTGTTCGCGGTGTCCGCGGCGAACGAGGTGGCGGGCGCGGCTCGCCCGGGCGTGGCGTTCTACCTGGACATGAACGCCTTCATGCTGATGGAAACGCAGCGCGAGGACCTGCCGGACTTCATGCCGGAGTGGGTGGCACCGCTCGGGGAGTCGGTCACGGCGGCGGAGCCGGCCCTGCGCGGCCTGTTCGCCCACGCCCTGCCGCGCATGCGGGCGCTGCGCGACCGCGACGCCGGCCCCGACCTGGCGTAGTGCGCCCGCCGTCCTCACCCCCGCCCCCTCTCCTCCCAGTCCGGGGCGGACCGCAGCGCGGGAGAGGGGGCGGGGGTGAGGGCTCCCTGGGCTGGGAGTGAGGGCGAGGGCGGGCGGCGCCCCGTGCTACCGCCGCTGCCGGCGGCGCCGGACGGCGAGCGTGCCGCTCAGGGCCAGGAGGCCCGGGGCGAGCAGGGCGAAGCTGCCAGGCTCGGGCACGGCGGCGGTGGAGGGCACCTGGAAGTTCGTGATCGTGACCGAGGCGGCGCCGAACATGCCGTCCTCGGAGGTGATCGTGAAGGTCAGCAGGTCCCCCGCCGTGATCGTGCCCAGGTAGGAGCCCGAGGCAGTGGTATCGTCGCCGTCCACCAGGATGCTGGTGGCGCCGTTGATCGTGAACTCGAAGGAGTCGAACGCGGCACTATTATCCAGGGTGCTGTAAGCCCAGTCGAAGGCGAGGGTGCCGGACGCCTCCGCCACGATCTCGAAGCTGGTGAGGGCGAAGCCGACGACTGGGTCATTGGCGCCTACCAGGGTGATCGCCGAGGGGGCGGCGCTCAGGTCCAGCGAGCCGTCGGCATCAGTGGCGAACGTCCAGTTACTGGGGGCGTAGTAGCCGCTGAAGTCGGCCTGGGCGGGCGCGGCGGCGGTCAGGGCGAGCGCGAGGAGCGCAAGCGCGGCGGCCGGGGCGGCGGCGGGGAGGCCCCGGCGGCGGCGCGCGGGGCGGGGGGTCGTTCGGGGGGCGGGATTCCTCATCTGCATGTTCCGTGTCCTTTTTCAATTCACCGTTTATCGTTCGTCGCCGCCCGTGGCTCCCCGCCGGGGCCCACGGCGGAGACGGGCGGCGCAATTCCGCAACCTGAGTTACGGGGATTTCGGCACAGCAACCGTGCAGTCTCTTTGTTGGCGACCGGCCGGGGATTCTCCAGAAGGCGTACGGTTTTTTCTGACACCGCAGGGAGAAGAAACACGCAATCTTCGCAGTACAGACCAGACCGCTAGGGGATTCCCCCAGCCATAGACGCCCGTCCACGCGTCGCCCGACATGCGTACCGTCCCGTATTTCCCGCTTGCCTGCCTAGGATGGTATTATTGCCGTCACGAACCAGAACCCGATTTCCTTGCGCGACTCGTAGCCCAGCCACGCCGAGCAGGAGGACGGTGGGGCAACCCCGTCCCCGGCGGACGAGACGGGGAACGATCCACGGCTGCCTGTGTACTGTCCCATAGAAACGCACTCAAGCCTTACCGGAAGGGAGTAATGGGATGAAGATCGGCATCATCGGAGCGGGGCACATCGGCGGGACGCTGGCGCGGCGGCTGACGGCGCTCGGACACGAGGTGGCCATCGCGAACTCGCGCGGGCCGGAGACCCTGAAGGACCTGGCAAGCGAGACCGGCGCCCGGGCGGTGACGGCTGCCGAGGCGGCGCGCGCGGGCGAGATCGTGGTCGTCACCATCCCGCAGGGAGCGGTGCCGGACCTGCCGAAGGACCTGTTCGCCGGCGTCCCGGAGGACGTGGTCGTGGTGGACACTGGCAACTACTATCCGTCGCGCGACGGCCGCATCGAGGCGATCGAGAACGGGCAAATCGAGAGCGTGTGGGTGGCAGAGCAGCTTGGCCGCCCGGTCGTCAAGGCGTTCAACAACATCTACTCCCAGAGCCTGCTGGAGAACGGCCGGCCGGCGGGCTCACCGGACCGCATCGCGCTGCCGGTGTCCGGGGACGACCCGGCGGCGCGGGAGAAGATAATGCGCCTGGTCGATGAACTCGGGTTCGACCCGCTGGACGCGGGCCCTCTGGCCGACTCATGGCGCCAGCAGCCGGGCACTCCGTGCTACGTGGCCGACCTCGACACCCCACGCCTGAAGGAGGCCCTGGCCGCAGCAGAGCGGGACCGCCTGCCCGAGTACCGCCGCAAGGCCGACGACTCTCTCCGCGCCTCCCTGGCGTCGCAGCAACAGCAGCAGCAGTAAGCCTCCCATCCCCTACTTCTCTACAGCCTTCCCAGGTGGGAGGGTGAAGGACGGAGGCGCGTAACCTTACGCGCCTCCGTCGGTGGTCTGAGGGGGCCGGGCGGGATATGCCGCGGTCGTTCGCCAGCACGGCGTCGAGGCGGGGTCTGGCCCCCCCTCACCGGCGGGCGCCGCGGCCGGACTGCTGCTGCGCCTGGGCCCGCTGCATCTGCTTGAGCATGATCTCCTTCTGCGCGGCGGAGAGGTTCGGGTCGCCCTGCACCTTCGCCATGTCGGCCTGGATGCCGGAGACCGTGGCCGCGCCGGGCGCGGAGGGCG
>CALEKU010000109.1 GCA_937902745.1 uncultured Armatimonadota bacterium
GGAACGGTTGGAACGGCCCGGCGGAGGGAGTGCACGGCCGCCGTAGACGCAGGTAATTACCCCTTCACGGGGGCACTTCCCTGCAGGTATCATGCCGAAAAAAGAAACGGGATAGCTAGAATGCTGTTTAGTAATTCGGACTCCAAATTGCAGGGGGACGTGCCGCCTGGACCTGCCGACGCACCCGAGGGGGCGATCATCTCCCCGGACACGCGGCGGGAGAACCGCATCCCGCCGCGACAGGCACGCACCAAGAAGTGGCCGGTGCTGGACGCGGGCGGCCTGGCCGAGCCAATCCCGCTGGAGGAGTGGCGCCTCACGCTCGATGGGCTGGTGGAGGAGCCGGTAGAGTTCACCTGGGACGAGTTCCAGAAGCTGCCGCGCACCAAAGTCTTTGCGGATATGCACTGTGTCACCCGCTGGTCGCGCCTGGGCAACACCTGGGAGGGCGTCAGCACCCGCGAGGTCGTCAAGCTGGTGCGCCTGAAGCCGGAGGCGGCGTTCGTTCAGGTACATGCCTACGACGAGGCGATGGGCTGGGCGGGCGGCACGCCCTGGTCCACCAATATGCCGCTCGACTACTTCCTGGACGAGGATTGCCTGTTCGCCGACACGCACGACGGCGAGGCTATCTCCCTGGAGCATGGCGGCCCACTGCGCCTGGTGATTCCGAAGCTCTACGCCTGGAAGTCGGCCAAGTGGGTAAAGGGGATCGAGTTCCGCGCGACGGACACGCCGGGGTTCTGGGAGCGGGGCGGCTACCATATGCTGGGGGACCCGTGGAAGGAGCAGCGGTACCGGTTTGAGGACGGGGACTGAGAGGCGGAAAAGGGCGGGGGCCGGCGCCGCCCGCCCCGAAGGGGCTCGGAAAGGGACGCCTACTCCAGAGCGGCCGCCTGAAGCGAGACGTTCCCCGGGCCGGAGGTCTTCGCCCACTCGACCGTTAGCTTCTGGGCGGGAGACTTCGCCTGGAACGCGATGGTGTAGGCGCGCGCGTAGTAGCCGCTCGCCAGCGCCGCCTCCGTCGGGGTGACGATGGGCTTCGACCCGTCGGAGAGCTTGACCTTCAGCGTGCCCCCGGCCTGGTAGCCGCCGGTATAGACGTGCAACTTCCGCGGCGTGGCGTCCGCGGCGACATCAAAGCGGAAGCCGTTGGTCTCGCTGACGAAGAGGCCGGAGTACACCACATCGATCTTACGCGTGGGCGCCCCGTCCGACCAGGAAACGCCGCGGGACGGCCCCCGCTCGCCCTCCTTGCGGATACCGACGCCCGGCTGCAGGAGGGTCATGTCGCCGATCCACTTCCGGGCGGTCGCCTTGCGGTTGACGCTCTGGTTGTCGGGGTGCCCCCAGTGGACCCAGTCCAGCTTGCCCACCGCCGTCAAATCCACCGGCTTGACGGCGTCGCGCGTCTGAAACAGTGCGTTCTTGGGGGCGCCGCCCGCCGCGTTCTTCTTTTTGGATTCGAATCCGGCGATCACGCCGGTCTCCGGCATTCTCGCGATCTCCTCTTTCTTCCGACGGCTGTAGATCACCGACGAGAGGATGACGAGAACGCCGATCACGAACAAAAGCCCCGCGGGCTTGAGAATCACTCGCATCGTGGCTCCTAATATCTCGTTCCGGCCACGGTCACGCGCACGCGCCGGGTACGTGTCAGTGGATCCGCGTCAGGTTGCTCAGGGCGATCGCCTTCGCTCGTGCGGGCATGTTCGGGTGGTTCTCGATCCGCAAGCGCTCCCGCGCCATGCGGACCCGAAGGTCGTCCGGGGTGACGGTCTTTCCCTGGTCCGGGTTGGAGAGGGTGACGGCCAGCCATCCCGTCACGCCGGCGGTGACCAGACTGGCCAGCACAGCGAGGAACGGGTTGGCGGGGGCAGCACACTTTTCCGCGAGGCGCTTGATCGCCCCAGGCTTCTTATTCTTGTCTTTTGTCACCAGATTTCGACTTTCGTTGACGCGCGGCAGCGGCCCTCCGAAAGCTGCTCCGAAAGGCCGCTGCGATCGCGCCCCCAGACTACCGGCGTTGGCCCGCCGCAGCCGCCTTCATGGAGCGCTCCCGGGCCGCGAGGGCCGCGGCCTTGCCCTTCTCTGAGATGTGCGGGTTGTTCTTGATGCGGTCGATATCCTGCTGCTGCGACGCCGCGCGCTCGGCCCCCGAGGTTGGAACGACCCGCGCCTGGGACTCCTTCGGCGCGCACCCGGTCGCCAGCATTCCCCACACCAGCAGCGCAGGCGCCGCGACCAGGAGGGTTCGAATCTTCATGGAATCACCTCTCCAAACGAACAAGCAGTGACGGGATGCGCGGGCCTTAGTAGGGGTACCAGCCTTCGCGGACGAACTGCTTCGCCGCCCCGGTGGGCAGGAAGATGTTCTTGTACCACTTGATGGAGCCGCGAGGCATGGCCTTGGCGTGGCCATCCAGGAACATGACACTGGTGTTGCCGTTGTGGCGGAAGCGCGGCAGCATGCTGCACTGCCCGAAGTTATCCCACTTGGCATCGGTGGACGCGTCGGCGATGAAGTCGCAGTCGCCCTTGGCGAGCGCGATCGGCATGCCGTCCAGAGATGCATCGTAGGTGTTGTTGGTGCGGTCGTAGTTAATCCAGTCCACCCAGTCCCACTCGGACGCGGTGAAGGTGAGATACGAACCGTTGCCGTCGTTCATGCCCTTCTCAAGCAGGCCGATCTTCTCCGCCGGGATATCGATCTCCGCGAGCGTGGCGACGTCGTCCATGGTCGGCTCGCCGTTGGCATCCAGCGGCCGCCACGGGCAGCTGCTGCCGTCCGGCATCAGGTCGAAGCTGTAGCCGTAGTGGCAGTTCTGGAAGTCCGCGGGCGCGGACGGGCAGTTAAAGATTCCCCCCTGGGCGGTGGCATGTCCCCGCCAGTCCTTGCGGCCCTGCTTCGTGTAGGGGAAGATGGCGGCCGCCCAGGTGATCTGGTCGATGGGGTCGTCGCGGTCCAGGTAGTACTGGCCCATCGGGAACGTCTCATCGAAATCCTGGACGTATTGGGACAGGCCGATACCGATCTGGCGAACATTCGAGAGGCAGGCCACGGCGCGGGACTTCTCCCGCGCCTGGGCGAAGACAGGGAACAAGATGGCGGAAAGAATTGCGATAATCGCGATAACTACCAGTAACTCGATGAGCGTGAATGCCGCTCCGGAGGTGCGCCGGTGCTTCTCTGCATGCTGGGGGAATCTCATCCTCGAAGTCTCCTTCACACACGTGCTAAAAACTGGTGAGTTGTACTGGTTTCTTCCGCATTTGATGTGCCGAAGGAGATAGGAGGTGAAAATCTCGTAATTGTCTCAGTGGCGAGCAGGCTTATTTATGACCTATGTTATAGGTTCTTGCCTCGGGCGGGGCCTTATGCCCAGGGGAACGGGGGGACAGGGGTGTCCAGGAGCGCGTTCGCCAGGGCCCACAGCAGCGCCGAGGTGAACTCTCCCAGAATCATGCCCAGGAAGAACGGGCGCGCCTGCCGGTACAGCTTCATGCCCCCGTAGCGCAGCAGCATCACCTTGATGCCCCACGCAATCAGTGCTGCGAACCAGAAGACGATGACCGTCCAGGAGGAGCAGAGGGCATATCCGAGCGGGTGGAAGGGGAACTATCCGAGCGCCGTGCGCCCCCACACCAGGAAGCCCGTGACCGCCACGCCGACCGCCAGGAAGGTTGGTCCCTGCCATCCCACCGGGAGCGCGCCCGGCTGGAAGTACTTCTGATAGTCCTCGTAACCCCACCGGTTATTGGCGTTGTACACGTAGCTGTAGAGGGTGATGCCGCCTTTGGAGTACGGCAGCCAGAGCTGAATTACAGCAGCCGCGACGATGGCGATCAGGAGGGCGGGCAGGAACGCGGCCGCGAAGCGCCGCCGGCTGACCCGCACGCCATCCGCGATGCGCAGGCCGTCCAGGAACGTGGAGAGCAGGATGCCGCGCTGGTCCCGCATGAGCAACGAGTCGGAGAGCGCGAGCGCGGTCAGGTTCGACGGCCCCAACTGGTGCATGGGAACCAGCAGCCGCAGGAAGTCCGCCGGGCGGAACGACGTCTCCGTCATGAGCATGCCAGCCTCCGCCGTGGAGCGCGCCATGACGAGGCCCACCACGAAGAACAGGCCGAAGAGCTGCAGCGCCGCCAGCCACGGCGACATGCCGATCAGCACCAGGAACACGCCCGCGCCCAGCGCGCACGCCCAGAACCCCCAGAACGCCACGCGGTGGGGCAGTAGCTCCTCGGCGTCGTCTCCCTTCCGGCGGCCGACCACGGTCTCCCACACGGCGCGCAGGTGCGGGCGCGCCACCCACAGGAGATAGCCCGCCAGAACCAGGTACGCCCCCATCGCCTGGTACCCGCGGTAGAGAGGGGCAGGGTACATCGGCATGGCCGACGTGTCCATGTTGAAGGCGCGCGCGACGATGTCCTGCGCCCGCGTCAGCACGAAGAAGAACCACACTGAGAACACCAGGTCGGACGGCAGCAGGAACAGGAACCCGATTACCGCGAACGAGAGCTTCACCGGCGTGTAGTAGATGCCGTTCCACGGGGGATGGACGAAGTACTCGTTCAGGTTCCACTCCATAGGAATGTCGGGGATTGCCGGATACCAGGCGTGCATCCCCTTCAGGAAGAAGACCGTAAAGGGAACGGCGAACCCCAGCCAGGTGAGGCGGTTGCGCAGGAAGGGAACCTCATGCGGCGTGGTGCCGGCGCCTGCCATCTCCAGCGGCAGTTGCACCAGCGGAAACGACAGCTTTTCGTTGTCCACCCACTGCTTGCGCAGCAGCGACGCCAGGCACAGGAACGCACCAAACACGCACAGGACCAGCACCGACCACGCCAGCAGGGGGCGCACCCATAGCTCCCACGGAATCGGCTCGCCCGCCCGGACCCGCTCGAAAAAACGCTCCGCCACATACTGCTTGTCCGGCCCGGTCACATCGAACGGGACAAGCCACTGCTTCAGGTTCGGCAGGTAGAGGCTGCGCCAGTCGTTGGCGTCCGTGGCCAGGTAGTTCGGGGTCACCAGCAGCGGGAGCAGCTTCTGCATCAGCCCGCGTGACGAGATCATCGAGGCGATGACCATCATGCTGTAGGCGACCATGAGCTCCTGCGCCGACAGCGCGAAGCGTCCGGCGAGGCGTTTGAGCGGAGCGTTCAGCGCGACCAGCAGGAGCAGGATACCGATCACCGCCGGGGGCATCTGCAGATAGCCGATCTGCAGCGTCTTCAGCACAATCTCGGCCCACGACACTACGAAGCAGGTCACCGGCACCAGAACCGCCCCGAGCAGGACCCCACGCCAGAGGGGCGGGGAGGGGCTTTGCGCCTCCGGGGCGGTGGGAACGCCCTCCGAAGGGGCGGCAGCAGTGGGGGTAGCAGGGTTTCGGTGGAGACGCAGCATCTTCGCTTTCTGCGGGCGGCCGGGGCTGGCGCCGCAACCGTGCTGCGCCTGGCACGTTGTAATTATAGCCGTGCGGGCGGGGGCGCGTCAATTTTGCGCGGTGGGGGTGGTGAGGTCGTGGGCGATCTTCTGGCTGGGTGGTGCGCGCTCGCCGCCGTTTCCGCGGCGGGGTTCGGGCTGGGGCGCCGGGCGGGGCGGCGGCTTCCCCCGCGCGGGCTCGCGCTCGCAGCGGGCGCCGTGAGCGCGGCGGTGGCGGCCTTCGCCCTGTTCGGCGAAGACCGGCTGTTCTGGACACGGGCGGTGCCGTGGGCCGGCGGCGCGCTGGTTTTCGGTCTCTCTACCCTCCCGCTTGCGGCGGCGCTCTGCGGTCTGCTGCTGTCCGTGCCGCCGCCTCCTTCCCTGCCCGCCTGGCGGCGGAGTGCGGGCGTCGGCGTCCTGCTGGCGCTCTCGGCGTTCCAGTCGGCGCGCCCCTTTCTGGGGCGGGCGACGGCGATGGACCCGCCCCGCTGGGACCGCGGCGTCGCCGCGCAGACCTCGGAAGCGTCCTGCAGCGCGGCGAGCGCTGCCACCCTCCTGGCGACTCACGGCGTCCCCGCAAACGAAGCCGAGATGGCGGCGCTCTGCCTGACCCGCGCGGAGGGCACTCCCATGCTCGGCGTGTACCGCGGCCTGAGCCGCAAGGCACGGGGCGCCGGCCGCCGGGTGCGCGTTTTCACCGGCAGGTCGGTCGCGGATCTGCGGGCGGAGGTGGCGCAGCATGGCCCCGTCCTGCTCTCGGTGGGGCTCGACCGGTGGCAGCGGGTGCCCGACCCGCGCTACGTGACCGAATGGGGCTGGACGCCGGGGCGGCGGCACGCGGTGGTGCTGTTCCGCTTCCTGCCCGGCGGGAAGCTGGATATCGGGGACCCGTCCGCGGGGCGGGAGACGTGGGACGAGAGCGCTCTCGAAGTCCTCTGGCACGGTGAAGGGCTGCTCCTCGCTGCGCCGCCAAAGACGCCATAAAGGAGGCGGTTGATTCGGCGTCGAATGCTGAGGACAGAGAGGTTGGGTCCGGGAGCGCGCCGCGCTCGCACGCGGAGGCGCGGGCGCAGCACGACCGCCTCGGAAGGGAAAACCGCCGTGGAAACCGCGACGTCCCCGCCGGTTCGGGAGGACGAGCCTCCCCCGTACCTCCCCGACGAACTGCCGTCCATCGACGACCTGCTCCTGACGCTGGTACGGGCGGACGGCTCCGACCTGCACCTGCGCGTTGACGAGCCCCCCGTAATTCGGGTCTACGGACAGCTCCAGCGCCTTCCCTACCGCAAGCTCACCGCAGAGGATACCGAGCGGCTTATGTTCGGCCTCATGGACACCGGGCGCCAGCGCCGGTTCAAAGAGGACCTGGAGATGGACCTCAGCTATGAGCTGCCTGGCATCGCCCGCTTCCGGGTGAACGTCTTCCAGCAGCGGGGGCGCGTCGGTGGCGTCATGCGCCTGATTCCCGCCCAGAGCAAGACCATCGACGACCTGGGCCTCCCGGCCATCCTCAAGCATCTGTCCATGCTGCCCCGCGGTCTGGTGCTGGTGACCGGGCCCACCGGCTCGGGAAAGACCACCACGTTGGCGGCCTGTATCGACCACATCAACCGCAACCGGCGCTGCCACATCATCACCATCGAAGACCCGATCGAGTTCGTCCACACGGACAACGCCGCTGCCATTGAGCAGCGCGAACTGGGGCAGGACACGCACTCCTTTGCCCAGGCGCTCAAGCACATCATGCGCCAGGCGCCGGACGTGATTCTGGTGGGGGAGATGCGGGATCTGGAGACGATATCCCTTGCCATTACCGCCGCCGAGACGGGCCACCTGGTATTCGCCACGCTGCACACCACCGACGCCCCTCAAACCATCGACCGCATCATCGACGTGTTCCCCTCGGAGCAGCAGGACCAGATCCGTACGCAGCTTGCGGTGACGCTTCAGGCGGTCGTTTCGCAGACGCTGCTGCCGCTTGCGGAGGGGGGGGGACGTGTCCCGGCGTTCGAGATCATGATCGCGACGCCCGCCATCCGGGCGCTGATTCGCGAAGCCAAGACGCACCAGATCTACTCCATGATCGAGACCGGAGCCGACAGCGGCATGATCTCGCTGGACCAGTACCTGCTGCACCTGCTCAAGGACAAGACGATCACGCTGGAGCAGGCACTGGTGAAGAGTTCAAACCCGGCGCAACTGGAGCAGCGCTACCAGCGCGCAGACGTGGGCCACTTCGCGGCAGGGCACGACCTGTCCTACGGGCACCAGCCCGTCGCCGCCCCCCGAGAAACGCCCGGGGCGAACGGTAGCAATGGTGGCAATGGTAGCAACGGCAGCAGCGCGGCTGCCGCCGCCTGAAGCAAGGAGGTGACCAGGTGGCTTATGACATCCATCGGCTGCTTTCCGCGGTCCTGAAATTCGACGCCTCGGACCTTGTTCTCAAGGCCGACTCGCCGCCGCTGTTCCGCGTCTACGGCGAGATGATCCCTATCGACGCCGAGCCGCTGACCCAGGTTTCGATCTCGGCCCTGATTGAGTCCCTCCTGACTCCCCAGCAGCGGGAGGTTTTTCAGCGTGACCTGGAGCTGGACTTCTCCTATGAGGTGCCTGGTGTCTCCCGGTTCCGGGTGAACGTCTTCCAGCAGCGGGGCAATATGGGACTGGTTGCCCGCTCCATCCCGTTCGAAATCCGCACCATGGAGGAGATCGGGCTGCCGGCGGTCTGCAAGTCCTTCTGCGAGCGCCCGCGTGGTCTGGTGCTCATGACCGGGCCGACCGGCTCGGGCAAGTCCACGTCGCTGGCGTCGATGATTAACTACATCAACCACCAGCGCGCCGAGCACATCGTCACGATTGAGGACCCCATCGAGTACGTCTACGAGGACGACAAGTCCCTTATCAACCAGCGCGAGTTGGGCACCGACACGCACTCGTTCGCGCAGGCGCTCAAGCATGTGCTTCGGCAGGACCCGGACGTGATCCTGGTGGGGGAGATGCGGGATCTGGAGACGATCGCGCTGGCGATCACGGCGGCAGAAACCGGGCACCTCGTATTCGCCACGCTGCACACCACGGACGCGATTCAGACGGTGGACCGCATCATCGACGTGTTCCCGACGCACCAGCAGCAGCAGATACGCGTACAGCTTGCGGTGAACCTGGTGGGAGTGGTGTCGCAGGTGCTGCTGAAGCGCGCGGACGGCAACGGGCGAGTGGCCGCCTTCGAGGCGATGGTGGCGACCTCCGCGGTGCGCAACCTGATCCGCGAGGGCAAGACGTTCCAACTCGGGTCGATTATCCAGACCGGCGCGCGCCAGGGCATGATCGACCTGGATCAGAGCCTCGCCCGCCTCGCGGCGTATGAGGTGGTCGAACTGGACATCGCCCGCGACAAGTCCACTGACCACGGGCAGTTCGACCAGTACTTCAGCCACTACCAGAGCGAGCGCCTGGCCCAGCAGCACGCCGGGGCATCGGCGAGCGCGCACCCGGCGCAGAGCGGGTCCGACGGGGTGGGGACTCCCGCCAGCACCGGTACGGCGGCGCCAGTGACCGCGGCCCCGGCGTCCGCTTCGCCGGTGCGGCACCAGCAGTAGCGGTAACCACAGAACGCCGCTGCCTTGGCTGCCAGTCCCTATCGCGCCTCTGCGTGCGCATGCCCGTGATCGTGCTTGGGGGCGCTTCCGTGATCGTGCTCGTGGCCGTGGCTGTGCCCGTGGGCCTTCCCGGCGACGGTGTTCGCCGGGAAGGCGCGGTAGTGATCCGCCAGCACATCGCGCCCGAAGTCCCCGGCAAAGTCGCGCCACACCACATGGATATGGTTCGCACGGTTCTGCGTATTGTCGTACTCCACCAAGAACGTCTTGCCTTGGATGCGGTAGTAATGCCGCTCGCCGGTCTCCAGGCCACCGATCCACAGGAACGTCACATCGTCCAGGCCCGCCTTCCGGATGGCCGCCAGGCGCGCCTCCGCCACGGGCTTGGATTGCACCGCCGCGTGCGTCCGGATTAGCTCCAGGAGCAGACCCTTCTGCGTGGCATTCAACTCTCGGTACGGGATGCCACCTGCCTCCAGAGGCTCCACCTTGCGCTGCGCACCGGTGAGGATGTCCCCCGGGACGGCGCCCGCCCGAATGCCCTTCTGGCGCTGTGCCGGGGTGAGCGAGGTCGCCAGGGCGCGCCCCAGGTCCTCTTCCGCCGCCAGAGCCCGCTGCGTCTGCCCCGCCGCAGCAGCGCCGCCGCGGGACGCGACCGATGCCGGGTTTGCCCCTAGGAACTGCGGCGAACTTGCGATCACCCGGCCGTCCTTCAGCGTGAAGTTGAACGATAGGTGGTGCCCTTCGTAGCGCCAGCCCCATATCCCCTTCGCGCCGGGCGTCCCGTACACGGTGAAGTAGTAGAGGCCCGGGTTGCGGACGCGGCCCTCCGGGTCGTTTTCAATCTCCTGCAGCACCGTCTCCAGCGCGCGTACCGCCTCCGCCTTCCGGTAGCCCTGTTCGCTCAGGCAGGATGCCAGCAGCGCCATCCCCGCCTTCTGCTGGGCAGGGGAAAGGTCTTTCAGGGGGATGCCCTTGCGGGTCATCGGGACAAAGTGCCAGTCGAGCCGGTTGTCATCGTCGAAGGCGAGGCGCGCGCGCTCCCGCTGTGCCGGATCGAGCGAATCCAGAAACGCCATCGCGAGCGCGTGCGGCGGCTCCGCGGCGGCGGTGGGCACCAGCGTTGCGGCTTCGGCGGGGGACAGAAAGCGTGCGGCGGCGGTGCCACGGGGCCTTGGGACGGTGAGCAGGACGCCCGCGGCGCCCGCCACGGCGAGAACGGCGGCGGCAGCGGCGACGCGTGGGGCGGGGCGGCTTCTGTGCATGGTGTCATGGTTTCGCCTGCGGCCCGCGAAACACCTGCTCCACCAACCGCCTGCTTGTCACGAACCCGGCCCGGGCGGCGTTGGACTCACGAGAAAAATCCTGAGGATAGCGAGGTGGGGGCCATGACGGGAGCGCGCGCAGGGCGGCGACGGTTCACAGGACGGCATCTGCAGCGGGGGTGGGGACATGGACCGGGGACGGCAGCGGCGCTGCTGCTGCTGACGGTCGGGGGCCTGGCGGGCGGAGCCAGAGCGCAGGAGGAGGTACCGCCGAATCCACCCACTCCACCGGCGCCCGCCGCGCCGCCCATCTTCGGCCAAGGGTGGGAGGACGAGCCCGCGGCGCCGCGGCTCAGAGCAACGCTCGGCGCCTTCTTCCCGACGCAGGCAACGCGCCGCGGGACTAACAGGGTGTGGGCGGCTGCATCGCTCTCTTACGATCTCCTGCCGCGCTCGGGGGCTGATCGGGCGCTCGACCTAGCGGCCTACTTCGACGCGGGCCTCGGCTACCGGCGCGAGCAGCGCGACTTTCAGGAGTTTCAGGACACCGACCGCCAGTTCTATGGCCTTGGCCTGACCGCGACCATCCATCTCGCTCGGCAGGGCGCCGGGAAGCCGGGAGCCTATCTCGTGGCGGGCGGCGGGCCCTACCTGCTGCGCCGGAGCCGCGCCCGTGTGTATGAGTTCCCAAGCTGGGACGAGGAGGATGGCACCGACGAGGTGCGCTACGACATCACCAGCGCCCAGGAGGTCACGTTCGGCTACCGGCTCGGGTTCGGGGTCACCTTTGGCAAAGGCTTCTTCGCGGAGGCGACCTACCGCGACCTGGGGCGGCTCGATACCGTGCCGTATCGCGGGACGTCCGCCACGCTCGGCATGCGTTTTTGAGGAGGAGAGTGCCCGGTTTTTCCCACGAAACTTGCGAAGCGGGGAAAACCGGGCTATAACACCTACGTTCGGGGAATTAGCTCAGTTGGGAGAGCGCTTCAATGGCATTGAAGAGGTCACCGGTTCGAGCCCGGTATTCTCCATTCCCCCCTTTCGCGCGCGGGCTTGCCGCTGCCACCTGCTCCCCCGGGTGAGTGGCCGGTGCTACGCCGGCGCACGCGAAAGCCGCGCCCGGCTTTTGCCTTATCCTCACCCTGGTTCTATCTCCTTTCCTGACCCCGGTGCGATCGCGGCAGTACGTCCGCGCAACCGGCGGTATGTCCCCGGCGTTACTTCTGCGGGAGAGGATTTCCACCAACCGCGCGTATTTATTGGTACAGTAAAGCGTCAGCGCCGGAGCGGCGCTGGCTGCCGTCGGGGCAGAGAGTGAGCACAAACCAAGTGAGTAACATCACGCATCAGGAACGGCGACCAACAGGCTCCCAGGCCGCGCTGCTGCGGCGAATGCGAGGCGCCGCCGCCGTACTGCTGGCCGCCCTCGGGGTCGTGCTGGCGGGGACGGTGGGCCGCGCGGACGCCCGCCAGCAGGAGGAGATCCCCAACGTCAAGCCGGATGCCCAGATCGTGGTGCTGCTGCTGCCCACGGGCGAGTTCGAAGTCTCCTCCGTATACCCGAAGAAGGTTCCGCAGAAGGACGCTGAGGCGCGCATGCGGACCGTTCTGGACCTGACGAAGTGGAAGGCGGGCGAACTGCACTACGCCAACGAGAGCACTTCGTTCTCCCGGAAACCGCTCAAGAACCTGTCCAGCGTCTCGTTTACCACGCAGTCGGGCGTGGTGGACCCGGTCGCCGGTACCCTCGACGTGGCGCCGTTCATCCGGGCGTTTCGGGACCTGAATCGCATCCACGTTACCTACTTCCTGCCCGCTAACTTCACCTACCGAGGACCCCGTGAGTACGCCGATAAAAATGTTGACCTGCGGCTCGCGGGCGGGCAGGGGACGCTTACCTACGTGGTGAATATCAAAAATCATCAGCTTGACTCGGTGAATCTGCCGCGCACGCAGGCAGAGGCGGAGGCATCCGCCGCGCGTGCTTCCGCTTCCTCCGAGCCCGCGCCGGTACCGGGTGGCTTCGGTGGAAAACTGGCTCTCCTGGTCGCCGCAGCGGCGGGGGTGGGTGTTTTGATCTTCGCTTTGACTTCCCGCGTCGTCCGGCGCTAGCGCGCGCCGGACGCCGGGCTTTATCCCACGGGGACGTCGCTCCTTCAGTCGTTCATACGATTGCGGACGCCGTCCGGGGTTCAGAAAGGTTTGTCTACGCAATGGCAGTGCAGGATGTGCGTGAACTGATAAAGCTCGCTCACGAGAAGAAGGCATCCGACGTCTTCATCAAGGAGGGGAGCGCCCCGGCGATGCGCGTCCACGGGCGTATCCAGTTGCTTGAGGGCTTTGAGAAGTTGACGGCGGACGACACGCGGCGTCTGGCGTACAGCATCATGACGCACGAACAGATCGGGCGGTTCGAGCATCGCCACGAGATGGACCTCGCTTTCACTGTCGAAGACATCACGCGCGTGCGGGCGAATATCTATCAGCAGCGCGGCTCTATGGGCCTCGTCTGCCGGTTGGTTCCCCTCAAGATTTACACCCTGGAGCAGCTGGGCATGCCGCCGGTCATCGGCGAACTGACCCGTCACCGGCAGGGCCTGATCCTTGTTACCGGGCCTACGGGCTCGGGCAAGTCCACCACGCTGGCGGCCATGATCGATAAGATCAACAGCGAGCGGCGCGCGAACATGGTCACCATCGAGGACCCGATCGAGTTCGTGCACCCGGACAAGAACAGCATCGTCTCGCAGCGTGAGATTGGCATCGACACGGACTCGTTCACGGACGCCCTGAAGTACGTCGTGCGCCAGAACCCGGACATCATCCTGATCGGTGAGATGCGCGACATCGAGACCATGAACGTCGCCCTCCAGGCGGCGGAAACCGGCCACCTCGTCTTCTCCACCGTCCACACCGCCAGCGCCTCCGAGACTCTGGACCGTATCATTAACCTGTTCCCGCCTCACGAGCGCTCCACGCTCTGTCTGCGTATGTCCAACTCCCTGCGCGGGGTCATCTCGCAGAAGCTCCTGCCGCGCGTGGACGCTGAAGGCCGCGTGGCCGCCATCGAGATCATGATCGCGACGCCCACCATCGCGAAGCTGGTCGAAGAGGGGCGCGCAGGCAACCTGTACTCCGCCATCGCGGAGGGCGGGTTCTGGGGCATGCAGACCATGAACCAGTGCCTGACCAAGTACTACAAAGCGGGCATCATCAGTGAGGAAGACGCGCTGAACGCCGCGGGGAACATCACCGAACTCAAGCAGATGATCCGCCGTCCGACGTAAGCAGAGCGGCAGATTCAAAGGCCCCGTAGCCCCCTCCCGGATACCCGGAGGGGGCTTTGTTTTTCGGGACGGAGAGGGGAAGGGGGTAAGGAGTGATTGTGTGTGGCGCACAGGGAGGCATGCCGTTGGCAGAGGGATGCGCGGGGGCGGGCGCGAACAGAAAGGCAGAACCACGCGACGGGACAATTTTCACCATGCCAACCACCACGCGCGCCGCCGGATCGGCGACCGCTCTGATGCAGGGCCTCGACCTTGCCGGAACCGCTGCTGCTGCCGCCGCCGGGAAACCGGACCTGACGAACAACGCCCACATCCACCTGCCGCCCAACTTCTCGGCGTTCGACACCGTCGAGCAGGCCGTTGACCTGGCAGCGGCGCAGGGGGTGCGCGTCCTCGGGGCCAGCAACTACTACGACTACGGCGTGTACCGCGACTTCGCAGCCCTGGCCGCGGCAAAGGGCATCTTCCCGGTCTTCGGGCTGGAGATTATTACGCTCATCGACGACCTGCTGGCGGCGGGCGTCAAGATCAACGACCCGGGTAACCCCGGCAAGATGTACCTTTGCGGCAAGGGCATCACTGCCTTCGACCCGATGAACGACGAGGCGCAGGAGCTGCTCGGCGTTATCCGGCGCAACGATTCGGAGCGCATGGCGGCGGTGACGGCGAAGCTGGCCGAGGTCTTCGCGGCGCAGGGCATTGACACCGGGCTGGACGCCGACGCGGTGAAGGCGCGCATCGCCCGGCGGCACGGCGCGCCGGTGGAGTCGGTGTATCTGCAGGAGCGGCATGTCGCCATGGCGTTCCAGGAGGCGCTGTTTGACGCCGTGCCGGAGGCGGAGCGGCCTGCCGCGCTGGAGAAGCTGTTCGGCGGCGTGCCCTCGAAGGCGCCGAACGACCCGGTGGGGGTGCAGGGGGAGATACGCTCCCACATCATGAAGAACGGCAAGCCGGGCTATGTCCCCGAAACATTCGTTGGCTTCGACCACGCCTTTCGGCTCATCCTCGCGCTCGGCGGCCTCCCGTCCTACCCAACGCTGGCGGATGGCACCGTGCCCATCTGCCCGTACGAGGACCCGGTCGAAACGCTCATCGCGGACATCCGGGCGCGGGGAGTCCACTGCGCCGAGTTCATCCCCATCCGCAACACGCCGGAGGTGCTGGGCCGCTACGTCCGTGCCATGCGCGCCGCGGGGTTGGTCGTGACTGCCGGGACTGAGCATAACACGCTGGACCTGCTGCCCATCGAGCCGACCTGCGTGAACGGCGCGCCGATCCCTGAGGATGTCCGCGCCATCTTCCGCGAGGGCGCGTGCGTGGTCGCGGCGCACCAGTACCGGACGGCGAACGGTGAGTCCGGCTTTGTGACCCCGGACGGCGCGCCGAACCCGGAGTACGATTCCGACGAGGCGCGCATCGCGGCGTTCGCCGAGATCGGGGCGGCGGTGCTGGCTCGGTACCAGGCGGCGCACCCCGCCGCGGCGTAGCGCGACCGCCGCCCGCCCTAAAAAAAGTGAGAAGCAAACCGCCGGGCGACCACTGCCCGGCGGTTTATTTCTTGACAATAACGAGAAGCATTCGGTAATATGCACTCAGTGCAAAGCGGTTTGCATATCGGGAAACCGCTTTGCAACAGGATTTCTGCTATGGCAACGATCAATGATGTCGCCCGTGCCAGCGGTGTGTCACCGACGACGGTCTCCTTTGTCCTCAACAACGGTCCACGGCCGGTCAGCGAACGGACGCGCCAGCGGGTGCTGGAGGCGATGCGGCGTCTGAACTACCGACCCAGCGCGGTGGCGCGCGGGCTTGCCCGGCAGAAGATGGAGACTATCGGAGTACTCTTCAGTGGGCACAACCCGCGGATCATCCACAACCCCTATGCGGTCGCCCTGCTGGACGGTATCGTGGCGGCGGCCAGCACGCGCCGCTACAACGTTACCCTCATCACGCAGCAGTGGGAGACGCCGGAGGAGTTGGCGGCGGAGGTCTGCGACGGGCGCAACGACGGTATCCTGCTTCTCTCCCCGCTGCTCGGCGCCGATGTCGTGATGGGACTCGCCGAGCGGAACATGCCGGTTGTGGTGGCAGGAGCGCCCTCTGCGCAGCCGGGGGTGCCGTGGCTGGATGTGGACAACGAGGCGGGGGCACGGCTGCTCGCGCGGCACATCCTGGAACTGGGCCACCGGCGCGTGGCGCTCTTCCTGGGGCCGCGGGAATACCATCATGTCAACGAGCGGGAGCGTGGGTTCCTGGCCGAGCTGACCGCGGCGGGTGTCGTTCCCATAAGGGAGAGCGCGCCTTTCGCCTACGCGGACGCCCCGACGAACGCCCGGCGGGCGGAAGCACTGCTGGCGCACGACCCGCGCCCCACCGCAGTGCTCACCACCAACGATCAACTGGCAATGGACATCCTGCGGGCTGCCCGGGCGCGCGGTCTGGATGTGCCCCGTGACCTGTCCGTGACCGGTTTCGATGATGCTCTGAGCCTGGTGGGAGGTGTCTCGCAGCTCACAACTATCCGCCAGCCCCTTTTCGATATTGGGTACGCTGCCGCCGAACGGCTGGTGCAGCAGATCGAAAACAGAGAAGGGGACGGGGACCAGAGCCTGCCGCCGTCGCTCCTCTTCCCTCCCGAACTGGTCGTTCGCGGCTCCACGGCCGCCCCACCGCCTCCGGACGCGGCGGATGCCTCACGGTAGGTTGAGATAGATCTTCTCCGTAGAAGAAAGGAAATTTAACAACGATGTCACCGAGATCGATACGCACCACCTCCCGTCCCATGGCGGGATTTACTCTCATCGAACTTCTCGTTGTTATCGCGATTATTGCCATCCTGGCTGCGATCCTGTTCCCGGTTTTTGCACAGGCGCGGGAGAAGGCGCGCCAGGCCTCCTGCCTGTCCAATACCCGGCAGATCGGGATCGCGATTCAGCAGTACAATCAGGACTACGACGAGACGTTCCCCCACGCCGTGGCGGGGGGCGCGATTCCAGCGGGCCTGTCTGCGACCTATCCGGACATCAACTCCAAGGGGGGGACCGCCTCCTATAACCAGCACTGGATGCAGCAGCTTCACCCCTACACCAAAAGCTGGGGTGTGTACCTCTGCCCGAGTGACGCCGCCCCCCAGATCGCCTTCAACGCCAATGGTCAGCCCAACGGCGCCGGCGCGCCGCCCGCCGACGCCTCCTATGGCTACAACGCCCAGCTTTTGCAGAACATCGTCGGTCCCAGCTACGCCTTCCGTGGCGCCCTGGCAGAGGCGCAGCTTGTGGCACCGGCGAGTTCCTACCTGATCGCGGAGACGGCCGGCGCGGCCCACTTCTTCGGCTATAAGGGAAGCTGCAGCAGCCTGCCCAACACGGGAACCCCAGCGCCCACGCGCCTGGACGCCGTGCGGTTTGCGAACGCGACGCGGGCGGCGAACGACTTCACCTCAGCCTGCTTCACCCCGGATCGCCGCCAGTTCGAGGGGCGTGAGGAGTCCCGCACCCGGCACGCGGGCGGCGCGAACATCGTATACGCGGACGGGCACGCCAAGTGGAGCAAGTGGAACCAGATTCAGGACCGCTATACCTGCATGGACCCGGACAACGGCAGCACCTCCAGCACCGGAGCGTGCAACGACCGGTAAAATAGCGCAAAGTCTGACGGAGAAACGGAGACGGAACAGCAATGGCGCAGAAACTGAACCGACGGGAGGCCGTGACCCTGCTGGGAGGATGGGCCGCGATGGGGTTCACCCTTCAGGCGGGAGGGCCCGCCGGAGCCGCGCGCGGGGCGGCATCCTACGCGGTCAGCGAAGCGGACCTGTTCGCCGCGCTGGATGATACGGCCAACCCCGCGCTGGGGCCGGCCTGCGCCGCCTGGAAGGCGGGGAACGCCGCGAAGGCCCGGAAGGCGCTGGCGGACTACCTGCGCACCCGGACCAGCGTTCCGTGGGAGGTCTTGCCGCGCGTCGCGGACCGGAGCCAGGTCCGGTGGAGCCGAGACGCGGCGGAGCGGGCGCGCCGGGGGGAGGTGACCGTGGTCGCAATACCACACACCTTCCCCGGCGGGCGGATCGACTGGCATTTCGACGCCACGGGGGGCGCGAGCGGCCTGCCGCAGAACAATGAGTGGATCTGGCAGCTAAACCGCATGGCCTGGTGGGGCGACCTGGTGCGCGCCTACCAGGCCACCGGAGACGAGACCTGGGCGGCGACCTGGGTGGCCCAGATGCGGGACTGGGTGGCGCAGTGCCCTCCGCCCGAGAAGGTGCAGAACGTCCCGAAGTCCACCTGGCGCACCATCGAGTGTGGCATCCGGATGCTGGGCATCTGGCCGCAGGCGTACCATGCCTTCCTGCTCTCCCCCTCCTTCACGGAGGACGACCTCGTGACGTACGTCCGGACGATGGTGGCGCACGCCCGCTACCTGTCGGCGTTCCCCTCCACCGGCAACTGGCTGACGATGGAGATGAATGGCCTGTACAACGTGGCCTGCCTGTTCCCCGAACTCAAAGAGGCGGCAGGTTGGCGCAAGCAGGCGGCGGACGCGCTCTACAAGGAGCAGACGACGCAGTTCCTGCCGGATGGCGCGCAGATTGAGCTGACACCGGGGTATCACAACGTCGCTCTGGACAACATCCTGGGCCTGTACAAGCGGGCGCGCACGGTCGGGCGGGAGGGGGAACTGCCCGCCGACTACGCGGCGCGCATGGAGAAGGCGTTCGACTTTAACCTGTACCTTATGACGCCGGACCGCAGCCTGCCCCGGTTCAACGACTCCTGGCCGTACGGTGTGGTCAGCCGGATGCAGCGGGACGGTGTGCCGCTGTTCCCGAAGCGCGAGGACTACCGCTGGATCGCGACAGACGGCAAGCAGGGCAAGCCGCCCGCGCAAACGTCCGTTGCGTTTGACTACGCCGGTTACTACGTGATGCGGGATGGCTGGGGCAGGGACGCCTGCATGGGGGTGCTGGACGCCGGACCGCTCGGCTACGGCCACTACCATCAGGACAAGCTAAACGTGGTCGTGTGGGCGTACGGGCGCGAGGTTCTGTTCGACGGCGGGGGCGGCAGCTACGAGCGCAGCCCGTACCGGTCGTTCGCCACGGACACCTTCGGTCACAACTGCGTGCTGGTGGACGGCAAGCCGCAGCGCCGCTCCACCAAAGACCTGAAGACGCGCGTCTCGGACGCTCCTATCGAGGCGCACTGGAAGTCCACGCCAGAGTGGGACTATGCCGAGGGCACCTACCGCGACGGCTACGGCACGGAGACCGACCGCATCGCGACCCACACCCGGCGCCTCCTGTTCCTCAAGCCGACCGCCTCGACGCCCGCCCTGTGGATCGTCGCGGACACGCTGACGCCGGGAGATGCGGCGGAGCACACCTACCAGGCCCGCTGGCACCTGCTGACGACCAAAACGCAAACGGATACCACGGGCATGACCACCCTGACTCAGGACGAGGGCCAGCCGAACCTGTGCCTCGTGCCGCTCCACACGGCGGGCCTTCAGGTGCGCAGCGCGTCCGCGCAGACCGAGCCGGAACTGCTGGGGTGGAACGTGCGCAAGGACATGGACCCGCAGTACGTTCCCGCCACCACCGTGCTGCACACGCGCACCGGCACGGGCGTCCAGCGCTTCCTCACCGTCCTCGTGCCGCTCCGCGCCGGGGAGTCGAACCCCGTCGTCGGCGTGGAGCGCATCAGCCCGACCGAGGCCGTGGTCACCCTGCGTTCCGGAAAGGGCGTGCGCGTCAAAACCAGCGACGTTCCCGGCAGCGCCGGCTTGTCCGTTCAGATAACCGGCTGAGGCACTTTCTCTCCCGCCGGTTCCGTATGTGCAGGGGGCACCGCTCGTGAGCGGTGCCCCCTGTATGCTTTATGCCTCATTACGGCGGTGCGGCGGGGAGGTGCCTGTGAGCGACGAACACGGCGGAAATGTTGCGCAATTCTCGTACAAGCAACAAGTCGAAGCAGTACGCTCCATCAACCGCCGGATGGCCGAACGGGCGTCGGTGCCAACTTCCCCGACGTCCTCAGACCTGTGCAGCGCGATCTACCGCGACGATCGGATAGCCCGGTTGCTACGCGCGGGCGGGTTCCGGCCGAACTCCCTGGACGAGGCCCACTTCCGGGCGGAATGCGAAGGGCACGCCGCCATGGCGAAACAGCTCCGACAGGCCGGCGCGAGTCCCGCGCGGTACGAAAAATCGTTCGGAAACACCCCTTGACTTAGAGTGCACTCAAAGCGATACCCTGTCCGGTGTAGGAGGCGAGACGATGGCGATTGCAGTACCCGCAGCAGCAGAAGCAGACGAAGAGGGGCGCGCCGAAGTCGGCTGTTCGGTGCAGGAAGCCGCGGAGCGGACGGGGCTGAGCGTCCACACCCTGCGCTACTACGAGCGCGAGGGGCTCATTCCCTCCGTCGGGCGCGACGCCGGCAGCGGTCACCGCCGCTACACCGAGCGTGACCTCAGCGCCCTCGACTTCCTCAACAAGCTCCGCCTGACCGGCATGCCGATTCGTGAGATGCAGCGCTTCACTGCCCTGTATCGCGACGGGGACGCCTCGCTGCCCGAGCGGCGGCGGATGCTGGAGGAGCGCCGCTGCGCCGTCCTGGCGCGTATCGAGGAACTGCAAAGCTGCCTCAGGGTGCTCGACTACAAGATCGACTTCTACAACCGCCTCGGGGCGGAGCGCAACTGGACCGGTGACGCATGCGAGGAGAAGCAGCAGACATGATACCGGAGCGAGAATTAGGGCGGTCGGGCCTGCGGGTGTCCGCGATGGGCCTGGGCTGCATGGGGATGTCGGAGTTCTACGGCGAGGCCGACGAAGCCGAGTCGGTGGCGACGATCCACCGGGCGCTCGACCTGGGGATGACCTTCCTGGACACCGCCGATATGTACGGGAGCGGCCACAACGAGGAGCTGATCGGCCGGGCGATCCGGGACCGCCGGGACCGCGTGGTGCTGGCGACCAAGTTCGGCAACGTGCGCGGCGAGGGCGGCGCGTTCCTGGGCGTGAACGGCAAGCCGGACTACGTCCGCTCCGCCTGCGACGCCAGCCTGAAGCGGCTGGGCGTGGACGTGATCGACCTGTACTACCAGCACCGGGTGGACCCCGAAACGCCGATCGAGGACACGGTGGGGGCGATGGCGGAACTGGTACAGGCGGGCAAGGTGCGCTACCTGGGCCTGTCGGAGGCGTCTCCGGCGACCATCCGGCGGGCGGCGGCCGTCCACCCCATCGCCGCGCTCCAGACCGAGTATTCCCTCTGGAGCCGCGACCCGGAGGATGCGATTCTGCCGACCTGCCGCGAACTGGGCATCGGGTTTGTGGCCTACAGCCCGCTCGGGCGCGGCTTCCTGACCGGCGCCTTCAAGAAGTTCGAGGACCTGGCCGAGGACGACTACCGGCGCCACTCCCCGCGCTTCCAGGGGGAGAACTTCCAGAAGAACCTGGACGTGGTGGCGAAGATCGAGGAGCTGGCGAAGGAGAAGGGGGTTAAGCCGTCGCAGCTTGCCCTCGCCTGGGTGCTGGCGCAGGGGCAGGACATCGTCCCCATCCCCGGCACCAAGCGCCGCACCTACCTGGAGGAGAACGCCGGGGCGGTGGACGTGACCTTCACGAACGAGGAGTTGGCCCACATCGACGCCCTTCTGCCGGAGGGCAGCGCTGCGGGCGAGCGTTACGCCGACATGGCGCCGATCGGCCGGTAAGCAACCCGGCGGGGCGGCGCGAGGGCTCCTAGAGCGCGCGCTGTCGATACGCGAGCAGGCGCT
>CALEKU010000110.1 GCA_937902745.1 uncultured Armatimonadota bacterium
GAGAAGGCATAGCAGGTAGCGGGCGAAAAAGTACGCCGTTTATTGTACCGCGCCCGGCCGCACGGCGCGGCGCTTAGCTATCGCTCCTCTGCTTGGCGGATGATCTCTTGCTCGAACCGCTGGATTGCTATGCGATTGAACTGCTCCTCAGATTCAACGCCGACAAAGCGGCGATTGTGGCGCAGACATGCCACACCTGTCGTTCCACTTCCTGAAAACGGGTCAAGACACAAATCTCCAGGATTACTTGAGGCTTGAATGATTCGCTCCAGCAACGCTTCAGGCTTTTGGGCAGGATGCTTGCCGAATTTTTTCTCGCTGGTGGCAGGAGGGGTGATACGCCAGAGTGATTGCATTTGACGGTTGCCATTCTGCTCCCGCATTAGTTCATAGTGGAACGTATGACGGGCACGGGCATCCTTCTTCGCCCACAACAGTGTTTCTGTCGCATGAGTGAAATATCTACAGGAGAGATTCGGCGGTGGATTTACTTTATACCAGGATATATCATTCAGGATTTTGAACCCCAAAGTTTGAAGCGAATAGCCGACACTGTAGATGTTATGCATAGTGCCTGAAACCCATATAGTCCCGTTCGGTTTCAGGAGGCGGTGACACTCGCTAAGCCACCTTAGATTAAACTCGTGCATGGCGACAAAGGGGATGGTTTTGTCCCAATCCCCTTTATCTACCGAAACCATCTTCCCCGCATGGCATGTGATACCGCCTGATGACAGAAAGTAGGGCGGATCAGCAAATATCAAGTCGAAACTCTCGCCTGGCATCTGTGGAAGAAGCGTGAAACTATTTTCTTGATATAAACGCACTCCAGCACTGGCGGACAAAAAAATGGGATCTGGAAAACGCGAACCTTCCCCGCTGACGACACGGGCCGTGAGACGGAGGATTTCAGGGTCAAAAATGTGCTTCATATCCGCCATGCAAGGAATCGTACAGCACTCTCCTTTCGGATAGCAAGCGCCATTAAGTACGGACGGCGATCGTCAGCAATAAATACAGATGCAATCATATCCCCTTACATGAACTACTGAGGTTCTCATGACTTCGTAAACCTTGATATAGCATAGAAGGCGTGATTCTGTTATCGGACCACGCCTGACTGCTTATGTCTTCATTAGGTGATTAGGGGGGCGAAGGAACGGCAGCAGACGGGTCATCAGGTGGGACTGTAATCCCCTTGGTGATGAGTTCATCCGTGTTCAAAATGGTGACGGCTTCCGCGCTTCGGATAAAGTCTTTCAGCCCGTTGCGTACGAACTGGACCATACGAGCATCAAAGCCAGTGCCTCCCATGATGAGATAGGCTTTGACGTACTCGGGATGCTGCTGCATGGTGTACAGCAGTTTGATAATCTCGAAAGGTAGCTTCTCCTCTGCGGTGCCGCTTGTGTTCTGAACTTTGCAGGAGACCAGCACTTTCCGATCAGGTTCACCGGGCTTCCACGCGACGTAATCTACCCGATGCCGCTTCCCAGTGGGAGCCAAGCCGACGTCGGCCTGCTGCTGCCATTCCAACTTGCCGATCGCCAAGGCCGCGGCTATTAGCATCTCGTAATTTCGCCCGGTCCCGGTGTCCCTTCCTCTGGTCTGCCTGGGGGCTTTGTCAGTCAATATGCTTCCTCACTTTACAGCGCTATGTAATGTTCTTCAGCGCCAGGATCTCTAACGCGTCTGACCGATCACCATTGCAAGAGATGCGCCGCGGGGCGGGCAAAGTCTCTACTTGGAAACCTAATCCTTCGTAAAGGGCTATGATGCGATCGGTTGCCTGGTTGCTGGCGACTACCGGCCCCGGATGAGCGGCAAGCCATTCTGCAAGCCGGATCTGGTCGTTCCACTTGAAGTCATCGGCACTGTACTTAGTGAACTCCACATCATAGGGGGGGTCAGCATAGATAAAGTCGTCGGGCTCGGTGGGGATGGTCGCGAAGTCACCAAGGCGGAACTCCCAGCGGGCGAGGAGCGGCTGATAGCTCGTGAAGTCGCGGGTGTAGTTGATGGTCTTGTACTTGCCGAACGGAACGTTGTAACTGCCTTTCGAGTTGAAGCGGCAGAGACCATTGAAGCAGGTCCGGTTGAGATAGTAGAACAGCGAAGCGGCTTCCTGGGTGTTCTGCCGCCCGGCCTGGAGCAACTCGTTGAAGCGGGTACGGGCTTCGTAGAACTTTTCGGAATCGTTCTGCATATCCAGGTCTATCCGAAGCCCGTTCTGCAACTGCCGATAAAAGTTCACCAGGTGGGGATTAACGTCGTTGAGCAGGGCGCAGGAGGGGACAAGGCCGAGGCTCACGGCTAGGCCGCCAACGAACGGTTCTATTAGCCTGCGGTGGCGGTGGTCGGCGTACAGAAGGTTAAGGCGTGGAACCAGATGGGTCTTCCCGCCGGCCCATTTGAGCGGCGGGCGGAACTGGCCGTTGCGCTGAGGGACAGCAGACAGAGTAGCATCAGCGGGGGCAGTCAGCTCTAATTCTATGGTGGGCATGATTTCTCTTTATCAGGTTGTCGATGGGGAGAGGTTATGCGCCGCGTTGCTTCGCGACCCGGGCTTTAATTTCTTCGACCGTAAGGATTCGGTCTTTGCGGCGGTGCGCCATCCGGTGACAGTTGGCACATAGCGGAGAGAGGTCTTTTCCAGGGTCAACCTGTCTCTCTCCGCCTTTGGCCAGTGATTCGTTATGGTGAACCTCGATGAAGCCTTGCGCCAGGTCCTCACCGTATGCGTCATCAAAGCTGAAGCCACAGGCTAGGCAGCGGCGGCCATGAATCTCTAGGGCATGGGCGCGGTTCTTGGCGCTGCGCTCGTACCGCGCATGGAGGGCAAGTCGCCGTGCGCCTTCAGAATCTGGAGCGTCATCAACCGGGATCCCCTGCGCGCGGCGCTCAGTGTCAATGTCTCGCTGGGCGTCGGCAATGCCAGTCGCCTTCGCTTCCTCAGTACGTAGCTGGAGACCGTGACGAACGCCTGCAACGTAAGCGCAGACGGCGCAGCGATGCCGTCCCGGCTGCGATTGGTCTACAGGCAACCCCTTGAGCATTTGGGTAGGGGCAAAGTTTCCCCGTATGCAGGCCGGAAGTTCGATATTGTACTTCTCCAAGACGCTGACGGGTGGAACGATTTTTCTCTGGTCGAGGAAGGCGATGAAAGCTCCGGCGTTACTGGTGCCGCCGAACTTGACGCCTTCTTGATAGGCGCATACTACGCACTTGTGCCGCCCAGAGCCGCCTTGATTCTTGTGCAGGGAGAGTACCAGGGACATAGGAGCATTGCTCCGGTGGTCACAGTTCACAAACGTCATTCAATTTCCTTCTTCTTCAAGAGATGTTGCCGTAATACGTTTGCTCTTCTGAAGCGTGGTTTCAGGCGAGCCGTCCATCTCCACCAGCGGCGGAGCGTCCCGGCGGGCGTTGGTCGCTCGCGTCCCGACTTGCGCCGAATGCGGACGGCGCAGTATCCGAGCCTCTACGCAGGCGGTTTGCCGTCCCGAATCAGTTTCCGAACCGTTCGCCCGTGACTTTGAGAATCTTGCCGGCTTCTTCGGGCGTTAGCAGTTCGTCGTGGTTCGTGTCCATTGGGAGCAGATTCAGTGCCATAAGAGGCAGTTCCTTTCGTGTGAAGGTAGGGCGGGCGTCCCTCCGAGCGCGGTCTGTCGCTCCGGCTTTCCCAGAATTCGGAGGATACCAGGGCATCGAAGTCTGAAGAAAGAGTTACGCCCACGAGGCGAGAAGAGGAGGGTTACAGCACATGCCAAGAACCAGTAACGAGTTCGGGTGACATCGTCAGGGCTCGCGGCAGAGGTGGTTTCGGGCTGCGGTGTCTACTCTGACACTCTTCTCGCTCCTGTGGAGCCCACTCGTTGTCTGGGGAACAGGCTTCCGCCCGCAGGAATCCGTGACCGCCCGGCCTACGGCAGAACGTGACCCTCTCGAAGGGGTAAGCCGCATGGTCATTCCGTTTGACTATGCCCCGCCCCTGACGCTCTTGCCGGTCGTGCGGATGAAGATCAACGGCGGCGAGCCGATGGACTTCCTGCTGGACACCGGCTCCGACGTGGGTGTGCTGATCTATCCGTGGGCCGCCGAAAAGGCCGGCATGAAGAAGACGGGGCGCACCAAGACCGAGACCGTAGACGGCTCGAAGATGGACATCGTAGAGGGCGGCGAACTGAGCTTCGTGATGGCTGCGGATTCGCCCCCCTTCACGGTGGCACTGCAGAATGCCCTGATGCGCGACGTCCCGTCGTTCCTGAAGGAATTCCCCGGGCGGCGCATTGCGGGCATCCTCGGGGCGGAACTCATCTTCGCCCTGAACAGCCGCCTGGACTTCGACCGCAAGCAGTGGTCCGTGTTCTTCCCTACCGATCTGGAAGGCAGGTCCCTCGGGACGCGCGTCCCGTTTGAACAGCCGGTGAAGGGCGCGCCCATCTCGTTCGTGGCCCGAACGCCCGGCGGAGACGCGATCCCCTTCCTCGTGGACACTGGCGCGAACGGTACCACGATACCGGGCGACGCCCAGAACGCCTGGAAGGGGGCAACGCCGGGGGCTGAGCGCGTCCGGTCGGTCACCACTTACGGCAGCACGTCACAGGCGACCCTGCTGCTGCCGGAGTTCTCCCTCGGCCCCCTCACGGTTCCGAACGTAGACGTGACCGTCTCCGCCAAAACGCGGAAGGAGAACCAGCGGAGCGCGACACTCGGGCTGGACGTGATCGCGCGCTACAACGTGACCTTCGATGTAGCGAACAAGGCGGCGTATCTCGCCCCGCGGAAAGACTACCGCCCCGTCCTCCCGGGGCGTTTCGTGCTGGGATTGGAGCGTAAAGGCGACCGCTACGCCGTCGCGCATATAGACAAGGATGCCTTCAAGGGTGGTGCCGCTCCGGACCTCGCCGCAGGGGACGTCCTGCTCACCGTGGACGGCCGGGAGGTAAGCAGCCTGCCCGAATGGGTTGTGCAACTGCTGCTGCGGGGAGAGGGCGGGACGACGGCCGAGCTGACGGTAGTCCCGGAAGGGCAGCCGGAATCGGCGCGGAAGGTGGTCCGGTTCCGCCGCCCCGATCGCTATAAGCCATCGGATACGGCCCGTGCGAAGCCGTGAGAGAACCCCGGGTGGTGCGGAGCGGTTCGCCCCCCGTATCGCCTCAGGCCGTCCGGTTTGCGGCGGTGAAATCGCCGATGGTATAATCCATAGACTTGTGAAGCCTCTCACAAAGTGGTGAGACGAACCGCCGATTCCGCCCGATTTAGAGAGTATAAAGAGCCGCCCGTCTTATGGCCGCCACCCTGCCGGACCGCCG
>CALEKU010000111.1 GCA_937902745.1 uncultured Armatimonadota bacterium
CCGTGCGCGCGATGCGTCGCGCGCACGGCCCCCGCCCTATCGTTAGTCCTACAGTTCGCGCGGGATCTGGCGCATCTCGAAGCACTCGATGATGTCGCCCTCGGCGAAGTCATTGTAGCCGCTGAGCGTCAGGCCACATTCGTAGCCCGCCGCCACCTCCCGCTGGTCGTCCTTGAACCGCTTGAGCGTGTCGATATCGCCCGTGTGGATCAGGTCCCGACCGCGGAACAGGCGCGCCTTGGCGTTGCGCCGCACCAGGCCATCCTGCACGTAGCAGCCGGCGATGGCACGCCCGCCCGGCAGCCGGAAGAGCGCCCGGACCTCCGCCCGGCCCAGAACCGACTCCTGGTAGACCGGCGGCAGAAGCGCAATCATGGCCTCCTTGACGGTATCGATCAGCTCGTAGATCACGGAGAACGTCTTGATCTGGACATGCTCCTGCTCCGCCTTCCGCTCGACGTTGCCCACGCTGCCGACGTTGAACCCGACAATCAGCGAGTTCTGCTCGGTGGCGTCCTTGTCGGCTGCCGCCAGCAGCACATCGCTCTCCGCGATGGGCCCGACGCCGGTGGAGAGGACGCGCACCCGCACCTCCTCGTTGCCCAGCGCCTCCAGGCTGTCCCGGACGGCCTGGACGGAGCCCTGGACGTCCGCCTTGATGACGACGTTCAGCTCCTTGACCGGCCCGGTGCGAAGCTGCGCGTACAGGGCCTCCAGGCTCATCCGGTTGCCCTGGCCAAGGCGCTCCTCGCGGACCCGCTCCTCGCGGCGGCGGGCTATCTCCCGCGCTTCCTTCTCGTTCTTAGCGACCTCCAGGCGATCGCCCGCCTCCGGCACGGCGTTGAGGCCGATGATCTCCACGGGGGAAGACGGCCCGGCCTTCACCAGTTTGTTGCCGCGCTCGTCGGACATCAGGCGAAGTTTGCCGAACGTGCTTCCCGCCACTACCACGTCGCCCATGCGGAGGGTGCCCTGCTGCACCAGCACCGTCGCAACCGCGCCGCGCCCCTTGTCCACCTTCGCCTCAATGATGGTGCCCTGAGCCGGAGCGTGCGGGTCGGCCTTGGGATCGACCTCGACTTCGGAGACCAGTAGGATGGTTTCGATGAGGTTCTGGAGCCCTTCGCCCGTCTTGGCGGAGATGTTGACGGTCTGGACGTTGCCACCGTACGCCTCAGGGATAATGTCGTGCTCGGTCAGCTCCGTCAGCACCCGGTCAGGGTTCGCGTCTTCCTTGTCGATCTTGTTGACCGCGACGATCATCGGGACACCGGCCTCTTTGGCCTTCTCGATGGCCTCGACGGTCTGCGGCATCACGCCATCGTCCGCCGCCACCACCAGGACGATGATGTCCGTGACGGACGCGCCGCGGGCGCGCATTGAGGAGAACGCGGCGTGGCCAGGCGTGTCCAGGAAGGTGATTCGCTGCCCGTTGGTCTCCACCTGGTAGGCGCCGATGTGCTGCGTGATGCCGCCGGCCTCGCCCGCCGCGACATCGGTCTTGCGCAGGGCGTCCAGCAGCGTGGTCTTACCATGGTCGACGTGGCCCATGATGGTGACCACAGGCGGGCGGGGCGTGAGCGATTCCGCCCGCTTGCCCTTGGCTACGGCAGTGCCCCCCGCCTGGCGGATCGCAGTCCGCGTGCCGGAGGCTCCCGGCGCGGCAGCCCCCCGCCCGGAGGCGGCGGTACCCGACGCCGCAGCAGCGGGAGCGGCGGGCGCCGCCGCGGCCGCCGTCCGCACGGTGCGCCCAATCTTCTGCGCGATGCGCTGTACGGCATCCGGGGCCAGGCGCTGGTTCATCGCTGCCAGGACCCCCATGTTCATCAGAACCTTCTGGATGTCAGCGGCCGACATGTCCAGCTTCTCGGCCAGCTCCTTGACCGTGATGTTCTGGGGCACTTCGACCACGGCGGTCGCAGGCGCTGCGGTCGCCGTTGCGCCCGCCGCCGGAGCGGAAGCCGACGCGGCCCCGCCGCCACCATTTTTGCCGTTGCCACCGGAGACCACGGCGCGGATGCGCCCCGCTGCCGCATCGTCCAGATCGCTGGTCGGCGTGAGGCCCGTCATCCCCTCCTGCCGCAGCAGCGTCATCATCTCCGTGTTGCTCTTCTTCAGTTCCCTCGCCAGATCAAATACCTTTATGGGCACACCGCACCTCGCTTCCTCAATGTGTTACGCTTGCGCTCACGGGTTCATAGGATTCTCCTCGCCCGGCATCTGCCGGGGTCTCGTGGGCATAACGATCATCGCTCCGCACTCCCGATACAACCCCTTCCAACAAAAAGGGGCCGCGACCTGTCGCGTGCCCCTTGTTCTTCGCGCTCCCGCCTCTCCGGTTCGAAGGGCGGCGCCTGCTGTCTCGGCGTCACTCGCCCGGCGGAGGATTCCCCTCTCCGGGCGCTTCGAGTGACGCCGCGTCGGCGGCGGCCGCCGCGGCTACGCCGCCCCGAAGTGCCTCCGCCACTTCGGGCGGCACAGGCACTTTGAGCGACTTTTCGAGCCGTTTCTGCTTGAGCGCGAGCGCCACGCAATCGGCGCTCGGGCACACGTATGCACCGCGCCCGCTGCGCTTGCCCGTCGGGTCCAGGGCCACCCCCGCACCCTCGGGCAGACGCACCACGCGCATCAACCCTCGCTTCCCTCCGGCCGTGCGGCAGGCCACGCAGGTGCGCACGGGCACCCGCCTGGGTTTCTGCTGCCGCGTCGGCTGCTGATGCTGATCTCCGGTCGCTGCCATCATGACCGGGATTTCAGCGTTTCGTTCCGGTTCCGTCGGTACATCGTCCGTGCTTCTTCCGCACTGCGTCCGCGCGGCGCGCGCCCTCTGGCGGCGCCGCAGCGACTCCTACTGCCCGTCCTCGTTATCCTCGCCCTGCGCCGCCCCACCGAAGGTGATCGGAGGCAGCAGAGCCTCCGCCTCCGGGTTCTCCGGGGCCGCCGCCAGTTGGGCCGCCGCCTCCAGGAACGCCTGCTTGGCGACCTGAGACTCGCTGCGGATATCGATGCGCCACCCGGTCAGGCGCGCCGCCAGGCGCACGTTCTGACCGGACTTACCGATAGCCAGGGACAACTGATTGTCCGGCACAACCACGAACGCCGACTTGGTATCTTCGTTCAACTGCACGGAAGAGACGCGCGCCGGCGAGAGCGCCTCCGTGATGAACTGCCGGTTATCCGCGCTCCAGCGAACGATGTCGATCTTCTCGTCGAAGAGTTCGTTCACGACCGCCTGCACACGCGCACCCCGGTGTCCCACGCAGGAGCCGACCGCGTCTACCCGCTCGTCCTTGCTTGCCACGGCGATCTTGGAGCGGGCGCCCGGCTCGCGCGCCACCGACTTGATCGACACGATGCCGTCGTGAATCTCCGGCACCTCCAGCTCGAACAGACGGCGAATCAGAGACGGGTGGGTCCGCGACACCACGACCTGCGGGCCTTTGTTAGTCTTCTTGACGTCCACCACAAAGACTTTAATGCGGTCGTTGAAGCGGTAGTTCTCGGTGGGGACCTGCTCCTTGATGGGAAGGACCGCCTCGACCTTGCCGAGCTGGATCAGAACGTTACCGCCCTCGCGGCGCGACACCGTACCGGTGATGACCTCGCCGATCTTCTCGTAGTACTCGTCGTGGATCTTGTCGCGCTCGGCCTCGCGGATCTTCTGCACGACCACCTGCTTGGCGGTCTGCGCCGCGATCCGGCTCATGCGCTCCATATCCCGGTCGCTGAGCGGCTCTTCGACCACATCACCCAGGTTGGAGTCGGGGCCGAACTTGCGCCGGGCCTCCTCCAGGGTCACCTCGGCGTGCTCGTTCGCCACATCCTCGACTACGGTGAGTTTGCGCAGGATCTGAAGCGGTGCCTTGCCCACGCCCTGCTCGACGCGCAGGTTGACGTCCTGCTCTATGTTGAGGCTCTTCTGGTAGGCCTTCGCCAAGGCGTTTGCCACGGCGTCCAGCAGCACGCCATTTGGCAGGTCTTTCTCGCGCTCAATCTGGCGCAGCGCGTCAAAGAAATCGGTGTTCATCATTACCGACATGGCCTACATCTCCCCCTGTACTCTGCTGGCGAATCCTGCTGGTGGTTCCGACAGTACCCCGGGAACGCTACGCCGCATTCCGTCGTCCCTGACGGCATCCCTAACGAATAGAAAGAGCGGGCCGCATGACCCACTCTTTCGGCGCATCCGCTGGGACATGCCGGATCGCGTGCCTGGTCAGCATCGCTGCTTCCGCACACAACCCCTTGCACATCGTTTAGAACATTCAGGATTATATCACGCAGGGCTTTTTGGACGCAACTGGGCCGTTAACAGGAGGGGTGCCGTACAATGGGATGGCCCGAGTCCCCGCGCATGCAACCTTTGGCGCGCCCGCGGGTCCAAGGCAGCATACGCTGGAAATCGCCCTCCTATGTCCATGGCCGCTCCCCCTTCGTCCCTTTCCGCCGACCCGCCCGCCACCGACGCCAACGCGGCAGCGTTCGCGGGGATGCCGCTTGTCGCCTCCACCCGCGAGTTGACCGTCCGCTACGGCGCGCGCACGGTGCTGCCCGGCCTCTCTCTTTCCATTCCCGAGGGGTGTGTCGGCCTTCTGGGACCGAACGGCGCGGGCAAGACTACCCTGCTGAAGACCCTGATGGGTTTCCTCAAACCCACGGCGGGAGAGGCGCGGGTGCTCGGCCTCGATGTCGCGACGGATGTCCTGCGCATCCGACAGCGCATCGGCCTGATGCCGGAGCAGGAGTGCCACATCCCTGGCATGAGCGCTGTACAGTTTGTGGCGTATGCGGGCGAGCTTTCGGGCATGCCGCCGGCGCAGGCGATACGGCGAGCCCACGAGGTGCTGGAGTACTGCGGCCTCGGTGAGGCGCGCTACCGGGAGGTGGAGACGTACTCCACCGGTATGAAGCAGCGCATCAAGCTGGCACAGGCGCTGGTGCACGGCCCGAAACTCCTCTTCCTGGATGAGCCGACGAACGGCCTGGACCCGCAGGGGCGCGACGAGATGCTGGCGCTGGTACGCGATGTTTCCCACGGCAAGGGCCTGTCCGTTGTCGTGTCTTCACACCTGCTGCCGGACATCGAGCGCACCTGCGATGCGGTGATTGTGGTCCGGTCGGGTCAGGTGGTCCGGCAGGGGCCTCTGGCGGAGCTTTCGCGCACCGCCCAGGCGGAGTATGAACTGGACCTGCTGGCATATAGCCCGTCGTTCACCGAGGCGGTGGCGCGGCGCGGCGGACGCCTTCTATCCAGCGAGGGCTCGCGGCTGCGGTTCACGCTCCCGCCGGAGGCCGCAGCGGGCCGTCTCTTCTTTGAAGCAGCGCGGGAGACGGGTGCCCAGGTGCGCGGCTTCCGCCCGGCCCAGCGGCGCCTGGAGGACGTGTTCATGGAGGCCATTGAGCAGTGACCCTGGAACCTGACCACGCCGAGGCGGACGAGGCGACGGCCCCCGTGACTGCCGCTACAGCGGGCCAATCTGCCATCGCGGACGTCTCCTACCGCAACTACGATGGGGAGATGCCTCTGCGCCCCCTGCTGGCGCGTGCGTGGACCATTGCCGCGGCCACGGTCCGCGCCAACGTCAACCGCCGCAAGTTCGGTTACTGGATTCCGGCAGCGTTGATCCTGGTCATCAACTTCTTCCTGGGCATTATCCATTACGTCACCCAGAACGTCCGCGACCAGATGGCCGCACAGGCGGCGATGACGGGCGGCCTCATCGGTGGCCTGCCGGAGGGTCCCGCCAACCCGTACGCCCTCACGCTGTACCAGGGGGTCACCTGGAGCCTGTTCCTGGTGTTCATCGCGGCGCTGACGGTAGGGTCTTCCACGATCGCGGCGGACAACCGGGCAAACGCCCTGCTGGTGTACTTCGCCCGCCCCATCACGCGCCTCGACTATCTGGTGGGAAAGTGGGTGGGTCTGTTCCTTCTGCTGGCGCCGCTGACCCTGGTGCCCTCGCTGCTGCTCTATCTCTTCTTTGTCGCAACCTACAACGACGTCGGCTTCCTGAAAGAAAACCCGACGCTGATCTTCCGCCTATTGGGCGCGACGCTCTTCCCCGCGGCTCTGCACGCCAGCCTGATGCTCGGCTTCTCCGCCTGGTCGAAGACGCCGCGCATGGCCGGCGCCGTCTATGCCGGGTTCTACTTCGTGGTCAGTGTCCTCTCGGGAGTGGCAGGCAACATCCTGCTGGAGCGTGACCAGGAGCAGAAGCAGGCGAAGACCACAGCGATCGTGTCGAACCTTTCGGTGAGCGGCGTGGCGAGCGGCGTGGCGATGAATCTATACGACGTAACGCCCCGACAGGTGGTAGCGCGGTTCCAGTCCGGCGGCCGGCGACGCCGACGCCCCACCCCCTCGCCATCCCCCACTCCGCCCGCCGTCGCTGCCACTCCCGCCCCATCCGGCGCTTCCCCCGCTCCCGCGGCGGGCGCCCCTGACGGCGCGCGTGAGCCGCGCCGCCCGCGCCGGCGCGGGCCGGTCGTTCTGCCAGAGCGCCCGGGAATGCCCGCAATGCTGTTCGTAGGCGGCCTGATGATCGTGCTGCCGCTCGCCGCCGCGCACGCTAAGGTGCGGGCCGTGGAGGTGGTCCGTGGCTAGGGAGATCCCTCACCCTCCGTCCCGCTCTCCCGACGCTCCTTTCCTCTCCTTCCAGCGGGTTTCGCGCTGGTACGGGCAGGTCATCGGGCTGAACGACGTCTCCTGCGATGTCGGACCGGGCCTGACGGCGCTGCTGGGGCCGAACGGGGCCGGGAAGAGTACGTTCATCAAGCTGGCGACCGGGCAGATACGTCCGACGACGGGCCGGGCGCTGGTGCTGGGCGAGTCGCCGTTCGCCAACGCCCGGGTGCTGAGCCGCCTGGGCTACTGCCCCGAGATCGACAACTTTTACGAGGACATGACCGGCCGCGAGTTCGTGACGCAGCTCGCCTCCATGTCGGGGTTCGCCGGGGCCGAACTGAAGCGTCGGGTGGAGAGTTCCATTGAGCGCGTGGGCATGACGGACCGTTGCGACCGCAAGCTCGGCGGCTACTCCAAAGGAATGCGCCAGCGTATCAAGGTGGCGCAGGCAATTTTGCATGACCCGCAGGTGCTGGTGCTGGACGAGCCCCTGAACGGCCTGGACCCGGTGGGACGGCGCGACATGACCGACCTGATGAGCGCCCTGGCGCGCGAAGGCAGGTGCGTCCTCGTGTCCAGCCACATCCTCTACGAGGTTGAACAGCTCACCGACAGCATCCTTTTGATGCAGCGGGGTCGCCTTCTGGCGCGCGGAAGCGTGCGCGATATCCGCGACCTGATGGACCGCGACACACATACGCCGCGCCACATTGTCCTGCGGGGTGTAGACCACCCACGCCCGCTGGCGGCAGATCTGCTCACCGTCCCCTCAGTCACAGGGGTGCGCTTCTTCCCGGAGGACCCGGGCCGCCTGGAGGTGGAGACGCGCGACCCGCGCGCCTTCTTCGGGGCGCTGGCGGAGGTCGTGCTGGCGGGGGACTATGCTGTGGAAAGTATGGAGTCGCCCGACGATCACCTGGAGTCCATCCTGCGGAACCTGTTGGCGCGGAAGTAGGCGCGTATCTTTAAGACCATGATGACCGATCTCCTGCTCATGCGAACCGCCCTGCGCGAATCCCTCCGCCCGCGCCGGCTGCTGATTGCGACGCTGCTGACTCTGCTCCCGGCGGGCATTGGGCTGACGTGGCGCCTGCTCGCGGGCGGCAAGGACTTCGACCCGGGCGACGTCTACGACAGTCTGGTGGTGGGCCTGGTCTTCTCCTTTTCGCTGACCATCCTATCGGTCGTCTACGGGACGGGGGTCGTGGCGCAGGAGTTGGAGCAGCGCACCATCGTCTATCTGCTTACCCGCCCCCTACCCCGCTGGCGCATCCTCCTGGCGAAGTTCCTGGTGAGTCTGGCGGTCGTGGCGGCAGTCGCTGTGCTCTCCGCTCTCCTGCTCGCGCTGGCGGTGTTCGGTCCGTCCGGCTTTACGCAGGCCGAGGTCGGTCAGGACCTACGGGCGCTGCTGGTCGGAGCCCTGGCCTACGGCAGCGTCTTCCTCCTGGTCGGCGCCGCCCTGCCGCGCCCGCTCACGTGGGGCCTGCTTCTGGTCTTCGGCTGGGAGACCTGGGTGCCGAAACTGCCGGGGTCGTTCACCCGCCTCTCTGTCATGACGTACCTGCGCGTGCTGGCCGCGCGTGAGGTCGCGCCGGACGCCGAAACAGCCGCCGCCCAGGCGGGTGACAACATCCTGCTGGCCTTCGCCCGCCCACCGGACCTGGAGATATCCTCCCAATCGGCGCTGATGATCCTGCTGACCGTCTCCGCCGTCGCCCTGCTCGCCTCGCTCCTCGTCTTCTCCAATCGACAGTATGTCCCCCGCGAGGACGCCGAGTAGACGAGTAGACGAGTAGAGGCGCCGATAAGCCTCTATTTCTGATTCCTTGCTCCCGGTACGGTCCCATAGCCATCCGAGGTTTTCCCGGCGGCCCCGGCGGTAAGATGAGTTTGTGACAAACGCAACGGACCCACACACGGACTCACGGGTGAAGGCCGCGGAAGACCGCGGTGAGGCTTATGAGGGCGGGCGCGTTCCTCCGCACAACGGCGGCGGACCTACAGGAGGCGGCGAGATTTCCGGAAACCGCCGCTTACGGCTGCCAAAGACATTCGCCGCGCTGCGGCACCGCAACTTCCGGCTGTTCTACGCCGGACAGTTCGCCTCGCTCATCGGCACCTGGATGCAGGACACGGCGCGCCAGTGGCTCATCGTGCTTCTGGCCGCGCCGGGTGCAACGCTGGTACAGGCGGCCCAGCGCGACAGCGCGGCGGCGCAGCAGGCAAATCTGTATCTCGGGATGGTGGCCACGGCCGCGTCCCTCCCCATGCTCTTCGGGGCGCTGTACGGCGGCATCGTGGCAGACCGGTACCCCAAGCGGAGCATCATCCTGTGGGCGCAGGCAGCGCAGATGGTACTCGCCTTTACCTTCGCCTGGCTCACCCTGAGCGGGCATATCCAGATATGGCAGGTGCTGACGCTGGCGCTGCTCTTTGGCGTCACCACGGTCTTCGATGTGCCCGCGCGGCAGTCGTTCCTGGTCGAGATGGTGGGCAAGGAAGACCTGCCGAACGCTATCGCGCTTCAGTCCTCAATCTTCAACGGCGCGCGCGTGGTCGGTCCGGCGCTCACGGGCATCCTGCTGGGGCTCCTTACGGGGGGCGACGGCGTACGGGCGCTGGGATGGTGCTTTGCGGCGAACGGTGTCTCCTACCTGTTCGTCATTACGGGTCTTCTGATGATGCGCGGCGACTTCTCCCGGCAGGGGGCAGGGACGGCCGCCTCGCCGCTGGAGGCAATCCGCGAAGTAGCGAACTTCTTGAAGGCGTACCGTCCCGCCTTCCTCCTGTTCTGCCTGGTTACGGCGTTCTCGCTCTTCATGGCGCCCGACTTCGTGCTCCTGCCGTCGCTGGCGCGCTTCACGCTGGGCGCGGATGTGCGCGGCTACGGATTACTGCTCTCGTGCCGCGGTGCGGGGGCCTTGATAGGGGCGCTGACGATGGCGACGCTCTCAACCTACCCACGCAAAGGACGCATCCTGATGGCGGCAGCGCTGACCTTTCCGGTGCTGGAAATACTCCTGGCGCTGAACCGGAGTCTGACGGTAGCCTGTATCCTCGGGGCGATGATCGGCTTTGCGGTGATTGCCTTCCTGGCAACGGCGAACTCGCTCTTGCAGGCGTCCTCGCCGGACGCGCTGCGGGGGCGCGTGATGAGCATCTATTCGCTCATCCTGATGGGGCTGACGCCCGTGGGGAGTTTGTGGACGGGGGCGGTGGCGAAGACAGCGGGTGCGCCCGCCGCGATTGCGGCGGGCGGCATCCTCATGGGTCTGGTGGCGCTGTTTACGGTGTTTCGCTATCCGGCGCTCCGCCGGGCGGGTCTGAGTCTCCCGGAGCGTTTGTAGCGGCGGCGCTACCGCCGCCCTCCTCCGCTTCTCCGGTGCCACTGTCGCTGCCCCGCCGGCCCCGGCGCACCCGGGAGCGGCGCGGGCGGCGCGCGACGGGCGCCCCTTCACCCGCCTCCGCACCGGACTCCGCGGCGTCCCCTTCCGTGATAGCGGGCAGCAACGCGTCGGTGTCCAGAGGCAGGAACTCCTCCGGAATCGGCGGCAGTTCACTCTCGTCGGTCAGCTCGGACAGTGGCAGAAGCTCTTCCAGCGACGGCCGGCGCACCACGGGGGGTATCTCCCCCTCGCCGGTCTCCGGCGCGGAAGCCGGGGCGCCTACCGCGGCGTCCTCGCCTTCGCCCACCGCCTCGCTTCCCTCCTCCGTCAGGGCATCGCCACCCAGCTCTTCGCCCGCTTCCTCGCTCGCACCGCGGCCCCGCCCCCGGCGGCGGCGGCGACGCTTGCGCTTCCCGGTGCCGTTTTCGCTTGCATCGACCTCAGCCTCGATCGCCTCACCCCCGGAAACAGGGGCAGCCATAGCCATCGATGCGGCCTCGTCGTCCTCGTCCTCCAGATCCGTGTCGCCCTCTTTGAGTTCGGGCAGCGCACCGGCCAGGGCGGCCTCCATGAGCGCAGCGTCCTCGGCAGAGATCTCGTCTCCGGCCGCGTGCTCCTCTTCTTCGAAGACGAACGGCGCGACGGAGGGCGGCAACTCCTCCTCAGTCAGCCCCGGCATGCCCGCGGTCGGGTCACCGCCGAAGCGCGTGACCTCGGCCTCGGAGCCGTAGAAGAGCAGGCGCGTGCCACGCGGCGGCATAGAGAGCCGCGCGCCCAGGCCGCCCGTCGCCAGCGTCTCCTGCCCCCAGAGGTCGTACAGGACGCCCTCCTCCGGCAGATACACGGTGGTCCCGCCGCCGGGCGCGGAGTGGAGGCAGATGAGGTTGTCGGCCACCCACGCCACATCGTCGTCCACCGTCGCGACCGGGACGCCCGCCAGCCGGTACAGACCGCGCAGCAGCGGCACCGTCAGCGTCGTCTCGCCGATAAACACACTCTGCCAGCGTGGGTGCTTGCGGACCGCAATCGAGGGGTTGCCCGTGTAGACATATTCGCCCAGCACCTGAGCGCGCGGGTCCGAGACGTAGTAGGTCGGATTGACGCGCTTCTCCTCGCCGAGGCGCTGCCCGCGCAGGCCGTCGGTCAGGGGCGAGCGCCCGTCGGTGACCTGCGTCCCCGCCTTAGACCCCCAGGGCTGGAGCCGGAGTTGCATCCCGATGACATCGGTCAGTTCCGCCGGATTCGCCTCGCGGCACCCCGGGCCGAACAGCCAGGCCAGGGTGCGCCCGTCGTTCTGGAAGCGCCGCGTGATGGCCGCCCGCACATCCTGGGGGATGCGGAAGGCATTGAGGAACAGCAGGAGTTTGGGCTGCTCCGGGAAGTTCTTCTTCGCCAGGTCGGAGAGCAGGTAGAACCCGATCCGGGCGCCCGAGCGCACCAGGACGTCCCGCTGATAGGCAACGAGATGCCCGAGCAGGTCTTCGTCTGCGTGCACATCGAAGAACGACTTCTCGTCTACGATCACCGCCACATCCGGCTCCCGCAGGGAGCGCGTGCGCGGATTGCGCCGCCTCGTGGCCAGTCGGTCCGCGATCTGTACCAGACGGCCCAGGTTCTGCCAGATATCCCGGTCGTCCAGCCACCCCTCGCCCCAAAGGTCCATCCAGGAGACGCCCGTCCCGCGGGCCAGTGCGGCGCCGAAATTGCGCGCGTGGACCGCGCGCGTCCCCTCGCTCGTCGCCACCTTGGGGTTGTAGGTGTCCGGGGTCTCAGCCCCGGCCAGGAACGTCTTGGTGTCGTCCTCGCTCACCCACAGCTTTCCGGCCAGCGTCACCGAGTCCACCGGAGCGGGGAGGGGCGCGGAGCCACCCGGCATTCGCCCCCCGTAGGAGAGCGGGCCGGTCAGGATGTCTATTACCGGCGATTCCAGGATCTGCCCCAGCGCCAGATGGCCCGACGAGGCGCGCGGCAACTCCAGCGTGTAGCCGTAGGACACGGCGACCACTGAGCGGTTCCCGCTCGCTTCCTTCACCGCCTGCCCGAGACGGAGGATAACCTGCGCCACCAAATCGCTGCTGTACGCGTGGAAGTCCACCCAGCGCCCTTCCCGCTCGCCAAAGAAGACACTCCCAGAGGGGGTGGGCGGGGCCGGGGGAATATCGGCGTTATCGAAGGTCACACTGCCGTCGTGCCAGGCGGCACGCAGGGCGATCTGGCTGTTCTTATAGTGCTGACGCAGCCACGCACGGAAGCCTGCAACATTCGCCTCGGAGCGGTCGTAGCCGCGGCCCTTCTCGTGGAACCACTCGCCGTGCTCCAGATAGAACCCGAAGACGCGGTTGGCGTAGGGCCCTTCCGCCACACGCTCCACGGCGGCGTGTAGCGCCTGAACCGCCTCTTCCTCCCAGAACGCCCGCGATGCCAGGGAAACATCTCCGGTGGAGCCGTCGGCGTAGTGGATCATCTGGTCCGGGTGGGCGCGCTCCCAGGACAGGGGGGGCGAGAAGATCAGACGAGGAAGGATCAGGGCTTCCGGCCCGGCGCACTCCGCGATGAACCTCAGACTCTCCTCCAGCGGCTCATAGCGCCGCTCTCCGGAGCGGGTCTTCCAGGGCAGGTGCGCAAGCACAGTGAAGATGCGTACCCCCGCCTCATAGGCGTAGCGGATCTGGCGGCGGGCGACCTCACGGCCCGCCTCCAGGTCCTCCGCCATCTCCGTGTTAACAAAGAACCAGAGGGGCAGGTGCGGCTCGCCGCCGATGATGAGTTCAGCGACTCCCTTGCGGACGGCGATCTTCGCCTCCACCAGGCGGGCGAGGACCTCATCGGGCAGAGGCTGGTACACCGAGGGCGTAGGCACTTCCACCGAAGGTGCTGCCACCACCGCCGCGGCACCGCCGCCAAGCAGCGCGGCAGCAGCGGCAGGGTCCTCGACCACGCCCTCCGCCGTGACCACGCGCGTGACCGCCTTGCGCCGCTGTCCGCGCGTCCGGCGCGGACGCCCCTCCCCGGCCGCCGTCTCCTCCGCCGCCGCCGGGGTGGCAGCGGTGTCGGGTGCCGCGGCAGTAGTAGTATCGGCTGTGGAAGTCGTGGCGAGCGCTGCCTCCGCAGCCGTCGCAGGAGGCGTCACGGCGATGCGGCGCGGCCCACGCGTGCGCTTCGGCGGCGTCACCACCGGCGCTTCCGCCGCTTCCGGCGTAGCCTCAGCAGGAGGAGTGGCTTCGACCGCGTCAGGTACGGGTGAGGTGGCGTCTGCTGGGGGGGCTTCGGCCGTGTCCGCCTCCCCGGCGCTCTTGCGGGAAGACCGCCGACGCGACCGCTTCGGCTTCTCCGGGTCTGCTGGCGCAACAGGCTCGGCAGCCGGTTCGCTGGCCTCAGCGACAACCGCCTCCTCAGCCGCCGCCACAGGCGCAACCGGGGCCTCTGCCTCGGGCGCGACAACGACCTCAGGAGCAGTTTCCGGCTCCGGGGCGGGCGCCCCCGCGGCCTCTTCCGCCGCTGCTGCGGCCGCTTTCGCGGACGTCCGCCGGCGCGAACGCTTTGGCTTCTCCGGTTCTGCCGGTGCGGGCTCCGCCGGTGTGGGCTCCGCCGGTGTGGGCTCCGCCGGTGTGGGCTCCGCC
>CALEKU010000112.1 GCA_937902745.1 uncultured Armatimonadota bacterium
CGGGGTACCGCCCCCTCGCGGCCGCCGCGGCAATTACGCCACCAGCCGGAGCCGCCTGGTGGCCCTAGGAAGGCTCATACACAACTGAATATGATTAGTGAGAACCGAGTACGGAAGGGGATGGCTCATGAGCGGGCGCCGGGCGCGTCGTGGTGCCGTTGCCACTGGCGCAAGTCTATGGTGCGCGCGGATTTCCTCCCTTACCTGACGGCAGTTCTGGGGTTCGGCGCCGCTCTGATGGTGACCGCAGCGGGAGCGCACCACCAGAAGCGAGAGGCCGCCGCTGTCGAGGCGGCGATGGTCGTTGCCCCGGTCACCGCGGCGGTTGCAGCCACCGGGACGGCCGCGAAGAGGTCGGCGCCGGCCGCGGAGCGCGCCGCACAATCCTCCCGGGCAGCATCGTTCCGCTGGGACCGGCACCTGCACGCAACGCCGCCCCCGGGCAGCTACCTGCGCTCGTACCGGATGCGGGCCACAGCGTATCTGCCCATCAACACGCCGATGGAGGGGGGGCGCTGGACCGCCACCCGGCGCGACGGGCGCTCCGCACATGGGGTCGCCGTGGACCCGAAGGTCATACCGCTCGGGACGCACGTCTGGATACCGGGCTACGGACACGCCATCGCGGACGACACCGGCGGTGCGATCCGGGGGCACCGGGTGGATGTTCGTATGCAGAAGCGGCGCGAGATGTACGAATGGGGAGTGCGCCATGTGCGGGTGTACGTCCTCAAAGAGCCAGAGAGAAAGCGGTAGGGCCGCAGCACAGGGCATCGCCGTTCCCGTCTTGACGAATGGCAAACGTGCCGATATACTCTGAGAGTTGTGCGCAAGGGCCTCCGGCTGCCTGGCGACCTTCTCGCACGACAGCAGTTTTCATCACACGAAATCACGCGGCAAGCGGGGGTACACGGTGGAGGCGTAACATCCTCCCCAGGTCCGGCAACGGAACAGTCAGAACGCGCGGCGTGTGCGGCGACAACAGCAGCGAGAGCCTGCAGTGTGAACCGCCACCCCGGCGATAACGAACCCCCTGCCCCGCGTGCGGCGCGCAGACCTTGCCGAAAGCGCGCACCGGGCACCGGGGTTTTTTCATGCCTCGTCCGTCCGTGACCGTGATGATGGCGCCGCCGCTGCGCTACCGCGCCGTGCGCGATCGTAGTCGTTAACGTTTCGTCTCGCGCCCGCGGGGGCGGCCGCGAGAGCGAAGGAGTCGCAGGAAAGTTATCTATGCCGACAATCAGCCAGCTGGTACGCAAGGGGCGACAGAAGGTCGTTAAGAAGAGCAAGTCGCCCGCCATGAAGGGGAACCCGCAGAAGCGGGGTGTGTGTCTCGTGGTCCGCACCATGACGCCCAAGAAGCCGAACTCCGCGCTGCGGAAGGTGGCCCGTGTGCGCCTCACCAACGGCGTCGAGGTAACGGCCTACATCCCGGGGATCGGGCACAACCTTCAGGAGCACAGCGTGGTGATGATCCGTGGCGGTCGCGTCAAGGACCTGCCGGGTGTGCGCTACCACATCGTGCGCGGCACGCTCGACACGGCGGGCACCAAGGACCGCAAGTCCAGCCGCTCCAAGTACGGCGCCAAGAAGCCCAAGGTGGCCGCGAAGTAGTTTCGTTCGTTTTCAGGCAGGCCGGTCGGGCGCTATCCCGTTCGGTTTTCCGGCGAAGTGTGGGTGTAGTGCAGGCGGGATCGGAGGAGGCTGTTGCGCGGAAACGCGCCGCCACCACCGCGCGCGCCGTGCGGCATGCCCCGCTCGTGCAGCAAGGGCGGCCGAGAGACGGTCGTTCCTTAAGGAGCAAGAGAGTAACCTATGCCTCGTAAAGGTCCTGCGGTCCGGCGGCAGATCATGCCCGACCCGATCTACAACAGAGTGATCGTCACGCGGTTCATCAGCCGCCTGATGCTCGACGGCAAGAAGTCCGTCGCTGAGAAGATTTTTTACGGCGCGCTCGATCAGATCGAGAGCAAGACCGGCCGGCCCGGCATCGAGGTCTTTGAAGAGGCCCTGAAGAAGGTCATGCCCGCGGTGGAGGTCAAGCCCCGCCGCGTCGGTGGCGCGACCTACCAGGTGCCCACCGAGGTCCGCCCCGAGCGCCGCATGTCGCTGGGCATCCGCTGGCTCGTGACCTATGCGCGCCGCCGCAACGGCCGCACGATGATCGACAAACTGGCCAGCGAGATCCTGGACGCGGCCAACGGTCAGGGCGGCGCGGTGCGCAAGCGCGAAGAGGGCTTCAAGATGGCTGAAGCCAACAAGGCCTTCTCCCACTACCGGTTCTAGGCGGGCGCTGCCGCTTCCGGGCGGCGCATGCCGCCCCGAGACCGGCCACCGGGCGAAGCAGCGAGCGGTCCCGCGTTCCGACTCGCCGACGAGTCGGAACGCGGGACGGCGTTTTGGTGTCTTGATTCTTCGGACCCTTGTGCGGAGCGCCCTGCGGCGCGATATTGAGGAGGGGACCGGGGGCCGGATGCCGCCGACCGTGGCTCCATCCACCCCCGCACCTGGCATTGGGCCAGGGCGGGACACACGATACTGAGGCGGAGAGTTATAGGCTATGGCACGCGAATACAGCTTGGAAAATACGCGCAACATCGGCATCGCGGCGCACATCGACGCGGGCAAGACCACCGTTACCGAGCGCATCCTTTTTTACACCGGCCGGAACTACAAGATCGGTGAGGTGCACGAGGGCGCGGCGACGATGGACTGGATGGAGCAGGAGCAGGAGCGCGGCATCACCATTACCTCCGCTGCGACGACCTGTTTCTGGGGGCTGGAACCGGACCCGGCGAAGCCGGGCGCCCGGAAGAACACGCACCGCATCAACATCATTGACACGCCGGGCCACGTCGACTTTACGGTCGAAGTGGAGCGCTCCATGCGCGTCCTGGACGGCGCGGTTGCGGTCTTCTGCGCGGTTGCGGGCGTTCAGCCGCAGTCCGAGACGGTCTGGCGCCAGGCGACCAAGTACAAGGTCCCGCGCCTGATCTTCGTGAACAAGATGGACCGCCTGGGCGCGGACTTCTTCAACGTCGTGAAGATGGTGCGCGACCGCCTGGGCGCCAACGCGGTTCCGATTCAGGTGCCGATCGGCGCCGAGTCCGACTTCAAGGGCGTGGTCGACCTGATCACGATGAAGGCGACGATCTACAAGGATGAGGTTGGGCGCGAGTTCGAGATCGTGGACTGCCCGGCGGACCTGCTGGATCAGGCGTCCGAGTGGCGCGAGAAGATGATCGAGGCCGCGGCGGAAGTCGATGACCGGCTGATCGAGAAGTTCCTGGAGGGTGAGGCGCTCACCAACGAGGAGATCAAGGCGGCGCTCCGCAAGGGGACCATCGACGGCACGATCTTCCCGATGCTGTGCGGCTCGGCGTTCAAGAACAAGGGCGTCCAGCCGATGCTCGACGCGGTTCTGGAGTACCTGCCGTCGCCCGTGGACATCGAGGCGGTTCCGGGCACCAACCCGGACACGGAGCAGCCCGACAGCCGCAAGCCGTCGGACGACGAGCCGTTCTCGGCGCTGGCGTTCAAACTGATGAACAACCAGTTCGGCAACCTGACGTTCTTCCGGGTCTACTCGGGGACGCTGTCGAAGGGGTCGTTCCTGTACAACGTCAGCAAGGGCAAGCGTGAGCGCGTCGGCCGCATCCTGCTGATGCACGCCAACAAGCAGGAGGACGTCGACACGGTCTACGCCGGGGACATCGCTGCGGCGGTTGGTCTGTCGGACACGACCACCGGTGACACGCTGGCGGACGAGAAGCATCCGATCCTGCTGGAGAGCATTACGTTCCCCGAGCCGGTCATCGAGATGAGCATCGAGCCCAAGACCAAGGCCGACCAGGACAACATGGGCAAGGCCCTGTCCCGGCTGGCGGCGGAGGACCCGACGTTCCGGATGCACACCGACCCGGAGACGGGCCAGACCATCATCCGCGGCATGGGCGAGCTGCACCTGGAGATCATCGTGGACCGCATGAAGCGCGAGTTCAAGGTGGAGGCCAACCAGGGCAAGCCGCAGGTCGCCTACCGTGAGACGATCAAGATCCCGGCGCGGGCCGAGGGCCGGTTCGTCAAGCAGACGGGTGGTCGCGGTAAGTTCGGTCACTGCGTCCTGGAGATCGAGCCGAACGAGGTTGGCGGGGGCTTCGAGTTCCAGAACAAGACCGTCGGCGGCTCCATTCCGAAGGAGTACATCCCCGCCGTCCAGAAGGGCGTTGAGGACGCCATGCAGGTGGGCGTGGTCGCCGGCTTCCCGATGGTCGACATCAAGGTTGCCGTCGTGGACGGTTCGTACCACGAGGTCGACTCCGACGAGATCTCGTTCCGCGAGGCGGGCCGCATGGGCTTCCGCGCCGCGGCGAACAAGGCGCAGCCGATCATCAAGGAGCCGATCATGGCGGTCGAGGTCGTCACCCCGGAGCAGTTCCTGGGCGATGTCATCGGCGACCTGAACCGGCGCCGTGGTATCGTCGAGGGCCAGGAGGTCGGCCCCGGCGGGACCCGTGTGGTGAAGTCGAAGGTGCCGCTGGCCGAGATGTTCGGCTACGTCACCTCGCTGCGCTCCATGACGCAGGGGCGCGCCTCCTCCACGATGGAGCCGTCGCACTACGAAGAGGTGCCGCGCAACATCGCCGAGGAGATCACCGCCAAGTCCGGCAAGGTCGCGGCGGGCGCGAAGTAACCCAACTTCGGTAGAGCCTAATAAGGAGCGCGGGCGAATCCAAACGGATTCGCCCGCGCTTTTTTGTTTTTGTAGTGTAACTGTAAAATTTCTGTAAGGTGGCTGCTGTTTACTGTCTTTGTTACGCCCGCAAAGAGAGGGACAACGCTATGGGAGACACGGAGGAGATTGCGCGTTGGAACGGGAAAAACATCCCCTTGACGGTTAATGTCTTGACTGCGTGAGTCTTGTCTGTTTCTGCCATCGCATCCTGGCGT
>CALEKU010000113.1 GCA_937902745.1 uncultured Armatimonadota bacterium
CAGTCGCGGCTGCGCCGCTGGGGGGAGGGGTCGGCGAAGCCGGGGGAGGGGGGCCTCCCGCAGGGGGGCCTTCCTGAGGGCTATTCCTCATTCACTTCCCCATCTCGCGCAGGTTCTTCAGGCACCGCTCCACGCACTCCAGCGGCGCGTAGGCGTAGCTCTCCTGCTCCACGATGTACCACTGCGTTCCGCCCACGCTCTCGCAGGCGGAGAAGATGTCCTGCCACGGGACATCACCCTCGCCAATCAGCGCCTTCGAGTTGCCGTCCGCATGCTCCTTCAGGTGGACCGTGAGGGCGCGGCCCGGGTAGCGCTGGATGAACGGAAGCGCCTCCGCACCGGCGTGCAGGGCATTGCCGGTGTCAAACTGCATGATGACCTCGGGGCGGGTGTTTCCGAAGAACGTGTCCCAGGGCAGTTCGCCTCCCTCTTCCAGCGGCTTGAACTCGATGGCGTGGTTGTGGTAGCCCGTCTTCATACCATGCGGGGCCAGGCGCTCCGCGATCTCGTTCATCGTCCGCGCCGTCTCCCGCCACGCCTCCGTCGAGGAGCGCCACTTTTCGCTCAGACCCGGCACGATCAGGTTCTCGCAGCCCAGCGTTTTGTGGAACTCGACGCTCTTTTCCAGTTCGTCGCCCAGGAGCGTGTCGATGCCCACGTGCGCGCCGCACATCTTCAGGCCGTTGTCGTCGAGCATCTTGCGGATGTCCTCGGCGCTGTGGCCGTAGTAACCCGCGAACTCCACGCCCTCGTAGCCCATCTTCGCCACCGCGGCGAGGACGCCCGCCAAATCCTTCGCCGCGTCGTCGCGCACGGAGTAAAGCTGCAATGCGATCGGAATCTTTGCCATAATTCTTGTCACCTCGGGGTGTGTATTCCCAAGGAACAGCATTGGACGCGGCGCCGCCAATGCCCTGCCTTGCGCTGTGCCTGTTTGACACGGGATGGCGGCCACACTGTATAATCAGGCATGCGCCTGTCGCCCCCGCTCACGGTTACCTTCCTCGGCTCCGGCACCTCCACGGGCGTCCCCATGATCGGCTGCGACTGCGCCGTGTGCCGCTCCGGCGACCCCCGCGACAAGCGCACCCGCCCGTCGCTGCTTGTGACGGTGGGGACGGGTGAGGACGCCCGGCGTATCCTGGTGGACACGACGCCGGAGATGCGCCTCCAGATGCTCCGGCAGGGGATAGACCGCGTGGACGCGGTGCTGGTGACGCACACACACGCCGACCACATCTTCGGGATGGACGACATCCGGCAGTTCAACTGGAGACTGCAGCGCCCTATGCCCATCTACGGCACCGAGGAGACGCTGGGGCACCTGCGCCGCGTGTTCGACTACTGCTTCAAGGAGACGCAGGTAGGAGGGGGCAAGCCCCAGCTTGTACTGGAGCCGCTGACGCCCCATGTGCCGTTCGACCTGCTCGGCGTGACGGTGACGCCGCTCACCGTGCTGCATGGCCGGATGCCGGTAACGGCGTTCAAGTTTGGTGACCGGTTCGCCTACCTCACCGATGTTTCCGTGATCCCGGACGAGGCCCGCGCCCACCTCACCGGGCTGGACACCCTGATTCTCGGGGCCGTGCGCTATGAAAAGCACCCGACCCACTTTACGCTGAGTGAGGCGGTGGAGGAGGCCCGCAGGTTCGCCCCGCGGCAGACGTACCTGACGCACCTCTCGCACCACTTCCTGCACCGGGAGGTGGACGCCGCCCTGCCGCCCGGCATCAACCTCGGCTACGACGGCCTGACCTTTGCCGTGCCCGAGTCCGCCGCGGCCCCCGGGAGCGACGCGCCTTGATCTTCACCCGCCGGTTTCTGTGGCTCCTGGCCCTCGGCGTCCCGCCCCTGCTGTTGAGCGGGGTGTACCCCGAACTGGCCTTGCTCGCCGTACTGGTCAACATCGTGATCGGGGCGCTCGCGGTGATTGACTACCTGCGGACCCCGCGGCCCGATGCCGCGCTCACCGCCGAGCGGCTGACCGACGACGCCCTTTCCGTGGCTGCGCCCAACGATGTGACGCTGCGGGTGCGCAATGCGACGGGGACGCGTTTGAAGACGATGGTTCGGGACGAACCGCCGCCCGAATTCGAGATGACCCCGGAGGCGCTGAAGCAGCGGCAGGCGCCCATGACCTTCGCCCCCTTCGAAGTCCGCGCGCTGTCCTACGCGGTGACGCCGCCGGCGCGCGGTGACTACCAGTTCCGCGATGTGTACGTTCGCCTGGAAGGGCCGCTCGGACTGGTGGTGCGGCAGGGGCGCATCCCCCTGGCCGAAAAGGTATCGGTCTACCCGAACCTGCGCGCGGTGGAGGAGTACCAGCTGATGGCCCGCAAGGCGCTGCTGTCGCGCTCCGGTATCCGCCGGGTGCGCGTGGTGGGCGGCGGGCGCGAGTTCGCGGCGCTCCGGGAGTATACGCCGGACGACGAGTACCGGGTGATCGACTGGAAGGCGACGGCGCGGCGCGGCAAGGTCATCTCGCGCACCTATGAGGCGGAGCGTTCTCAGGATGTCCTGCTCCTCATCGACGAGGGGCGCCTGATGCGCCAGGAGGTCGGTCATACGCAGAAGCTGGACCACGTGGTGAACGCTGCGCTGATGCTGGCGCACGTGGTCGCTGAGGCGGACGACCGGGTCGGGCTGCTGACCTTCTCTGAAGAGACGCGCGCCTGGCTGCCTCCGAGTCGGGGCCGGGCCGCCGCGGTTTCGATTCTCGATGCGCTCTACGCGGCGCGGGCAGAGCCCATCGAGTCGGACTATCGGGGGGCGTTCCGCTTCCTCGCCGCGCGCTGGCGCAAGCGCTCGCTCGCGGTCCTCTTCACCGACCTTTCGGACCCCGAGTCCAGCGCCGTGCTGCTGCGCGAGATCTCGATGCTGGCCGGGATGCACCTCGTGGTCTGTGTGGTGGTCAGCGACCCTCTGGTGGGGGAGCGCGCCCGGCAGGTGCCCGAGGACGCGAATATGGTGTACGAAAAGGCCGTGGCGGAGGAGGTAATCGCTGAGCGCCGCCGCGCCCTCAACCTCCTGCGCAAGCGCGGTGTGTTCGTGGTGGATGCCGAACCGCAGCAACTCTCGGTCGAGCTCATCTCGCGCTACCTGACGATCAAGAGCCGGTCCATGATCTGAATCGGGAACTGGCCGGCAAAGCACTTCGTATGGCAAAGTCATGAGCACTTTGCCTGCTGTCGCTGCTGACCGTCCCGGGCGTCCGGCACGCGTCCCGATCCTCCCGCTCTTTCTGCCGGCGCTATGGGAGTTCGCGCGGCAGCAGGCGCTCGCCTGCGTGTTTCCCATCGCCATCTTCGCGGCGCTCGCCGCCTCGAGGACGCTCCCGCTCCCGGCGTGGCTGCCGCGCTACGACTTTCTCCTTCTTGCCTGCCTCGCCATGCAGTGGGGGATGGTGGCGGGCGGCCTGGAGACGAAGGACGAGTTAAAGGTTATCGGCGTGTTCCACGCCCTCGGGTTGGCGATGGAACTGTTTAAGACCGCGGCGGGATCGTGGGCCTACCCGGAGTTCGCCTACAGCAAGGTCGCGGGCGCGGTGCCGCTGTATTCGGGGTTTATGTATGCCAGCGTCGCCTCCTACCTGTGCCAGGCGTGGCGGCGCCTCGACGTGCATCTGGAAGGGGAGCCGCCGGCCGTTGCCAGTGTGCCCCTCGCCGCCGCGATCTACGCGAACTTCTTCACGCACCATCTGGGTGTCCCTGACCTCCGCTGGGCGCTCGCGGGGCTGGTTGCGTTCACCTTCCGCGGTACGCGGGCGCACTACTGCGTTTCGGGGCGGGCGTACTGCATGCCGCTCGCGGTCGCGTTCGTGCTCGTCGGGCTGTTTGTCTACCTCGCGGAAAACCTCACCACCTTCTTCGGGGCCTGGGAATACCCCCATCAGGCGGGCGGCTGGCAGCCGGTCCACCTGGCGAAGATAGGTTCCTGGTCGCTGCTCGTCATCCTCAGCTTCATCCTCGTTGCCTTCCTGAAGCAGGTAAAGCGGACGATGCCACCCGCCGCGGGCGGGGCAGGAAAAGCGCAAAGCCGGGGGGAACGGCGGTAGTGTGTGAGACCTGTGGTCGTCTGTGCGTTTACTCCTGTGTAGTGGCGGGCGGTAGCAATACGCGCGGGGACGGGGGAGAGGGCGGAGAATGGCAGACGGTGTTTCGTACACGGCGGGGACGGCGCCGGGCGGCCTTGCGCCCCGACCGGGCGAAGCGGCGGGGGCAGCGACGGCGTTCGGTCTGGAGTTGCGTCTGTTCGGCCCGGTGGAGGTGCGCGTCGGCGGTCGTCCGCTGCCCCGGCTCCGGTCGCGCAAGGGGATGTGGCTTCTCGCCCTACTGGCCCTGCGGGCGGGCCGGGATGTGGACCGGGACTGGCTCGCCGGTACGCTCTGGCCCGACCACCGCGAGGAGGCGGCCCGCCGCAGCCTGCGGCAAAGCCTCCACGACCTGCGCGCCGCGCTCGGCTCCCAGGCGGAGCGGCTGGCGTGCGAATCCCCCCGAACGCTCCACCTGGACCTGTCGTCCGGCGCCTGGATGGACGTGCGGGCGTTCGACGCCGCCACCCTGCCCGGTGCTTCCCGCTCCGGCCGCGACCCCGGAGCACTCGCGGCGGCCGTGGCCCTTTACCGTGGGCCGCTGCTGGAGGACTGTAGCGAGGAGTGGGTGCTTGATGCCCGGCGTCAGCGTGAGCAGCAGTACGTGGCGGCGCTGGAGGCTCTGGCCGCGACCGCCGCAGCGTGCCGTGAGCACACCGCCGCGGCAGACTACCTGCGCCGCGCGCTGGTTGTGGAGCCCCTGCGCGAAGACCTTCTGCGCGCGTGGATGGAGGCGCTGGCGGCGGATGGCAGCGTTGCCGCCGCGCTCGTCGCATTTCGGGAGTTTCGCGCGCGGCTGTGGCGGGAGGCGGCAGTCGAGCCGGACGCCGAAACCGCCGCCCTGTACCGGCGGCTCCGGGACGGGGCGCGGCGCGCGGCGGAGGATACCGGGGCACGGCCCGCACCCGCCACTTCCGCGACCCCGGCGCTGCTTCAGGGCGAGCCGTCGCCGCTTCCGCAGCCCCGCACCGCCCTGATCGGTCGCGAGGACGATGCCGACAAGGTCGCTGGATGCCTGGGGCGCAGCCGGCTGGTCACGCTCACCGGCACCGGTGGGGTGGGGAAGACCCGGCTGGCGCTCCGGGTCGCCGAGCGCGCCGCGGACGACTTTGAAGGCGGCGCGCGATTTGCTGACCTGTCCCCGGTGGCGGACGGCGCGGATGTTCCCGAGGCGGTCCGGCAGGCGCTGGGGCTGCCCGCGCCGCCGAAGGAGGCAGGGCGGGTGCCGCCCGTCGAGTTTCTGTGCCGCAGCCTCGCCCCGCGGCGCCTGCTCCTGGTTCTGGACAACTGCGAGCATGTGCTGGGCGCGTGCGCGTCGCTGGCGGACGCCCTGCTCGCGGCGTGCCCCGAACTGCGCCTCCTCACTACGAGCCGCCAATCCCTTGGACTCCGCGGTGAGGCCGTGTGGCGCGTCCCCTCGCTTGGCGTCCCGCCCGAGTCCGCCGCGGAGAGCGAACTCGCAGACTTCGCCGCCGTGCGCCTCTTCCTCGCGCGGGCCGCCGACGCGGATGCCGCATTCCGCCTCGGGCCCGGCGGTCTTGCGGCCGTCGCGCGGGTGTGCCGCCGCCTGGACGGCATCCCGCTGGCGATCGAGCTTGCGGCGGCTCGGGTGCGGGTGCTGACGGTGCAGGAGATCGACAGCCGGCTCGGGGACCAGTTTCGCCTGCTCACCGGCGGTGACCGGGCGGCGCTGCCGCGCCAGCAGACGCTGCGGGGCGCCCTGGACTGGAGCCACGACCTGCTCTCTGGCGCGGAGCGGGCGCTGCTGGCGCGACTGTCGGTGTTCTCGGGCGGGTGGACGCTGGAGGCGGCGGAAGCCGTGTGCGCCGGCCCGGGGGTGGAGCCGTGGGAAGTCCTCGACCTCCTGGCCGCCCTGGTGGACAAGAGCCTTGTACACGCCGAGGCCCGGCCGGACGGCACGACGCGCTACCGCCTGCTCGAAACGGTGCGTCAGTACGCCCGCGACCGGCTCGCCGAGCGCGGCGCGGGCGAGGCGGCGGCCGCCCGCGCGAAGCATCAGGCGTACTTCGCGGGCCTGCTGGCCGGGCTCATGGTCGATGGGCAGATGCGGCCGGGGACCTCTCTCGACCCCCTGAAGGCGGAACGTGACAACCTGTTGTATGCGCTGGAGTGGCGGGGCGAGGGCGGCGCCGGGGATGAGGAGACGCGGGAGGTGGCGCTGCGGGCGCTGGACCTGGCGGGCAACCTGGTAAGCCTCTGGACGAATGAGGCACGGCCTGCGGAGGCAGAAGCGCGGCTGCGGGCCGCCCTGTCGTTCGCAGGGGAGGTCTTCGTGGGAAACGAGACGTCTGACTACGTACGGGCGCGGGCGAAGGCGAAGCGGGAACTGGCGGCAGTCCTGCGAGAGCAGGGGGAGTACCCCGCCGCCCGGGCGCTGTACGAGGTGGTTCTGGAGGAGTACGCGCGCCTTGGTGACCGGAAGAACGTCGCGACGGCGCACCGGGAAATGGGGATGCTGGAACGGCTGCAATCCCGGTTCGACCACGCCCGGGAGTTACTGGAGCAAGCCCTGGGCCTGTACCGGGAACTCGACGACCGGCACAATGTCGCGCTGACCCTTGTGGCTCTCGGCATCGTGGCGGGCGAGCAGGCGGACCTGGGACGCTCCACGGAGTTGTTTGAGGAGGCCCTGCCGGTCCTGCGCGCGGTCCTGGACCGGCGCGTCACGGCGATTGTTCTCAACAACCTGAGCATCAACGCCCGCGAGCGGCAGGACTACGCGCGGGCTCGGGAACTGCTGAGCGAGGCGCTGGCAATCCACCGGGAGAACGGCGACCAGCGCAGCATCGCCATCACGCTGCTCAATCTCGGGGGATGTGACAGCGACCTGGGAAACTACGGCGCGGCCCGGCGCCCCATCGAAGAGGCCCTGGAGATGTTCCGACAGGCCGGCATCAAGATCGGGGTCGCGAACGCACTGGTTGCCCTGGGGATCGTCCTCCGGGAGCAGGCCGAACTCGCACGCGCCTGGGGTGTGCTACAGGAGGCGGTGGCGCTGTTCCGCGGACTGGGCGACCGGCTGAACGTCGTGTTCGCGTTGCTTGTCATGGCGGAGGTCGAGGCGGCGCAGGGGCGCTGGGAGCAGGCGCTGCGACTGGTCGGGGTCACCGAGGCGCTGCGTGCGGCGCTCGGCGGCACACCCCAGCCGAGCGAGCGCCTTACGCGCGAGGGGCTTGTCCACCGTGGGCGCGCTGCGGTGGGGGAAGCAGAGGCAGACGAGCTTCGCGCAGAGGGTCGCGCGATGGACCCGGACCTGGTCTGCGACCGCCTCCTCCGCGACGAGTCGACCGTAGCAGCGGGGGCGGCTTCCGGTTAGAAGCCGCCCCACGCGGTTGCCCGGTGCGCTTACGGGGGCGGTCCCGGCGGGGGCGTCGGGTCCAGGCGGTGTACGCTCCCCTCTGTGCCAGGCGGCGGGGGTGTTGGGTCTTCCGAGGGCGCCGTCTTCCGGGCGCAGCCTGCGGTGAGGAGCAGGGCCGCCGCCGCTGCGAGAGCGGCGGCGAGCGGTCGAACGTGGGAACGGAAGGACGTCACGGGGCAATCTCCTTCTCCTGCTGCGCTACTTCTCGACCGGAGCGTGCGACAGGACCCAGTAGTACGGCTCGTTGGGCGTGTAGCGGTAGTTCACCTGGTTGTAGCTGGATTGGTCGCGCGTCATAGCGAAGGCGGAGCGGGCGCTGGGGTTGCGCACCCACTTGACGTGGCCGTCCATATAAGCGTAGTTGCCGCCCTCGCCGTGGACCCACCACTTCGCCTCGAAATGCTTGTTCATCATGGTGATGTTGCCCTGGCAGCGCGTGAATTGGTACGGCACCTGGTCGCCGTTCCCGACCGCGCAGTTCTGCGAAGCGTACGGGAAGGAGAATATCCACTTGCGCACCTTCAGCAGCCTGGGCATCTCCATATAGGAGACCGTGTCCGCGGGCTGGGGCGTCTGGGCGTCCGGCCACACGTTCAGGTAGCCGTTGAAGGCGTAGGAGAAGCGGGCTTCACCGAGCTGATCCTCCGGCTCGTCGTAGTAGTTGTGGTCCTCGCCGGAGGGGCAGCCCCACACGGCCCATGACTTGATATACGGCTGAAGCGCGTTCGCGTAGATGCTGCGGGTCGCCTCGGAAGGCGTGGTGAAGGTGTCCGACGCCTGGTGAACGCCGAAGCTGTTGCCGCCGCCAATCACGGGCCGCGAGATGGGCCAGGTTTCGTCGTAGTCCTGGACGTACTGGAGGGTCGCCAGGTTGACCTGTTTCATGTTCGAAGCACAACTGGCCTGGCGGCCCTTCTCACGTGCCTGGGCGAATATCGGGAAGAGAATCGCGGCAAGTATCGCGATTATCGCGATCACAACGAGCAGTTCGATCAGGGTAAAAGCTCCGCTTTTACCCGCGATGAACGCGGAGGCGTCGGCGCGAGAGCGGTCGCCGGCGGCGAAGACGCCGCGCCCGGCGGGGCCGAACGTCTCGGGCATTTTACGGGGCGCATCGGTCATGCGAGTCATAGCTCGGTTCCTTTCGCGCTTTCCACCCGGTGGTGGCGGTGGCTCTTCGTGATGTCTGCAGTATCTCCTCCGGGTGTTACGGGCGTGTACACAAGCCACCGGGGAAAGCGTTACGAACCGAATTTGCGGAAAAACCGGGGTAACGGCGGAAACGGGAGCACCGTAGTTCAAAGCATGACGGTTACCGAGGCCAGAGAGATAGCCCGCGAGTGGGTGCGTGAAGAGGGGGCAAAGACGCCGGGATGCACGGGCGCCTTCTGCCACGGATCGGTGACCTGGCTCCCTGATGACGCCACCCTGCCGGAGACGTCGGACGTCGACGTTATGCTGGTCGTGGCGGAGGAGGACCCCAGGGAGAAACGGGGCAAGTTCCGCTGGCGGGGCGTGCTGCTCGAAGTCTCCTACCTGCCGGCGGACCTGGTGGCGAGCCCGGAACGGGTCCTGAGTAACTATCACCTTGCCGGCAGTCTTCGGGTGCCGAGCGTTCTCCACGACCCTTTTGGGACGCTGGTCCCGCTTCAGGCCGCGGTGGCAGCGGAGTTTGCGAAGCGCGAGTGGGTGATACGGCGCTGTGAGCACGCCCGCGACAACGCCCGTAACATGCTCAAGGCGGTGGACGCGTCCGCCCCGCTGCACGATCAGGTAATGCCCTGGCTATTTGGTACGGGCGTTACTACCCACGTCCTGCTCGTCGCCGGTCTCAGGAACCCCACGGTGCGCCGCCGCTATCTGGACGCCCGCCAACTGCTCGCGGACTACGGCCTGTCCGATTTCTACCCGGCCTTGCTGGAACTGCTGGGGTGCGCTCGGATGTCGCGGGAGCGTGCGGAGCGCCACCTCGCCGCCGTCGCCGATGCCTTCGATACGGCAAAGTCGGTGCTGAAGACGCCTTATCGGTTCTCAGCCGACGTCACGGAGGCCGCCCGGCCGGTGGCGATCGACGGGAGTCGGGAGATGATCGAGCGCGGCGACCACCGGGAAGCCGTGTTCTGGATGCTCGCCACCTACTCCCGGTGCCGGTGGGTCCTCACACACGACGCCCCTGCCGAGATCGTGGAGCGGCACGACCTTGGCTACCGGGAGTTTCTGGCCGATCTCGGGATCACCTCCTTCGACGACCTGCGGCGACGCAGCGAGGAAGCGGGGGAATCACTGCCCCGCGTCTGGGAGGTGGCGCTGGCTATCGTGGCTGCCAATCCGCAGATCGATGCCCCGTGATTCCCTGCCCCTGCTCGCTCCGGGCGTTGCGCTTGCGGGAAGGTCGGATTACACTGAGAGGACAAGCTGGAAGAGGAACGCCATGGCCGAAGACAACATCTTTGCAAAGATCGGGCGCGGCGAGGTGCCCGTGGAGGCGATCTATGAGGACGAGCATGTCATCGCCTTCAAGGACATCAATCCGCAGGCGCCGGTGCACGCGCTGGTGATACCAAAGAAACCCGTGACGAACGTCCTGGACCTGTCGCCCGACGACGCCGAACTCGCTGGTCGGGTCCTTCTCGCCTGCGCGGAGGTGGCACGGCGTCTCGGGATCGATAAGAGCGGACTGCGTGTGGTGCTGAATGCGGGCGAGGACGGCGGGCAGACGGTGCCCCACCTCCACGCGCACGTCCTGGGTGGGCGGGCGCTGGCCTGGCCCCCGGGATAAGGAGTCAAAACAGGCAGAGCATGAGCGACGAACCGACGAAGTCAGAGAACCAGGGCGTTTCGCGGCGCGACTTTCTGCGCCGTGCGGGCAGGGAGGCGGCACAGACCGGAGCGAAGATCGTGCCCGGAGCGGCCATCGCACGGGTGGTGCTGGGGACCGGCCTGCAGGCGTCCGAGGCCCCCGCTGCCACTGAGGAGGAGACCGCGGACGGCGCCGAACCGAAACCCGCCGCCCCCCAACCGACGCGGCGCGGCCCGATCTGGAGCGTACTCGCCGGTTGGCGGCAGAAGCGGATGGAGGAGGAGGGCTCTTGAGCGGCACGGCGACTCCCACCACGAAGCAACTGCTGGAGGTGGCCATGGACGCCGCCTATCTGGCCGGGAAGCGGACTCTGGCGTACTTCAACACGGGCGTCCGCCCGGACCTCAAGAGCGACCAGACGCCGGTCACCATCGCGGACCGCGAGGCCGAGGCGATCCTTCGGGCGCGCATCCTGAGCACCTTCCCGGAGCACTCCATCCTGGGTGAGGAGGAGGGGGCAACGGGGGCGGCAGACGCAGAATACCGCTGGATACTGGACCCCATCGACGGTACCAAGGCGTTTGTAGCGGGCGTTCCGCTTTACGGTGTGCTCGTCGGGGTCGAGGTGCGGGGCGAGCCCTCGGTGGGCGTGATCTACCTCCCGGGTGTGGGGGACATGGTGGCGGCAGCGACGGGCCTCGGCTGCACCTGGAATGGCCGCCCGTGCCGCGTCTCTGAGGTATCGCACCTGAGCGACGCGCTGATGCTGACCTCGTCGATCGTACGGTGCCAGGCGCGCTCGGATGCGTTCGATCGCCTGATGGAGCGGACGCGCCTTCAGCGCACCTGGGGCGACGCCTTCGGGTACGCCCTGGTGGCCACCGGTCGCGCCGAAATCATGCTCGACCCTGCGATCTCGGTGTGGGACTGCGCCCCGATGCTGCCCATTTTGCGCGAGGCGGGTGGGCACTTCGGAGACTGGAGTGGGAACCCGACCATCCACGGCGCGGACGCCTACGCCACGAACAGCGCCCTGCACGAGCAGGTGCTGGAGATACTGAAGCACGAGAAGCGGCGGCCTGCGGACAAGGTCCCGTAGGCCAAGGTCGTGCCGTAGCGCGTGCGGTCTCGCCGTCAGAGCCCATAAGGAGCCCGCACCGACGAAGCGAAGTTTCGTCGGTGCGGGCTCCCTTTATGCTGACGCTACCTTTTGACGGGGACCTTTTGACGATTGTTTGACGCCGACCGCCGATACTCGGGGCAAATCCGAATTCGCGGGCCGCACTCCGGTTCGCGGGCGAGCCATCGAGGAGGAAGACACGATGCGGCGTTTCATGGAGGCGGGCAGGAAGCAGCGGCGGGGCATGGCGACGGCGCGCGGCGGTGCGCTCGCACTGGTGGCGGCGCTGGCGGTGGGCGCGGCGGCGCTGGCTCAGGCGAAGGACACGGTCCTCATGTATGGCGGGAAGGTGGCGTCCCGGAAGGTGCGCGTCATCAACGGCGAGAGCTACGTTCCCGTGCGCGACATCGCCGGCGCCCTCGGGCTGACCGTGGTCCCGCGCCCCGGCGTCGGCATCGAACTGACTCGCGAGGGCGGCGCGAACCAGGTCGAGGGCCTGCGGGGTAAGGTCGGCGACACGCTTTTCACCGGGTTCTGGCGCTTCCAGGTCACCGGCATCAAGGTCTACAAGAATTACGAACGAATCAACTCCTACTACGGCGAGACGGAGATCGGCCCGAACGGCGAAAACGACGTGCTGCTCGCGGTGGAGTGCATCGCCCGCAACGGCCAGAAGGAGTCGGCCGCGCTGCGCGTCCTGTCCGATAAGACGCAGGTCGCCGGGACCGACGGTACCTCCATGGTGCTGAAGGACTGCGACATGCGCATCGACGGCGCGCGCACCTACTCCGCGGGCGTTCTGCCCGGGGCCGCGCACAAGGTCGTGCTGGTCTTCAGCGTCCCGAAGGACTTCGAGCCGAAGGACCTGGTGGTGACCATCGGGGCGGGCCTGGATGAGAAGACTGAGCGGACGTTGCGGATCGCCGTGGACCCCACCAACATCACCGCGGGAGCGGGCGCGAATTGAGCGGGTGGGGGAGGGGACGGCGCGGTCCCGCTGCCGCCGTCGCTGCACTGGCAGCGACGGCGGCGGTCGGCGTGCTCGCGCTGCTCCCCGCGAAACCGGCGCGGGCCTGGAAGCCGAGCACGCACGTCGCGCTGGCAGAGTACGCCATTGAGGAGGCGCTGGCCACGGGCTACGTTACCATCGCAACGCTGGAGCGGCGCAACACGGACGGCGTCCACTGGTACGAGCGCAAGCCGCTCGGACGCTACGCGGTGGACCCGAAGCTGCTGAACGCCCTGCGGACGCGCCGCGCGCACTTCCGCGCCGGAGTGCTCGGGCCGGACGCCTACCCCGACATCCTCACCGGGCAGCGTCTTATCCATGACGACGGGCACGACGAACTGGCGCACGGCGAGCCGCCGCAGTTTCACCCCGTCACGGGTGCGCGTCTGAACCTGCCCAACTACAACCCCTTCGAGAGCGGGGCGAACAGCTACCTGACGTCGGTCTACAACGGCGTCGGGCTGTACCCGAACAGCGCCCACGTCGACTCCATGCGAGCGTTCGCGTTCGGGTTCCTGGTCCACGCCGCCGGGGACATGTTCATCCACGACTATATCAACCACTTCGCGGGTGGGCCGTTCGAGATCGGGCCGAACGCCATCAAGCACGTCATTCTGGAGGGGTACCTGGCGGAGCGCGGCCCGAAGCTGACCGCCACCGCAATGTCGGACTACAGCATCGACGGCCTCGACCAGTTTATCTACGATCGGCTGGTGGACGCCTCCTTCTACCGCGGCAAGCCGACCGGCGACCTGTCGCCCGGCGCGATGTTCCGCTTCTACCAGGGGCGGGGCCTGAACACCGCCACGTCGCTGCCCGCCGTCTTCTCGAAGCTGGCTGACCAGCTCTGCCACGACATTGAGAGCCTCAAGGGGAGCGTCAACCCGCTCAAGATCGCCGAGCGGGAGTACAAGGAGGCGTGGCTGGAGGACATCGTGGTCGGGCTGCGCGCCTGGCCGAAGTACAGCCACAAGGTGGCCTACCACCTCATGATCGACCCGGAGCCGGACGGGGGGAAGCGGCGCGATAAGGTCAGCCAGGTGCTCGCCGACTACGTTACGGACCACCTCATCAGCATGTCGGGGGCGCCGGACGCGATCGGGGACGCGGCCGGGGCGGCGGTCTGGGTGGCGCGCACCCTCTCCGACCTCGGGCTGATGGAGCCGATCAAGGAGATGCAGCGCGACTTCGTCAACTACATGTTCCGCAAGCACAGCGGGAAGTCGCTCGACGAATGGGTGAAGATCTACACCCACCCATCGCGCTACTTCGACCAGATTCTCGGCCCCGGCAGCCCCGGCGAGGGCGAACGCATCACCAAGTCCGACCTCAACCGCGACCATCTCGGCGTCGCGGACGTCGGCGACGGCCAGACCGGCGACTCCTGGACCCCCGACACGTTCGCGCCGGCCTACAACACCGTGGTCGCTACGAAACTGGCGTTGCTCGGTGAGGCGGAGCAGAAGCGGCTGCTGGCGGACCTGAAGAATACGAACGTGGGCGCGGGTCCGGTGAAGAACAACGCCCTGCTCGGCTTCATCCGCTCGCTCGACGCCAGCGCGCAGTGGCGGGTGAAGGAGGATCGGGGCGGCATTAAGTATGCCGCGAACTGGCTGCTGTTCGACGCCCGCATCCCGGGGGGGACGCGCGTCTTCGATAAGCTCTTCTACCCGATGCTGCCCGGCCGGATCGTGCCGCGCCCGGAGCAGAAGCCCGGCGAGCAGACCGCAGAAGCGGAGGGGACGCCCGCGACGACCGGCGGCACATCCGGCACGGCGGGGACGGCCACAGAGAAACCGCCCGCGACGAGTGGACTGCTGGCGGCGCTCGGGGAGCGGACGCGCGGGAAGGTCGGGGAGACGCTGACCGACACACTCTGGGACGTCACCGTGACCACGGTGCGGGAGGCGAGCGTCTACACCCGCCGCAACGCCTACTACGGCGAGACGAAGGTCGAGGCGGGCAAGGGCGAGACGCTGTGGCTCGTGGAGTGCGACCTGAAGAACCGGCAGCCGCGCGACCAGTCGTTCGCATTTGGCGACTGCACCCTGGAAGGCACGGACGGCTCCAGTGTGGATGTCACCAACGCCGACCTGCTGCATGGGGGCACGCGCTTCGTCACCCGCGCCTTCAGCACCGGCTCGGTGAACCGGGCGACCCTGATCTTCACCGCTCCGGCGGGCTTCCGGCCCCGCGCCGTGCGGATGAAGGTCGGTAACACGTTCGGCACGCAGACCCAGCTCACGGTCACGGTGGAGACGCGGTGACCGTGATGGGGGAGACGGCGGCGGCAGCGGTAGCCGCGGCGGCAGCTTCGGACGCCGTCTCCCGCTCCAGCACTCGTTCGAGGGGGGCCTCACCCCCCTCGGCGAAGCGGCGCATAAAGCCGTCATCGCCGAGCGCGGCGCGCAGCGCCGCTTCGAGATGGGGATACGCGGCAGCGAACTCAGGGCGGCGGATCGCCCCGGTGCGCTCCCGCAGCGCGTCCGCCGCGCCGAGCAGCGCAGCGGCCCGCCGGGCGTCGGCGGGCCTCCCGGACAGTAGCAGCGCCTGAGCCAGCCCTTCCAGCGCGATGGTCGTGTTGGGCAGGTCGCCAAGTTCGCGCAGATGCGTGAGAGACTGCCGGTACAGGCGGCACGCCTCCACGCCGTCCTGCTCCCGGATGTGGACATCCGCCAGGTTCAGCAGCGTCAGGGCGACCCCGCGGGCGTCCCCAAGGTCGCGCCGCAGCGTCAGATTCTCGCGGAACAGGTCGGCGGCCACGGGTAGGCGTCCCGTCTCCATCAGCGTGAGCGCAAGGTTGTTGCGAATGGCGGCCAGCATCGGGCGATGTTCCACCCTCTCGGCGACTGCCAGCCCCTCGGTCAGGTACGCCTCGGCCTCGGTCCACCGCTTCTGGTCCACCGCCATGCTCCCCAGGTTGTTGAGCGACCGGGCGATGCCGAAATCGTCGGGCAGCGCGCGGCTGAGGGCGAGGCTCCGCTCGGCCCAGGCGCGAGCCGTCTCGAAGTCCCCCGTCTGCGCGCATACCGACGCCAGGGCGTCGGCGATGCGGGTCCGCAGGCGTGGCGCCCCTGCCGCCGCCTCTTCGGTGACGTCCCCGGTCGCGTCGAACGTCTCCGCCAGGATGGGGCGCGCCGTGCGCAGATCGCCGCGCACGGCCCAGTACGGCGCGAGCGCGGCGGTGAGCCGCAGCCGCCCCGGAGCGTCGCCCTCCGCCGCCGTCCACGCCAGCGCTGCGCGCAGGTTCTCCCGCTCGGCGTCGAGGGCGCGTAGAGCGTCCGCCTGCCCCGGTCCAGCCATCTCGCGCGCCCGTGCCTCGGCGAAGGCGACGAAGCAGTCGGCGTGCCGCCGCGCGGCCTCCGCCCGCTCTGCCGGGTCGGACTCAGCGAGCGCGTACTCGCGCAGCGTCTCCAGCATTCGGAACCGCACCACATCCCCGGCGTCCTCGGCGACGATCAGGGCGGCGCGCGTCAGCCGCTCCAGCGCGTCGAGGGCATCATCGCCTTCGATGCCCTCGCCTGCGACAGCGCCCGCCGCCTCCAGCGTCCACCCACCTCGGAAGGTTGCCAGGGCGAAGAAGAAGCGGCGCAGGTCGGGCGGCAGGACGCGCACGCTGCCGTCGATGGCAGCGTAGAGGCTGCGGTGCCGGTCCGGGGCGTTCGGGTCGCGGCTTTCGAGGAGCGCGAAGCGGCCATCGAGCCGCGCGTCGAGTTGTGCCAGGATCTGCGCAGGCGCGAGCGCGCGGGCGCGTGCGGCGGCCAGTTCCAGCGCGAGGGGGATGCCTTCGAGCCGCTGGCAGATCTGGAGGACCGCCGCAGCGTTGCGCTCGGTCACCTGGAAGTCGGGGCGAACGGCCTGGGCACGGTCTACGAAGAGCTGGACGCTGGCGAACTCCATCAGGCGCGCGGGGGTACCCGGAAGCGGCGGCGTCGGCAGCGGCGGTACGGGTATCTCCCGCTCTCCGGGTATGCCCAGAGCCCGGCGCGACGTCACCAGGCAGGTCAGGTTCGGGCACCGCTCCGAAAGCAGCGTACGCAGGAACGTCACGCCCGCCCCGGGCACAAGCTGCTCGAAGTTGTCCAGCACCAGCAGCGCGGGGGCATCGTTCAGGCGCGCGGCGACCTCCTCGATCGGGTCCGCGCCGGCCGCTGCCGCACTCCGGGAGGGGACGCTGCCGGAGGGGGAGGCTGCCATCGCCACCGCGGCGCGCAGCGCGTCGGGTAGTCGCGCCGGGTCGGTCTGGTCGGCCAGCGGGACGAAGGCGAGGATGCCGGGGAAGCGGTTGGCGCGCAGGTCCCGGGCTGCGGTCGTCGCTGCCTCCACCGCGAGGCGGGTCTTCCCGCTGCCGCCCGGCCCGATCAGGGTAATCATGCGTACCCGCGAATCGCGCAGCAGCGCGACAACGGATTCAAGTTCTTCCCGCCGCCCGAAGAACCGCGTCAGCGGCGCAGGGAGCCGCACCGGGGGGGCAGGTACGGCGGCCGCGGCCGCGGCAGCAGGGGCGGGCTTCGGGGCAGAGGATGCCGGCGCGGGTTTCGGCGGGGCGTCTGCGGGCGACGCGAGCCGGGCGAGCCGCTCCCGCGCGGCGCGCGCGGCCTCCTCGAACTGCGGGCGCTCGGTAATCACCCAGTCCTCGTAGAAGCCGTCCAGCAGGTCGCCCGCGGCGCAGAGGGCGAGCGCCGTTTCCAGCGCCGCCCGTCGCTCGCTTTCGTCGGTGGCGGCGGCGGCGCGGCGCAGCGCACGCTCAAAGCGGGCGACATCCACCGTCACCGCCTCCGGGTTGAGCGAAAGGAACTGGTGTCCGGTCGCCGTTAGCACTGCGCCGCGCGGCGTCCCTGGCGGCTCCAGTTGGCGGCGTAGCGCCGCGACGGCTTGCCGCAGGCTATGGCGGGCGGCGTCCGGGTCGGCCTCCGGCCAGAGCAGATCGGCCAGCCGCTCGCGCGACACGGGAGGGCGGTCCACATGGCGGGCGAGGTAGGCCAGCAAGAGGGCGGTCTTGCGCGTGGGGAACCGGGTGACGCGCACACCGGCGTCGTTTTCCAGGCGGAGGGTTCCGAAGAGCGATATGTTCCAGCGGTGCGAAAGCATGCGGCGGTCGTACTGCGGGGCGAGCGTCGGCGCGAGTGCGAGGTCTCGCTCGCCTGCCCAAGTGTACCCCAATCTTCTATACGGTGCGCGCCGCCCTGTTCCTCAGAGTGCGAGCGAGAAAGCAAGCATGCGCCCACGCGGCGGAACGCATCCGCTTCATCCCGGGCGACCCCATCACCGCCCGAAGAATCTCCGCACGTTTTTCGTTCCGCTTTACCGACAGGCTACGGGAGTGCGATACAGAACTCTGCGGGGGATGGTATCCGTTCGTCCCCGGCGTGAGTCTTCGTTACGGATGCGCCCCCCCGAAGAGGGCAGCGGCACCCGGAAGGAGCGTGGCGGTCATGGCGGTCCCGCAGAACATACCGGCGGAAGACGCGACAGGCTCAGAGCCCGAATCCACCCCTTCGTTCTCCGATGCGGGGAGCGTGGACGACGATACCGTTCTCATCTGCGAGGTGGCAGATCTGATCCCCGAAGAGGGGCACGCCTTCGGCAAGCGCGAAGTCCAGGTCACCCGCAGCCGGGTCGCGGTCTTCGACGAGGCGGGCGTCGCCCTCCTGACGGTGCCGATGGCCGACATCAAGAGCGCCCGCACCGAATCCCTGGTCGGCGGCGCGCGCCTGGAACTAACCCTGAAGAGCGGGCAGGTCCTCTCTATCGCCGAGTTCACCGCCTCAGTGGCCGCCCGCTTCTCGGAGATGGCGCGCGGCATCGAGCAGCTCGCGCAGGGGGAGCCGCTGGCGATCAAGCTGGCGCAGGAAAAAACGCGGTGCGACCTCTGCGGCCGCCTCCTGCCAGAGAAGGACGGGCGCTGTCCGGCCTGCGTCAAGCGGGGGAAGGTCTTTGCGCGCATCCTCTCCTACCTCGGTCCCTACAAGCCGCAGGCGGCGCTGGTGGTCTTCACCTCGCTCCTGATTGCCGCCGCGGCCACCTTTGTCACGCCGTTTCTGAGCCGGGCTATCACCGACTTTCTGATCGACGGTGTGCCGGGTAGGGGTGGCGATCCGGCCCAGCGCCTGCCGATGCCAGAGGGCATCCGCCTCCTGCTGCTGCTGGTCGGGGGGATGCTGGCGACGCAGCTTCTTAACTCCTTTTGCCTGGCGTTCAAGGGCCACAACGTCGCCTTCCTGTCGGGGAACATCGCCAAGGACCTGCGGGCGGATATCTATCGCGCGCTGGAGCGCCTGCAGCTTTCGTTCTACGACAAGAAGCAGATCGGCGCGATTACCAGCCGCGTGACCCAGGACACCGACCGCGTGTGGGGCTTCCTGGTGGACGGCGTTCCGTATCTGCTCACCGGCTCACTGACCCTGATCGGAGGCTTCGTCTGCGCGCTGATCCTGAGCTGGAAGCTGGCGCTCGCGATCCTGATCCCGGTGCCCCTGGTCGCCGTGGGCGGCGCGCTGATGTGGAAGCCCATGAGCCTTCTGTTCCACAAGGTGGGGCAGAAGTGGGGGCGGTTCCATACACACCTGAACGAGAGCATGAACGGCATCCGGGTGGTAAAGGCGTTCGTGCAGGAGCAGGGGGAGTGGGAGAAGTTCGTCAAGCGCAACGAGGAGCTGGCGAAGGCGGGCATGACGGTGGATCGGCGCTGGTACCGCTTTGACGCCGTGATGCAGCTCATCGTTGGCTGCGGGCCGCTCATCAATTGGGGCTTCGGCGGCTACCTGGTGCTGAAGGGCGAGATGAGCTTCGGTTCGCTGATGGCGATGCAGATCCTCCTGTGGCAGGTCTACGGCCCCCTGCAGTGGTTCGGCCAGGTCAACCAGTGGTTCAGCCGCGCGATGGCGGGCGCCGAGCGGGTTTTCGAGGTGATCGACGCCCAGCCGGAGGCCTACGAGCGACCGGACGACCGCCCGATGCCCGAGGTCGCGGGGCGCGTTACCTTTGAGAACGTCCGCTTTGGGTACGACAAGTCAAACCCGGTCCTGAAGGGCATCAACCTGGACGTGGCGGCGGGGGAGATGATTGGTCTGGTGGGTAAGTCCGGCGCGGGCAAGTCTACCACCATCAATCTGATCTGCCGGTTCTACGAGGCAGACGCGGGCAGCCTGAAGGTAGACGGGGTGGATGTGACCAAGATCCGGCTGGAAGACCTGCGCCGACACATCGGCATCGTGCTTCAGGAGCCGTTCCTGTTCAACGGCACCATCGCCGAGAACATCGCCTACGGCAAGCCGGACGCGTCGCTGGAGGAGATCATGGCCGCCGCCCGTGCGGCGTGCGCCCATGACTTCATCGTGGCAAAGCCGGACGGCTACGATACAGCGGTGGGCGAGAAGGGCGCCAAGCTCAGCGGCGGTGAGAAGCAGCGCGTCAGCATCGCGCGGGCCATCCTGCACAACCCGCGCATCCTGATTCTCGACGAGGCGACCTCCAGCGTGGACGTCGAGACCGAGAAGAAGATCCAGCAGGCCATCGGAAACCTGGTGGCGGGCCGGACGACCTTCGCCATCGCGCACCGGCTCTCGACCCTGCGCAACGCCGACCGGCTGGTGGTGTTGGAGAAGGGCGAGATCGTCGAGGCGGGGACGCACGCTGAGTTGCTGGAGAAGAAGGGCGCGTTCTACAAACTCGTCGAGACCCAACAGCAGACGTCGAAGGCTATCGCGGAGACGGTGGCGCTGACGGAGTAGGCGGGGCAGGGGGGCGAGGGGCTTGCGCCTCCTCGCCCTCGCCCGGCCACAGGTACGCTGTGGTCGCGGCGGCGAAGAGGGCGAGGTTCAGGACGGTCATCGGCATCGAGAAGAATCCCCAGCACCAGTCCACGAAGTTCGTCGGGCGCTTCGCGTAGGGCAGGTAGTTGCTGTACAGAACCAGCACCTGGTTCAGGAACGCCGTCAGGCCGAACCCGGCGGCGACCGTCAGGCGGGTCAGACTGAGCGCGCCGGTCAGCGTCAGCAGCGCCGCCCCGGGCACGATGTAGCGCTCGTGCATCTGCGTGCAGAGGATGAAGAAGCCCACCGCGCTCAGCGCCGCGGCGTCCAGCAGGGTCTCGCGCCGGGCGCGGCGCCATAAAACGACCAGCACGAGGAGGAGGTACGCGGCGAACATTAGTATTCCGACGTGCTGGTAGGTCAGCGGACCGAACGCCAACCGGTCATCCTGGTTCGCGATGCTTCCGGGCACTCCGCGCCAGCGAATGTCGATATCGTTCGCCAGGTTCCACAGGTTCCAGGCGTTCAGGCTGCGCAGGTGGTAGAACCCGGCGGCGTCCTTGTAGGCGGCGAGGACCTTTTCCCCCTCGCCCGCCAGCACGAAGGGAGCCGTGATGAGGGCCAGGACGCCCAGGCCAGCGGCGGTGCCGAGCAGTGTTGCCCGCCAGCCGAACCGCCGCCAGGTGTACACAAGCAGGGCGGGGGCAATGCACACTGCCTGAAGCTTGATGGAGAGCGCCCAGCCCATGAGCGCGCCCGCGCGCAGGGGACGGTCCGCAGCCAGAGCGACCAGGGCGCTGACCATGGCCAGCAGCAGCACGGTGTCGGCCTGACCCCACATCGCGCCGTTCACGAAAAGCGGCAGGCTGAGGGCGTAGAGCAGGGCAGCGCGGCGGGCGGTCTTCCCGCCGAAGGGGCGGCACATGCCGAAGTACACCACGAGCACGCCGGCCGCGTGCGCCGCGATCACGAAGAGTTTGACAAGGCACACGGCGAGCAGGCCGCCGGACGGCGCGTTCAGAATCAGGCGGAGGCGCTCGATCAGGGTCAGGATGTACAGGAAGAACGGCGGATAGTTGCACACCGGATAGTACTCCGATGGCTCCTTCGCGTAAATCGCCCAGGGGCGCCAACCGCCGGAAGCCTCCGCCCAGGGCAGCCAGCACATCAGTGTGTCGTAGGGGTAGAACACCGTCGCGGCGACCAGCAGACTCGCGGCGACCAGCACCGTCAGCGCCAGGAACGGGTTGACGGCGGGCAGGAGGCGGCGGACGAGCAGCGGCGGGCGGACGCGACAAGAGTTCACACCCTTAATTATCGGCGGGAGGGGGGCGGCTTCCTCCCGGAGGCAAAGTCAGATGGCGGAAATGGAGCAGGAAACCCAGGTGGTGGCGCCCGAAACGGAGTTCGACCCGGCGCGCCTCGCGGTGTTCTTCGAACCAGCGGGCACCCTGCGGCTTACGGTGGAGGAGCAGCGCTCGTACCCGTCGGTGAAGCTCTTCCAGGCGGCGCCGTTGAGCCGTCCGGGGCAGTTCCTGTCGTTCCAGAGCGGCAAGGGGGAGGAGATCCTGATGGTCCCGAGCCTGGACGCGCTGAACCCGGCGTCGCGCGCGGCGGCCGAGGAGGAGTTGAGACGGCGCTACCTCACGGCGAAAGTCCGCGCCATCACCAGCATCCGCACGGAGTTCGGGGTAACCTACTGGCACGTGGTGACGGATCGGGGCGAGCGCGACTTCGTGGTGCAGAGCCTGAGCGAGTCCTGCGTCTGGCTCTCCGAGTCCCATATCCTGATCATCGACGTGGACGGTAATCGCTTCGAGATCGCCGACCGCTTCGCGCTGGACGAGGCGAGCCGAATCCACCTGGAGTCCGTGTTGTAGGCATGCGTACTATATCCGTGCATACGGAGTACATCACTCTGGGCCAGCTTCTGAAGCTTGCCGATCTGGTGCAGTCGGGGGGCGAGGTCCGCCTGTTTCTGGCGGAGCGTCCCCTTCGCGTGAACGGTGAGCCGGAGGACCGGCGCGGGCGCAAATTGCGCCCCGGGGATGTGATCGAGGTCGAGGGGGAGGAGCCCATCACCCTGACCGGGGACGGAGAAACGGCAGCGGGCGCCTAGCGGGCCTTGCCTAGCGGGCCTTGCCTAGCGGGCCTTGAGGACGCGAGCGTAGACGTCGTTCTTAGACAGGCCCGTGGTCGCCGCGACCTCACGGGCGGCATCGCGGGGGGACAGGCCGCGCGCCAGTGCTGCGGCGATCATCGCTTCGATGTCATCGCCCGACAGCGCGACGGGCGTAGCCGGGGGAGCGCCCTCCAGCACCAGGACGCATTCGCCCTTCGGGGGCCGCTCCCGGTAATGCGCCGCGACCTCCGCCAGCGTCCCGCGTACGAACTCCTCGAACTTCTTGGTGATCTCGCGACCCACGGCCACACGCCGCTCCGGGCCGCAGTGCTTCGCCAGGTCGTTCAGCGCCTCCACCAGGCGGTTTGCGGCCTCGTAGAGAATGACGGTGCGCGGCTCCCGCGCGATCTCAACGAGGCGCTCCCGGCGGTCGTTGGTGCGCGGCAGGAATCCCTCGAAGGCAAACCGGCCGGTTGGCAGCCCGGAGGCGATCAATCCTGCTATCGCCGCGCAGGCACCGGGAACGGGTTCCACGCGGATGCCCGCCTCCGCTGCCGCTGCGACCAACTCTGCGCCGGGGTCGCTCACCGCGGGCGTCCCCGCGTCTGAGACCAGCGCCACGCTTTCCCCGCGCCGGAGACGCTCCAGCAGGGCGTCCCCGCGCGCATCGCCCGAGTGGGCATGGTACGAAACCAGCGGAGTGTGGATATCGAAGTGGGCGAGCAGCTTTCGGGTGACCCGGGTGTCCTCGGCGGCGATTACCGCCACCTCGCCCAGAACGCGCAGCGCCCGCGCCGTGACGTCCTCCAGGTTGCCGATGGGGGTGGCGACCAGATAGAGGACGCCCGAAGGCGCGGGCGCTGTGTGTACGGCTGCGGCGTCGGCGTCAGAGGCCACGTCCGGGGCGTCCGCTAGGGCTTGGCCGCAGCCGGGGCGGGCGAGGGGGCGGCGGCCGGCGCGGGCGCCGAAGTCACGGGCGGCGCCTGCAGCTCCTGCATCCGCTTGAAGAGCTCTTCCGCCTTCTTGCGCGCGGCCTCGCCCTTCGCCTTGTCGCCGATCTCGTCGTAGACCGAGCCGATCTGGAAGTACTGCATCGGCTCCGTCACCGCCAGCTTCTGGGCTTCGTCAAGCTGCTGCTTGGCGCCCTCCTTGTCCTTCTGCTTGGCCAGGAGCTGCGCCAGCGCCAGACGCGTTTCGACGCTGTTGCGGTAGGTCAGCGCGTCCTGGTAGGCCGCAATCGCCTCGGTCGGCTTCTCCAACTGGGTGTAGATCATCGCCCGCATGGACGGGACCACACCGAGCGCGTCGCTCTCCTTCTTCACAGCGTCCAGCTTCGTCAGGACCTCGTTCAGCTTGGCTTCACGCGCCTTCTGGTCCGGGGCGGTGGAGGACTCCTGAAGCGTCTGCACCGCCTGGAGCAGCGGGTCGGAGATCGTAACGGTGACGGACGGCTCCGCGGAGCGGACGGCGTCCTGCACCTTCTCCTGGACCATGCGCTCCTTGTACTGGTCGATGTACTTTTGCTTCTCCTTGGCGAAGTCCTTCGGGAAGGTCTTGCCCTCCTTCAGCTCTTCGAGCCGGATGATGTGGAAGCCGGAGTAGCCAGGGCTGACCACGCGCACCAGTTCCGGGTAGGTCTCGCCCGGCTTCAGCTTCTCCAGGGCGGCTTTGAACTCAGGAACCAGATTGCCGCGCTGGTCGGGCGCCCACTCATACACGCCGGCTGCCGGCTTGGAGCCCGGGTCGTCGGAGTTCGCCTTCGCCAACTCGCCCATCTTGGACGGGTCCGCCTTGACCTGGTCGAGGATCTTTTGCGCCTTAGTCTTGGCCTGCTCCTCGGGGAGCGCGCCCCCGCCGAACTTGATCAGGACATGCCGCACCTTCATGTCGCTGAGGCTGCGCCGCACGGCGTCCTCGGAGGCGTCGATCTCCTGCTTCAGCTTCTCTTCCAGCTTTTCGGCGGTGGCCTGGATGCGAAGCTGCTCCTCGGGCAGCGCCTGGTCACGCAGGATCCGGACGTTCAAACCGGGGTTCTGCTTGGCCAGGGCATTGTTAATCTCGGCGTCGCTCGCCTCGGATTTCAGGCCCAGTGCCTCGGCGTACTGCGCGCGCAGCGGCTGCCATGCCTTGTCCCGCGCCGCCTGGATGTCCGCGCCCGAGACCTGCACGCCCGCCGTCTTCGCCGCGGCGAGGAGCGCCTGCTGCTGCCGGAACTGGTCGAGGGCCTGGAGGCGGTAGGCCAGCATCTCCACGGGCTGCGGCCGGCCACCCATGCCGAACATCATGCGCTGCTGGACCAGGCGGTCAGCGACCTGATCGAGCTGCCCGCTCGTGATCTTGGCCTCGCCCACGGTGGCGACCGTCTCGCCCGCGGCCTGCGGATTCATCGCCGCGGGGTCGCCGCCCAGGTTCATGCCCAGACCGGAAAGGACCACGCCCACGATCAGGATGAACGCCAGAAGAGCGCCAAGAACCGTGCCGTACTTCTTGAAGCCCCGGTTGATGGCCATCAGTGACATAAGGTGTTTAAGCTCCGTTCGGAATTTTGCACAACGCTATCGTTCATTACGCAGCGGAGACCCGCCGTGTCGCATCGTCTATGAGGCGCTTCATCCCCTCCAGGCACAGCCGTGACGCCTTCTCCCGGTCATCATCGGCGGTACGGTAGTGGGTCTCCAGGGCGATGACGCCGTCGTAGCCCGACCGGGCGAGCGCGAGGAACTGCCCGGCGTAGTCGATCTCGCCCTCGCCGACCACGGTCCAGACGAGCTTGCCGTCGTCGCCGACGCGCGCATCCTTGACGTGAACATGGGCCACGTGGGGCCGGGCGGCCTCATACCCGGACGGGAACGGCTGCTCGCCGGCCATGAACGCGTTACCCGGGTCCCATACCATCTTCAGCGCCTTCGAGCCCACCCGCTCAATCACACGGGCCGTTTCGGCGCCGGTGCCCAGGTAGCAGGCGTGCTCGTTCTCCAGCAGCAGGGTAACCCCGGCGCGTTCGGCCACCTCGCACGGGCGCACCAGGAGGTCCGCAATCCGGTCCTCGATTTCGGGCGTCAGGGAGCCGCGCTTCCAGAACGAGAAGATGCGGATATAGGGCGCATCAAACCGCTTGCACAGGTCGATAGACTGCTGGAGCAGATGCATCTGGTCGGCGAGGGTCCGCTCCCGGGCGCCGTGGGTCGGTCCGACACGAGCGTCGCGCGTCTTCTCCTCAATCTCGCACTTATAGAGCGGGGTGTCGATGCAGGGGACGCGCATGCCGCGCTTCTTCAACTCCGCTTCGGTGCGGGCGAGCGTGGCCTCGTCGGCGTCCACGATGTAGGTGTCGTAGACGTTGCGTAGTTCGGCGTCCTGGATACCGTATTCGGCCATGACATCGAGGGCATGTCCGAGGTCTTGCGAGATTTCGTCGGTGATTACGGAGAGGCGCATCGCAACCTTCCTTACCTGCGGGGCGGTAGCGGTAGTGGTGGGGCTCGCGCCCGCCGGATGGTATCGTTCGCAGATGACCGGGCGCGGCGCCGCCTCAGTGTACGTCAGGGGCATACCCTTGTCAAGAAATCATACCCGTGTCTTCCTTGACAGGGGGGAGGGTTGGTGTTATACTACGCTTCGTGCCGCCCGCCCGGGCGGTTCACCGCGGGCGAATAGCTCAGTGGTAGAGCGCCTGTCTTACAAACAGGTGGTCGGGGGTTCAAGTCCCTCTTCGCCCATGACGAGGGCCGGGATCCCCAGGGTGCGGTCGTTCGTGGAGGTGTAGCTCAGTCGGTTAGAGCGCTGCCCTGTCAAGGCAGAGGCCGCGGGTTCGAGCCCCGTCATCTCCGCTTCTCCGTTTGTTCGCTTGCGCCGCGCGGTCTTCAAACCGGCCGCGCGTGTGCGGGCCGCCTTAGCTCAGTTGGTAGAGCAGAGGACTGAAAATCCTCGTGTCACTGGTTCGAGTCCGGTAGGCGGCACTTTCTATTTGAAGAACGCCCCCGGCAGCGCTACTACGCTGCCGGGGGCGTTTTTTCGTCGCCTTAGGTGTCAGACGCGCGCGGTCCGGGACCGGCGGCGCGACAGCAGCAGGCCGGCCGCGCCGCCCAGCACTCCGAGGGCGAGGCTCCCGGGCTCCGGCACGGCCGCGGTGGCAGAGTTGACGGTGACGGTGAGGTCAGCGGTGGCGGTGAGGAAGTTGAACTCCGTGTCCTCAGCGTCCACGGAGTAGGTGGCCACGTACACGCCGGGAGTGCCGCCCGCGAGGACCGAGAGGGCCATCTGGCCCGTGTAGGTGCCGCCCGCCTCCAGTTCGAAGGGCAGCCCCGCCTCGAAGTCGGTGGTGTCCCACACCAGGGTGCCCGGAACGTCCGGACCGGAGAGGTTGGCGCCAAAGCCCACCAGAGACAGGGTCTCGGTGGCGCTGGTGTTGGTGAGCGTGGCGTCGAAGATGAGCACGTCTCCCAGTACCAGCGTCGCCGCGCTGGGCGAGAACGTCAGGTCCAGAAGCTGCGCACGGGCCGGGCGAGCGCCCAGGCTGAGCGTCATGAGCGTAAGCGCGAAGAGCGCAAAAACTGCGGATACGAAGCGTCGGATCATCGGATAGTCCTCCTGCTGAATCAATCCTGCATCGAAGTTGGGGGCAGAGGTGCGGTCGTTACTGGGCGGCTGAGCCCGTGACGGTGGCGCGGCGGGAGATGTTAAACGTGCCGCCGTCGAAGCGCCCCTGGATACTGAGCGTGATGGTAGCGGGAAGCTGCCCGGCGTAGTCGGCGCTGATGGTGCGGCTTATGTCCGCGGTGTCGCCCGGCTCGATGTCGGCCACGTTCCAGTTGAGGCCGGTGCGGGTCTGTGTGCCGATGGTGATCGAGTCGATCACGATGTTCCGGGCGGTGCCGTTTCCGGCGTTCTGCAGAGTGAAGTACGCTGTGGTCTGCGCCGACGGCTCGTTGTGGTTCAGGACGAAGGCTGAGGCCGCGCTGACCCGTAGGTTGGGCCGGGCGAGCGAGTCGATGATCCGGATCTTGCCGTTGCTGTGGGTCGTGACGTACCGATTGACGAGCGGGGTGCCGTCTTCCAGCGTCCCGTTCAGACGGTAGTCGACGTACGGGACCTGCTTGGTGCCGTCGCCGCTGATGGTCATGCCCCGCCCCGTCTCCACCAGGCTCAGGCCGGTGCCGTAGATGCTGATTATGGCGTCATTCTCCGCCCACGCCAGATTCCAGTTGAACGTCCCGCCCTTCCACTTCACGTGCGCCTCATTGCTGGCGCGCAGCCACAGGCCTGCTGAACCGCCGGTGATATCCGCCGAACCGCCCAGGATGTGGACCCACTGGCTGATCGTGCCGCCCGATATCTTGGTGACGGACTGGGGACCGTGGGCCTCTACCGGGCCTGACACGATGCCGCCGGAGAGGCTGATAAAGCTGTGGGTGCCGTAGGAGTAGAGGCCGCCGACCGAGCCGTCGCTCATGAAGAAGCGGCTCGCCTGCGGCTTGTCCGCGTAGGAAGTCCTCCAGAACGAGTCGAGGGCGACGTGGCCGCCGACCGTGCCCCCGCTCATGAAGATGGTCGGGTTCCAGAAGGTGTCGCGCGCCGTGCGGAGGGTCTGCCCGACGCTGCCGGCCGTGAGGTAAACAGTCGCCCGGTTCGATACCGCCATGTCCACGTCCACGCTGAAGCCGGGGTTGAGGAAGACCGTAAACGGGTCGATGTTGCTCTCGCCGATGGCGAGGTTGTCGGCGGGTATGCCAAAGTTGATGGCGGTGCTGTGGTTGATATGGTACCAACCGCCCTGCGCCCGCGCTGCTGGTGCGACCGCCAGAAGCGTTGCCAGGAGCGCGCTCGCGGTTGCGGCTGCCGTCGCTGCGGTGTGTCCGCTTCTGTGCCGACGTGATAGGGGGCGATTGAGAAACTGCCATGTGACCATGTTTCATCCTCCTGACCCATCGTAAGCTGGCAGCGTTAAAGAAACGTTAGGCTCGGGCCTGTCACCTGTGCGGGCGGAAATATTACCGGGATTCTAGGTACCCCGCCCTGACAGTGATAAGAAGTAGGCATCGGCGGCGTCGGATTCGTCCGTCTTGACACCCCCCAAACCGCGCCGTATCATAACCCGAAAAGCAGGAGGCTCAGACATTGGAGGTAGTGGTCGGGGGCAAGCGACGTGCCCGTCGCTCGTACGGCTTCGATGAAGTGGCCCTTGTGCCGGGGCCGTTGGTGATTGATGCGCGGGACGTCGATGTCTCCTGGACGCTGGCCGGTAAGCGGTTCGATATTCCCATTCTGGCGGCAGCTCTGGACGGTGCGGTAAACCCGCGATTGGCCGTCGAGATGAGTAAACAGGGCGGACTAGCGGTTTTAAACCTCGACGGTATACAAACCCGCTACGAGGATGCCGAAGCCGTTTTGCAGAGCATCGCCGACGCCCCGCAGGAGGGCGTCGTTGGTTTTATTCAGGCCCTGTATGCCGAGCAGCCGGTCAAGCCGGAACTGATCCGGCGGCGCATCCAGGAGATTAAGGACGCCGGGGGGGTAGCCGCGGTGTCGGCCGCTCCGCACACCGCGCAGCGCGCCGCTGAGGCGGCGATTGAGGCCGGGGTGGACATCTTTGTGGTGCAGAGCACCGTGGGGACGGTCCGCTTCGAGTCCTCTCAAATTCCGGAGTTCCCCGTGGCGCAGTTCTGCAAGGACGCCCCGGTGCCCGTGATCGTGGGTAACACCGTCGGCTACCAGGCGACCCTGGAACTGATGGAGGCGGGCGCGGCGGCCGTTCTGGTCGGGGTTGGTCCCGGCCACATCTGCACCTCGCGCAAGGTTCTCGGCATCGGCGTCCCGCAGATTACGGCGACGGCCGACTGCGCCGCGGCGCGTGACGATTACCACGCCCGGTCGGGCCGCTACGTTCCGATCATCACGGACGGCGGTATCCGCAACGGCGGCGACATCGCCAAGGCGCTTGCAGCGGGCGCGGATGCCGTGATGCTCGGCTCCACGATTGCGGCGGCGGCCGAGGCGCCGGCTCCGGGTTACTCCTGGGGCATGGCCACGTCCAGCGCGGACCTGCCGCGCGGCACGCGCATCAAGGTCGGCGTCTCCGGCACCCTGCAGGAGATCCTCCACGGCCCGGCGCACCGCGACGACGGGACCATGAACCTCGTGGGGGCGGTCCGCCTGTCCATGGGGTCGCTCGGCGCGCACAACATCCGCGAGATGCACGAGGTCGAGATGATGGTGGCGCCCTCTCTGCCCTCCGAGGGCAAGTCTCTCCAGCGCGCGCAGGGGGTCGGCTGACGTGCCCACCCTCACCGATATCCCGCGCCCCGAAGAGAATATCGTTGTCCTGGACTTCGGCGCCCAGTATACCCAGCTCATCGCCCGCCGTGTGCGTGAGTGCAAGGTCTACTGCGAAGTCCTTCCGTCCGACACCCCGCTCGAAAAGGTGCTGGCGTCCAAGCCCATCGGCATCATCTTCTCGGGCGGGCCGGCGTCCTGCTACGAGCCCGGGGCGCCCGTGGTGGACCCGGCGATCTACGAGGCGGGTCTCCCCATCCTGGGCATCTGCTACGGGATGCAGCTTATGGCGCGCCAGCTCGGCGGGATCGTCAGTCCCGGCGAGCAGCGCGAGTACGGCAAGACGCAGCTGGACGTGCTGGACGACAGCGACCTGTTCCGGGGGCTGAATAAGGAACTCGTCTGCTGGATGAGCCACGGCGACCTGGTGGAAGCGCCACCTCCGGGCTTCACCATCACGGCCGTCACCGCGGCGACTCCCGTCGCGGCGATCGCCAACCGCGAGAAGCGGCTCTTCGCCGTGCAGTTCCACCCGGAGGTGGTGCATACGCCCTGGGGCACGGAGATCATCCGTAACTTCCTGTACCAGTACTGCGGAGCCAAGGGGCTCTGGACCATGGAGTCCTTCATCCGGGACGCCGTGGAGAGCATCCGCGAGCAGGTGGGGGACAAGCGGGTCGTCTGCGGCCTGTCGGGCGGCATCGACTCGTGCACCGTCGCGGCGCTGGTGCACCGGGCGATCGGCGATCAGCTTACCTGCATCTTCGTGAACACCGGCCTGATGCGCAAGGACGAGGGGACGCAGGTGCGGACCACGTTCGCGGAGACGTTCAAGATCAATCTGGTCTACGCCGACGAGAAGGAGCGCTTCCTGCGCCTCCTGGCCGGCGTGACCGACCCGGAGAAGAAGCGCAAGATCATCGGCAACGAGTTCGTGCGCGTCTTCGACGAGATCGCGGACAAGATCGAGCAGGTAGACTTCCTGGCGCAGGGGACACTCTATCCGGACGTTATCGAGTCCGGCACCAAGAACGCCGCCAAGATCAAGACCCACCACAACGTCGGTGGCCTACCCGAGAACATGCGCCTCAAGCTGGTCGAACCGCTGCGCTACCTGTTCAAGGACGAGGTGCGGCGGGTCGCGGAGGAGCTGGGTTTGCCTAGCGAGATGGTGTGGCGCCAGCCGTTCCCCGGTCCCGGCCTCGCCATCCGCGTGCTGGGAGAGGTGACGCTGGAGAAGCTGGAGATCCTCCGCACGGCGGACGCCATCGTCGTGGAGGAGATCAAGCGCGCGGGCCTCTACCGGCGTGTGTGGCAGTCCTTTGCGGTGCTGCCCGACACCAAGTCCGTAGGGGTGATGGGGGACAAGCGTACCTACGCTTATCCCATCGTTCTGCGCGTCGTCAGCAGCGAGGACGCCATGACCGCGGACTGGACGCGGCTGCCGTTCGATGTGCTGGAGCGCATCTCCAACCGCATCGTCGGCGAGGTGGAGGGAGTCAACCGGGTCGTCTACGACATCACCTCCAAGCCGCCCGGCACGATCGAGTGGGAGTGACGGCGCGCCGTCACACTCCCCGGCGCCCATTCGGGCGTGCGCGGGCCGCCAAAAAGGCGGCCCGCGCTTTCGCGCCCTCAGACCGGGAACTCTTTGCCCGTCAGAATGCTCTCTATTTTCTGGCGGGCGCCAACCGATAAAGAAACGGCGTGCCGCACTCGCGAGCAAGCGGGGAGACGGGGCACACGTGGATAACTCAGGGATGACTTCGAACGCAGCCTCAGCAGCACTATCTCCGACGACCGAAGCCGATACCGACGCCGTCGCGCGGCGTCTCCACCCGGATATCGCGGAGATTCGCTTCTCCGAGCAGCAGATCGCGGCGCGGGTCGCGGAACTGGGCCGGCAGATCAGCGCCGACTATGAGGGCAAGGACCTGGTGCTGGTGGGGATACTCACGGGCGCCGCGCTCTTCCTATCCGACCTGGTCCGGCACATTGAGGTGCCGCTCTCCTTTGACTTCGTTGCAGTGCAGTCGTACGGCGAGGGCACCAAATCGTCGGGCGTGGTACGCATCCTGAAGGACCTGGATGAGGCCGTGGAGAGCCGGCATGTCCTTGTGGTGGAGGATGTCACCACGGAGCAGATTTCGCGGCGTCTGGCGTACCTGCTGGAGAATCTGCGCTCACGCCGCGCGGCATCGGTGCGCGTCTGCACCCTGCTCGACAAGACGCCGCGCGAGCGCAAGGCCACGCGCAAGTCGGTAGGACCGGATTACACCGGCTTTGAGATCGACGAGCGGTACGTGGTGGGTTACGGACTCGACTACGCGGGTAAGTACCGCTCGTTGCCGTATATCGGTGTGCTAAAACCCATCGTTTACGGCGGCGGTTGACGTGGGTCGGCCATAAGGGGTGTTTTCACGACGTTTTGTGGAACAAACCTTGTGGTATAATGTAGTGGTTCCCGGAGCCTTTTGGTCGACGGGATTCGCATTCTTCCTTTCCCTTGAGCGTGCGTCCGCTGTACTCCGTCCGTATGCTCTCCACGTTTGACCGTCACTGTCCGAGGTTCCTGTTCCTTTTCGTGTGGGCTTGATCCGGTCCATCGCGGCTGCGTCGCTGGCGCGTTCCCCGCATCGCCCATGTCGCCATGAGACTTCCGTCCGCCGTCCGCGGAGTGCCCCGGTCGTTCCTCGGGAACCCTGTTGGCTTGCTCCGTTTCTAGGGGACAGGAGATATTACCGCTTTACCACGACGACCGATCACCGCCACCACCACATCCGCCATCCCGCTACCCGGCGCGGCGCCCCGCCGCCGCTTACTTCCGTACCCGCCAGGGTAACTATTCGAGGAAAGACTGAATGGACTCCACTGATACCACCGTAGAAACCCCTCCCGAACCGGAGGCCTTCCCCACGCCTCCGGCGGACGACGACGGCGGCACGACGACCCCGCGCCGACGCGGGACGCGTACCGCTGCGGCAAAGACTGCCGGGTCGCGCACCTCCTCGTCGGCCACGTCCAAGACCACGACCCGGCGCACCCGCAGCGCCGCCGCGAGCGCGCCCCCCACTGGCGAGGATGGCGCCGACTCCGTGACGGCTCCTGACCCCATCGCCTCGCGCAGCGTGCTGGAGGCGATTGTCGAGGGGGCGCTGCCGACCTCCGCCGCGGTGGAAGACGGTGCGGGCGCTGTAGCGCCGGCCCTCGCGGCCGCGGGCGGTCCCTCCGTGCCCGTTCTGCCGCCTGCCACCTACACCACGCGTCCTCCGCGTGCCTCGTTCCGCGAGCGGGGAGAGCGGGGAGGTGATCGGGCAGAGCGCGGCGACCGGGGAGAGCGTGGCGACCGGTCGGACCGCGGAGATCGGTCCGAGCGCGGTGAGCGGGGCGGCGGGCGCGGCAATCAGGATCGCGACCGCGACGACGACGGCGACCAGCAGCTCGGGCAGGGGGTCCTGGAGATCACCGGCGAGGGCTTCGGGTTCCTGCGGCACAACAACTTCCAGGCGAACGGCGAGGACATCTACGTTTCGCAGACGCAGATCAAGCGGTTCGGCCTGAAGACCGGGGACACCGTGATCGGGCAGATCCGGCCGCCTAAGGACTCCGAGAAGTACTTCGGGCTGCTGCGAGTCGAGCAGGTCAACGGCGTGGACCCCGAGGTGGCACGCAACCGGCCGCAGTTCGACGAGCTGACGCCCATCTATCCGAACGAGCGGCTGGTTCTGGAGACGGAGCCCAAGAACATCGCCGCCCGATTCATCGACCTGATCGCTCCCATCGGTAAGGGGCAGCGCGGCCTGATCGTCGCTCCGCCCAAGGCCGGTAAGACCATCCTGCTGAAGACCATCGCCAACTCGATCACCACGAACCACCCGGAGGTGACTCTCCTGGTGCTCCTGATCGACGAGCGTCCGGAAGAGGTAACCGACATCCGGCGCTCCGTCAAGGGCGATGTGGTAGCCTCCACCTTCGATGAGCCGCCGGAGAACCATATGCGCGTGGCGGACATGGTGCTGGAGAAGGCGAAGCGGCTCGTAGAACTCGGCCGCGACGTGGTCCTGCTCCTGGACTCCATCACGCGCCTGTCGCGGGCCTCCAACCTGACCGTGAACCCCTCGGGGCGCACCCTCCAGGGTGGTCTGGACCCGGCAGCCATCTACCGCCCGAAACGTTTCTTCGGCGCGGCACGTAATATTGAGCATGGCGGCTCCCTGACCATCATCGCCTCGGCGCTGGTCGAAACGGGCTCCCGGATGGACGACATCATCTTCGAGGAGTTCAAGGGGACGGGTAACATGGAACTGAAGCTGGACCGCTCGCTTGCGGAGCAGCGCATCTACCCGGCCATCGACATTAAGGCCTCCGGCACGCGCCACGATGAACTGCTGTACCCTGAGGATGAGCTGAAAAAGCTCTGGCAACTGCACCGGGTACTGGCGGGTCTGGGTACCAAAGAGTCGACGGAACTCCTGATTGACCGGCTCGAAAAGACCAAGTCCAATAAGGAGTTCCTGGGCATGGTCAACCGCTCCAGCACCAAGGAGAACGATTAGCGCGCGGCGAAACTGCCGGGTACGCCGAAGAAGCGGCCCGGCAGCCGGCCTGCCAGGTGACGGTGGCGACACCCGGGGCGGGCGGGCCGGCCGCCGCCGCCGCGCTTTCGCGTAAGAAGGCAGAAAACCGATGGCCGACGACTTTCGAGACCTATTTCGAGATTGGCAGCCGGGGGATGATGCCCCTCGCGGCGAGGACGCCGCTGAGGGCGAGCGCGCGTTCGACCCCGATGCGAACCCTTACGAGGTGACCTCGGAGACGGAGAATCGCACGCCCCGCACCCTGAACGAAAAAGAGGTCAAGGTGATGGGGATCTGGGGGGCCACCGACCCCAATAACCCGGACGGTCTGCTCCGCCAGACGTTCGTGCTGCTGCGCGACAACCGCGGGCGCCGGGCGCCGATCTTTATCGGCCCCTTTGAGACGATGGCGATTCAGATGGCGCTGGAGGGGCCTGCTCCTGAGCGCCCTATGACGCACGACCTCCTCAAGAATGTGATCGATCGCCTCGGCGGCACCGTCGAGCGCGTGACGATCGACGACCTGTGGCAGAGTACGTTCTACGCCCGCATCACCGTGCAGCAGAAGGACGGCGAGTCTGTGGACATCGACGCCCGCCCGTCCGACGCCATTGCGCTGGCGCTTCGGGCCCGGGCGCCGATCTACATGGCCGAGCAGGTGATCGAAGATGCCGGGCGTGAGGACGCCGACACCCCCTAGGAGCGGCGACCCGGCTATGAACCCCGCCCTGCGAATCTGGCTGCTGACGGCGCTGGTCTACGGAGCAGTGGCGGCCCTGCTTATCTTCGTGCTGATCCCCGCGGCCTACAACGCGGGGCTTCTCGCCGCGCGGCCCGGATGGGACCTGACCTCCTACCAGCGCGCTGCGCTCCCGCGCGCGGTGATCGGGTTCTTCCTGTTGGGCGGCGTCCTCACGTATGCCAGGCGTTACGCCGAGCGCTCGCGCCCCGGCGGCGCTGGCGCCGCGCCGCGCCACTGAACCGGAGAAGGAACCGCCGCCCTGTGTCCGCCCCCCGACCCTCCGCCCCCGCACGCCGCCGCCCTCCCGGCAGCCGCAAGAGCAGCAAGAGCAAGACCCGCAAGCCCGATTACGGCCTGATTATCGCAGGCGTCATCGGGTGCATCGTAGGCACGATCGTCCTGTTTTACGTTGCCCGCTCGATGCCCGCCAAAGCCCGGTCCGGCATCGTTGCGGGGCTACCCAACTCCGTCCCCATCGTTACAAGCCCCCGCCGCACCATTGATGGGACGGGGGATGTGCACGCGGTCGTCTTCCAGGCGGACGGCAAGGGCGTTCTGGTGGGGGATCGGGCAGGACTGACCGAGTACGACCCCGCCACGGGCGCCGCGGTCACCCGGGCGTTTCCCCTCTCCGGCAAAGGCGTGCGCGCCGCGGCGTTGTCGCCGTCCGGCAAGACGCTTGCGGTCGCTCTCGCGTATACCAAGACCGTCCGGATTGTGCACGCAGCCAACGACTCGGTAGACCCGTCCAGCCTGACCGATGCGGCGGGCGAGGTGGAACACCTGACGTTCTCGCCGGACGGCCGCCTCCTTCTCGGGGGCGGCGTACCGAAGAAGCTGTTCGTCTGGGACGCCGAGAGTCTTATCGAGGAGGAGCCCGGTCGTGTGTTCGACACGACCGCCGCCGCGAAGTCCCGGAAGCGTCTTGTTCGCGCAATCCCGCTGGAGGGGAGTGTGCGGGGTGTGGCGTTCTCGCCGGACGGCCGCCTTGCCGCGGTGTCCGTGGGGCGGAAGGTGCTGCTACTGGACACGGGGACATGGCTGGTGGTCCGGGCGCTGGCCGAGCCGAAGATGGAGTTTGGTGGCGTTGCCTTCTCGCCGGACGGCAAGAACCTTGCCGCTGCCGTTCGCGACAGCGACGCCACCCCGGCTGTCGCCTGGGAGGTGACCACCGGGAAGGTCGCGTACCGCGCCGAGCGCCTGACCGCGGGGGGCGGTCGCTTTGGAATACCCCCTACCTCCACCGCGGAGCAGGTCGCCTACTCCCCGAACGGCGACCACCTGGCGGTTGCCCGGGCGGACGGCATGGTGGCCCTGACCGAAGCGAAGTCTGGCAAGGCGCGGCGCCTCCTGCAGGCGGGCGACCGCGCCATCCTTTCGGTCGGCTTCTCCCCGGACAGCCGCACCGTGGTTACCGGCAGCGCGGATGGCTCCGTGAAACTCTGGGACCTGTGAAGGCGGCGCCTGGTCGGGGGGACTAATAGGCGACAGCGCGAAGCGCAACGCGAGAAGGAATCAGGCCCTATGTGTTGTTTTTCCCGTGCGGTGGAGAGAGTCGTGGATACCAACCTGTTCGCCCGCCTGGTGAACCCCCAGGTGCAGGTGCTGGTCTATCAGATGAACTTCGCCGCCCGGGAACCGGTTGCCATGATCTTGCCGCTTCCGGTGGCGCCGGAGTACCGGGAGCGGGCGGTCCGCTTCCGGAACATGAAGGCGTACCCGGATTTCTTCAAGGGGCTGGCATCCGCCTTCCCTGCCTCCAGCGCGAACCGGACATCCGGCGGTTATGGGGGGGGAGGGGGCGCGGGCGGCCCCGTGCCGCTTCCGGTGTATGAGGTGGGCGACTTCACCGCGAGCTACGTGCCCGCGGTCGAGCAGTTTGACCGCCTCGACCCGCGCTTCCGCCTGCCGGAGGCGACCTGGCAGCATCTCCCCGGTTACGCCGACTATGGATTTGCCGTGTTCCAGCTCAAACCGGGGCGGAAGATGACGACGGTGCATCCGATGGCCCTGGAGTTCTACACCCGCGAACCGGATACCCTCTTCTTCCCGACCGTGCACATCCACGACGGCAAGGTGCATGAGCGGGAGCACTTCGACCACGCTCTCTACTGCCAGAGCGGCGGCAAGGACCCGCGAGGCTTGAGCATCTCCGAGGGCACGGCGGAGCGGTTTGTGGACCTGCGACTCGCCCAGGGCATCGTGGCGGGAGGCCGGCGCCTCTTCCGGCGCGAGATGCGCGGAACGTACGACAACACCGATGTCCGTGTCTTTCTGATCTGAGCACGGTAGGGAATCGGCGTACGGCGCGCTAACTTACTCGCAACCTTTGACCTGGGGGCGACGATGGCGGCGGACCGGATTCCCATTCTTTTCGACACCGATATCGGCTCGGATATTGATGATGCCGTGGCGCTGGCGTACCTGCTGCGCCAAAAGCGCTGCGAGCTGCTCGGCATCACGACGGTGACGGGCGACACGAAGCAGCGGGCGGCGCTTGCGGAGGTCGTCTGCCGCGCCGACGGCCGCGAGGACGTGCCCATTTACGCGGGACTGACCGGGCCGCTCCTCTTCGGTCCGGGCCAGCCGAACGTGCCGCAGTACGAGGCGGTCAAGGACCAACCGCACCGGACGGACTACGGACCGCCAGCCGAGGCGATCGACTTCCTGCGCCGCACCATCCGCGCGCGTCCCGGTGAGATCACGCTGCTCGCGGTCGGTCCCCTGACCAATATCTCTGCGCTCTTCGCCGCTGACCCCGAGATTCCGACGCTGCTGAAGCGCGTGGTGCTGATGTGCGGCGTCTTTACCGGGCGCCACGGGCACGGCCCGGGACGCACCGAGTGGAACGCCATCGTGGACCCCGTCGCCACCGCGCTGGTCTTCAAGCACGCGGCGCCCGGCACCCTCACCTCCATCGGGCTGGAGGTGACCGAGAAGTGCGTACTCCCCGCCGATGAGTGCCGCGAGAAGTTCGCCGCGGCGGGCGGCCCCCTGGGCATCGTCGCGAAGATGGCGGAGGTCTGGTTCCGCAGCGTAAACCGGATCACCTTCCACGATCCGCTCGCCGCGGCCTGCGTGTTCGAGCCCGATATCTGCGGCTACGGCCCGGGGAAAGCGGAAATCGTTCTCCACGAAGGGCCACTCGCGGGGATGACGCTCTGGAAGCCCGGCGAGACCGGACCGCACCGCGTGGCGTACACGGTGCAGCCGGACGCGTTCTTCGCGCACTACTTCGGCACGATCGACGGCGGCGGGTAGAGCAGGGGGGCGAAAACGGCGGTCTCGCGGTACACTAACCCCGATACCCCGCTCCGGGCAGAAAGGAGGCGGCTCCTGTGCCGAAACCCATTGTCGCCGTCGTTGGCCGCCCCAACGTCGGCAAATCCACCCTCTTCAACCGTCTTACCGGGCAGCGCATCGCCATCGTCGAGGACATTCCCGGCATCACCCGTGACCGTCTGTACGCCGACGGTGAGTGGAACGGCCGCGGCTATACACTCATCGACACCGGTGGCATCAGCATGGACGAGGAGGACCCGCTCCAGGCTCTGATTCGCGTCCAGGCCGAGGTCGCCATGGAGGAGGCGGACGTCATCCTCCTTCTGGTGGATGTCGAGGATGGCATCACATCCAACGACCGGGACCTGGCCGAACTGCTTCGCCGCTCCACGACGCCCCTGTTCCTGGTGGTGAACAAGGCGGACAACTCCAAACGGGACCAGGAGGCCGCCGAGTTCTACGAACTGGGACTGGGCCAGGTCTACACCGTTTCCGCGCTCTCCGGGCGCGGTGTCGGCGACCTGCTGGACGATGTGGTGGAGGCGTTCCCGCCGGACGCCGGCGATGACGAGGTGGACGAAGACACCGTGCGTGTCGCCCTGATCGGGCGCCCGAACGTCGGCAAGTCCTCCATGCTCAATGCGATTCTGGGCGAGGAGCGCTCCATCGTGTCCCCGGTGGCCGGCACCACCCGCGATGCCATCGACACGCAGTTCGAGTGGGAGGGGCAGAAGATGCTCCTGATCGACACCGCGGGCATACGGCGCTCCGGCAAGATCCAGGGCTCGGTCGAGTATTACTCGGTGCTGCGGGCGCAGCGCGCCATTGAGCGCAGCGATGTCGCCGTGACCGTGATCGACTCTATCGAGGGGCTGCGCGACGGCGACAAGCGCGTCGCCGGTATGGCGCATGACGCGGGCCGGGCCTCGGTCCTTCTGGTCAACAAGTGGGACGAGGGGCGCGCGAAGGTCACCGAGGCGCACCCCGGCAAGAACCCGATCCACGCGTTCACCCAGCATCTGCGCGACGAAATGCCGTTCGTCTCCTATGCGCCGATCGCCTTCACCTCCGCGCTGCGGCGCACGGGTATCGGCGCGGCCGTGGAGACGGTGCTGTCGGCGGCGGAGAACCACGCGCTGCGTATCCCGACCGGTGAGTTGAACCGCGTGATACGGGACGCCGTGGACTTCCGCCCGCTGAACGATAAGGGGCGCACCTTCCGGGTCAAGTACGCCACAATGGCGGGCGTCAAGCCGCCCACTATCGTCCTGTTCGTCAACGACCCCGAGATGCTGCACTTCTCCTATAAGCGGTACCTGGAGAACCAGATCCGCAAGGCGTACGCGTTCGAGGGCACTCCCATTCGCCTGATCGCCCGCAAGTCTGAGCGCGATAAGGACGACGACAAATCGTGAGCGCCGCCGCCGAAGCCCCGGTTGTGGCCACCCTGAACTTCTTCCGCCTGGGCAGCGTCCTCGGCGACAGCACCGAGGAGCGCGGGCGGGTCGAACTGTATGCGGACGGCACCTGTGGCATCGTACTCTCGCCGCCCTACCGGGCGCGTCTCCTGCAGGCGTCGGCCCGCATGGACCATGCGGCGCTGTTCTGGGGGGCGTCGCTCTTCATGGGCATCGCTGCGGCGGGCGCGGCGCTGGTCTACCGGCGCAAGCGGCCGGCGGGCTATGCCACGCTCGGCGTCGCCGGCGCCACCGCCCTGGCCGCCGCGGGTGTCCGGCGCGCGGCCCTGCGGCTGCCCCTGCGCCTGAATGCCCGCCACGACATCCGCGAACTCGGGGTCTTCTTCACGCCGTCCGGAGATCTGGTGGTGACGCTGGCGGATCTGGCATGGGCGCAGCATCTCCTGACGTTTGGCCCCGGCGAGTTCGACGAGGAGGAGGCCACCCGCTTCGCCGCCGCGCTGGCCGGGATGCGGGGCCGCTCCGCGTGAGCGCGGGGGAAGGCGGCGCGGGCGGCGCGGAGCGCGCGCCGTTGCTGCGCGCCCTGCCCGCGGTCGAACGCCTCGCTGCCCGCCCGGAGTTGGCGCACCTCGCCCGCCCCCTTGCCACTCGCGCCGCCCGCGCCGCCATTGAGGCCGCTCGCGGCGAACTGCTGACCGGCCGCGCCGCGGACGCACCGGACGCTGCCATTCTCGCCGCCCGCGCCGCCGAGTGGGCGGACCTGCAAGCGAAGCCGACCCTGCGCCGCGCCGTGAACGCCACCGGCGTTCTACTCCACACCAACCTTGGCCGCGCGACACTCGCCCCGTCCGCCGCTCGCGCCGTGGCGGAGGTCGCCGGGGCGCACGCTGCGCTGGAGGTGGACGAAACCACGGGCGGCAGGGGCTCCCGTCAGGCCCACGTCGCGGACCTGCTCCGGGAACTCACCGGCGCGGAGGACGCCTTCGTGGTGAATAACAACGCCTCGGCGACGTTCCTCGCCATCGCGTCGCTCGCGGCGGAGCGTGAGGTGATCCTGTCGCGTGGGCAGATGGTAGAGATCGGCGGGCAGTTCCGCCTCCCGGACGTCATCGCGAGTGCCGGCGCCCACCTGATTGAGGTAGGGACCACGAACCGGACCCGGCTCTCCGACTATGAGCGCGCCCTGACGGAAAACACCGCGCTGCTGCTCCGGGTCCATCCGAGCAATTACAAGGTGATCGGGTTCGCGGAGGAGGTTCCGATCGCCGAACTGGTCGCTCTGGGGCAGAGGGCGGGCGTTCCGGTCGCGGACGATATCGGCTCCGGGGCTCTGGTGGACCTGTCACCCTTTGGCCTGACCGACGAGCCGACCGCCCCGGCATCGGTCGCCGCGGGAGCGGATGCCGTCTGGTTCAGCGGAGATAAACTCCTGGGCGGGCCGCAGGCGGGCATCCTGGTGGGCACACGTGATGTGATTGGCCCCATGAAACGCCATCCGCTTGCCCGCGCCCTGCGCCCCGATAAACTCACCCTAGCGGCGCTGGAGGCGACCCTGCGCCTGTACCGCCTCGGCCGCGCGTGGGACGAGGTTCCGGTCCTGCGGCGTATCGCGCGGCCCGCGGAGGACGTACGCGCCGCCTGCGCCCGCGTGGCCGGGGCGGTGGTATCTTCGCGCCTCGCCTGTGAGGTGGTTCCGTCGGTTGCGGAGATCGGCGGCGGCTCGTTGCCCGGCCACACGCTGCCCTCCTTCGCTGTCGCCGTGGAGTACGAAGCACTTGGTGCTGCGGCGGTCGCGCGGCGGCTCCGCGGGCGCGACGTACCGGTGTTTGGCCGTATCGAGGCCGGTCGTGTCCTGCTCGACCTGCGCGCCGTCGATCCAGACGAGGAGCAGGAGGTCGCGGCGGCTGTGAAAGAGGTCGCCGCGCGAGCGGCATAGAACCATCCGCTCAAGGAGGCGAGAATGCCGAAGGGAATGCGCGACCGGGCGAGGGCCGTCGCCCAACTGCTGCTTGTGCCGGGTGTCGTTTGCCTCCTGATCGGGGGCTACTTCGGCGCGTCGGAGTTGCGGTTCCACAGTCGCGCCCACCGCGCGTCCGGCACCCTGATAGACGAGTTCGGGTTCCGCAACCACCAGAAGCGCGAAGAGAGCTACGACTTCCTGTACAACATCGACTTTACGACCCGGGACGGCAAAAAGGTCAACTTCCAGGACGAGTCGGTGGGGGTGCAGCTTCCCTGGGGAAAGCCGGTCGAGGTACTCTACGACCCGGCCGACCCGGAGAACGCCCGCCTCGCCTCCCGGGAGCGGATGTACCTGCCCAAGCGCCTGCTCCCGCCCGGCCTCCTGTTCTGCCTTCTGGGCGGCCTGCTGCTGCGGTGGCGTCGTATGGACGCGCCGATCGGGTCGTAAGGCGGGCAGTCCGTGGGCGCGCCGCCCCCCGACGACCACCGTATCCTCGCAGGACAGAGGCACCGCACCCTGGCCGACGTCGAAGCGCTGGTGTACGACTACGACTCCCTGGGAGTGACGTCCCGCTGGCTGCCCGCCGGAACGGTGTTTGTGCCGTGGGAGCCGCTCGACCACTGGCGGGGCGTACGTGTCCCGATCACACTCGGCGGCGATGCGGCTGGCTTCGACTGGGGCGTCACCGCCCCGGAGGGGCATTTCCTCCGCTGGGAGGACTTCTTCCGTCGCTGCGCGCCTGCTGAGGGGGACACCGACTCCGCTGCTCTGCGTCGTGGTATTCTGTGAGCATGGCCGGACAGGAACCCTTCGACGGGCGCAAGTGGGCGGCAGAGCGCCTGACCGCGCGGGTCCGTTGCGCCGGGTGAGCGAGCAAGATAGGGCCGTCGGCCCTTAAAGAAATTCTAGGCTCGCTGCCGCGTGAGCGGCACCCGGATCTCCTCGTCGGCCTGGATACCTCCGACGATGCCGGCGTCGTTCGCCTCTCCCCGGACGTCGCCTTGATTCAGACAGTGGACTTCTTCACGCCGATCGTGGACGACCCGTACTGGTTTGGCGCCATCGCCGCCGCCAACTCCCTGTCGGATGTGTACGCGATGGGGGGCACGCCCCTGACCGCGCTGAACATCGTCTGCTTCCCGATCAAGGAACTGCCGGGCGCGATGCTGGCAGAGATACTGCGTGGCGGGGCGGACAAGATGCGCGAGGCGGGCGTCCATCTGGCGGGCGGGCACAGCGTAGACGACCCCGAACCCAAGTACGGCCTTTCCGTCACCGGGACCGTCCACCCGGAGCGGGTTGTGACCAACGCCGGGGCGCGTCCCGGGGACGTGCTGGTTCTCACCAAGCCCCTCGGGACGGGCATTCTGACCACGGCCGCCAAGAGGGATGCGCTGGACCCCGCCACCCTCGAGACGGCGGTGCGGACGATGGCGACGCTCAACCGGGGCGCGGCGGAGGCGATGCGGGCGGTCGGCACAGGGCCGGAGGGGGCGGTACACGCCGCGACGGACGTCACTGGGTTTGGTCTGCTGGGCCACCTGAGCCACTGGATACGCCATCGGACGGACATTACCATCCGCCTGGACTGCGCGGGTATCCCCCTGCTTCCGCGCGCCAGAGAGCTGGCCGAAGCGGGCTATACCACGGGGGGAGGGGGCGCAAACGAGCGGTATCTGGAGGAGTTTGTTGCCTTCGCACCGGACGTGCCGGCCGATCTGCGCGACGTGTTGCTCGACCCGCAGACGTCGGGCGGCCTGTGCATCGCCGTGGCGCCGGATGCCCTGAATAACCTGACGGCGGCTCTGGAGGAGCGCGGCGTGGCTACCCGGGCGGTCATCGGCCGGGTCACGGGGCGGGGCGCAGGCGAGGCGGCGATCACGGTCGCGTAACGCTGCGCTCAGGGCGAGCGTCGCAGACCGATAAAGGCCCCCATGCGCCCTGTCCGCCCCCCGTCGCGCCGATGAGAGAACCAGCGTTCGGAATCGGCGGTTGTGCAGACGCCCGCTACCGTGATCTGCCCCTCCGGAACGCCGGCGTCGCGGAGGCGGAGGGCGGTTTCGCGCCAGAGATCGACGCGCGGCGGCCCGTCTCCTTCGCGTACGGTCGAGCGGGGGAAGCGGGCCGCCACCTCCTCGCCTACCTCGAAGGCCCCGGGGCCGATGCTCGGCCCGACGGCGGCGAGCAGACGCTCGGCCGGCACTCCCAACTCATCCCGCATCGCGCGGACCGTGGCCTCCACCACGCCCGCGACCAGTCCCCGCCATCCCGCGTGCGCCACGCCCACGCCGCGCCCCTCACGGTCTGCCAGGAACACTGGGACGCAGTCAGCAAAAAAGAGGGCAAGGAGGACATCTGTGGAGTCCGTGACCAGCGCATCGGCACCCGGAAGGGCGTCGGCGAAGCGGCGCGCGCCGCGCCCGGCGTCTGCCGCAGTCACCCGCGCGACATGGCCGCCGTGGACCTGCTCTGCGCACGTCAGCGCATCAAGGGAGTGGCCGAAGGCGAGAGCGGCGCGGCGCCGGTTTTCCAGAACGGAAGCCGGGTCGTCGCCGACATGAAGCCCGAGGTTAAGGGAGTCGAACGGGGCGGCGCTGACGCCGCCCGAGCGCAGGGTCATGCCATGTACCACCCCGGGCAGGGCGCCCAGGGCGGGGAAGGTCCACACGGCGGGGACTGCGGTGACAGCGGCGGAAGGGGAGGGGGATTCGGCGGGCATGACGCCCCATTCTATCAGGCGGAAGGCGCGGCGTCTGGACGCCCGCGGAACCTGTGATATAATCGGCGTGTTCGCTCCCGCACGGGTCGTTAGCTCAGTGGTAGAGCAGTGCCCTTTTAAGGCATTGGCCGCTGGTTCGAATCCAGCACGACCCACCCTGCCCCCTCCTCACACGCACCCGCTCACGTAGGCCTTAACGGCGGCCCTTCCGCGCGCTCTTGTAGCGCGAGTTTCCACGGTCACGACGCGCGCCCGCCGTGAATCCGCCCGCGCCCTCGCCCGTGGGGCGGAACGCCTGCGTCAGAAGGTCGATCGCCTTGCCACAGCTGGAGCAGAAGTAGGAGTTGCGGCTGATGGCAGCGGGGGGAATAGAGGACTGGAACTGGCACGAGCCACAAACGACGACGATTTCCCGACGGCCCCCGAAGGGCGAAGAAGTTCTCAAATAAGGTGTCCATTCTCTGCGGGCAAGCAGCGCGCAGGGGCGCGCGGAAGGGCCGCAGCAGGTCGCGCACCGGCGCCCGCGCGGGAACAGGCCGCGTCCCGGGGCGCGGCGGCGGGCGAACGAACCGATGCAGTGGTTGGCAGGAAAGGGCGGTGGGTCGAATGGGGGAAAGCCGCCCGCAGGAGGCTGCCCGACCGCCCGGAGTGATCCGTAGAGAAAGCCGATGCCGGCCATGTCACGCCCCGGAAAGAAACACCCGGGCAACACGGCCGCGCTCTACACCTTTACTATCCCACGTTTCCGGCGCAAAGGCAAGTCAGGATGGCGGGGAGGGCGGTGCGCCTTCCGGCTTTCTCTGAAGCGCAATGAGGCAGGCGTCGTCCATCAACTGCCCGCCGGCGATCTCCTTGGCCCGCGTCAGGACCGTATCCACCACCGGGTCGATGGCGCCACGGGTGGACTCGAACGTCGTCCGCGCCAGCTCCGCCAGAGCCTCATAGCCGAGCATCGGCCCGCGTCGCTGCCGCGCTTCGGTGAGGCCGTCGGTGAACAGCATGAGGGCGTCGCCGGGGGCGAGTGTCAGCGCCACCGTTGTGTACGTCATCCCCTCCATTACCCCCAGGAACGGCCCTTGGTCCTCGCTCACCTCATGGGCGTGGCAGACGCCGTCCTCGGAACGGCGCAGATGAAGTGGGGGCTCCGTCCCAGCCGCCGCCAGGCGGACCTCGCCGGTGGCCGTGTCGTACAGCGCCAGGCACAGAGCGACCATCGCCGTGCTGGACCAGGGGTTTCGGTTGCTGCCCTCCACCAGGAAGTCGTTCAGCTTGGTGAGCGCCTGCCCGGGGTCGGCGCAGTCGTGCAGGATGGCGCGCAGGGCGAACTTCACCTCCGCCGTGAACGTTGCCGCCCGCAGCCCCTTTCCTGCCACATCGCCGATGATGATGGCGACCTTCGGCGCCTCCAGCGCCCGGATATCGTAGAAGTCGCCGCCGATCTGCGCTTCGTCCCAGGCGGCTTCGTAGAGTGTTCGGATAGACAGCCCCGCAAAGGCGTCCTCGGGCGCCGTGGAGAGCAGCGCCATCTGAAGCTCTTCCGCGACCCGATGCTCACGCTCGTAGCGTTCGCGCAGGTCCGCGCGGTCGCGCGCATGGACCAGAAGTATCTCCAGGCGGGCCAGCAGCACATCGTTCGGAGCGGCCTTGGAGACGTAGTCATCGGCTCCGCTCTGTAGGCCGCGAAGCTCCGTGTCCTCGCCCGCGGATGCCGTCAGCATCAGTACCGGCAGGTTGCGCGTGGCCGGGTGCCCCCGAATCTCCCGGCACAGGACATCGCCGTCCGTGTCCGGCAGGTGGTAGTCGAGCAGAACCAGGTCAAAAAGGGCGGGGCGAGCGGGGTCCGACGCCGCGGGGAAGAGGTTTGCGCGCATCTCCTCGCCGGATGCCGCGCGCGTGACGTGCCATCCCCGCGCCTCCAGAACGATCCGCAGGCGCATTGCCTGGGTGTCGGAGTCTTCGACCAGGAGGAGGTGGAACGGGCCCTGCGTGGTGGGAGTCACCGGGGCGCCGGAGTGTTCGGTAAGGCGGTTCATCGCGCCAAGCTCCGGGCAAGCCTGATCGAGACGCCGCTGTTGCTACGCCGCACGGGGATCGATGAAAATAGGCTGCTCAATGCCAGGTTTTCCGTCTTCACGCCGGTTCGCCATCCGTGCCGTGGAGTAGGTCGCGCACACAGGCGCCGATCTCGGGCAACGGGAGGATATTGACGGCGCCACCCCGCTGGACCGCGGCCGCAGGCATGCCGTACACCACCGCCGTGGATTCATGTTCCGCAATAGTATACCCGCCCGCTCGGCGGAGCGCGACGAGCCCTTCGGCGCCATCCTCTCCCATACCTGTCAGAAGTACGCCGATCGACTCCGGCCCCGCTGTGTGCGCCATCGACTCGAAGAGCCGCGTGCCGGACGGTCGCTGCCCGCTGACAGGCGGGCCGTCGTCGGTGTCCAGCAGGGGGGACTGCCCGCCCCCGCCGCCCCCGCCGCCGCGCAGCACCAGGTGCCGTTCCCCGGGCGCCAGGTATACCCGCCCCGCCTGCGGGACCGTCGCCGACGTTACCACGCTAACGCTGAGGGGAACCACGTCATTCAGCCAGCGCGCGAAGCTGTCCACGAACGCCGGCGGAATGTGTTGTACCAGCAAGACCGGCGCGGGCGGCGTGTCTCCCAGGTCTGCTAGCAGACGTACCAGCGCCTGCGGCCCGCCGGTCGAAGCCACTACGCCGACGTAGCGGTACGGTGCCGTGTCCCGGCGCCGGGGCACCGGAGCAGGAGGCGGTACGGTTTCGCGGGCGGGAGAGCGCCACAAGCGGCCCTGCCGCTGCCGGATTACCGGGACTTCGCTCATCAGGGCGAGGCGGTTGGCGATCTGCCGGGAAAGGGCGTCGAAGCTCGGATGACCGGGGCCGACCGGCTTCTCCGATACCGCCAGCGCGCCCGCACGGAGGGCTTCCAGCGACGTTTGCGCCTCGTCCGCGGAGACCGTAGAGGAGACGATCACAATCGGCGTCGGGTGGGCGGTCATGATGCGATGGGTCGCCTCCAGGCCGTCCATGCCCGGCAGGTTGATGTCCATCGAGATCACGTCCGGGCGGAGCGTGGGGAGAACCCGGATCGCCTCCTCGGCTGACGGCACGGAGCCCGCGACTTCCAGCCGATCGTCGGCCGCCACGATGTACTCCAGCAGGTTCCGGACGACGTCGGAGTCTTCGACTATGAGGACGCGGATCTTCGGCATGTCAGGGCGCACTACATTCTACAAGAGATCACGGGACAAACTACTTTTCCGTATCTACCCGAATCAGACGATCAACTGCTCGATAGCCTGGAGCAGTTCGCTCTGGTCGAACTTTCGCTTTACGATGTAGGCATCCGCACCCAGCGAAAGGCCCCGCTCGCGGTCCTCGTACGCCTCGCGCGACGTCACGAGAATGACCGGTATCGCCGCGAGTCGGGCGTCCTCCTTGATGGCTGCCAGGAGTTCAAAGCCGGTCATCCGCGGCATCTCCACATCGCTTACCACCAGATCGACGCGGCGCTCGGGCATCCCCATCCCTTCGCGCAGGGTGGCCAGGGCCTGTGCGCCATCCGTGGCTAGCAGGACGCGATACCCGTGCGCCTCCAGGATGCTCTGCTCCAGGGTACGGGTCGTGACCGAGTCATCCGCCACGAGGATGGTGCGCTGCTGCCGACGCCGCTCCGCACCCGGGCGGGAGCGGCGCTCCGCGCGCGCGCGCGCCGGGGCGGGTCGCCCGCGTCCCGGCGCCGCCCGGAGGCGGCCTGCGAGGACGCCCGGGAGGAGCGCTAGCGCCACCCGGCCGTCCTCCAGCACGACCGACCCGCTCACCGTGCGTGCCCAGTTCAGGTACGGCCCCGGCGGTCGCACCACCACCTCGCGCTCCTCCCGAATGTCGTCCACGCTCAGCCCCCAGCGGCTCCCGCCCAGCGACACCTCCACGACCATGCGCCGCCGGCCCGCCGGGGCGGCGCTGCCGGCGTCCTCCACGGCCGGGGCGAGGCCGAGGAGCGCTCCCAGCGCCATCACGGGTAGCGGCCGCCCCCTCTCAAGGGGGAGCACCTCCACCCCCCCGACGCGGCGAAACTGGTCCTCCTCGACCCGGAGCAGACGCTCCACGGCGAAGGTCGGGATGCCGAATGTCTGCCCGCCCGCCTCCACCAGGAGCAGGCGCTGGGTGGAGAGCGACAGGGGCAGCGAAAGGCGGAACAGGGTGCCGGCGGCGGTCTCGGCGGGGCGTGGGATGACCCGCAACTCTCCCCCCAGGCGGGCGACGGCGTGTGCCACGATGGACATGCCGATACCGCGGCCCGATAGGCGGTCGGCGGTGCGCGCGGTGGAGATACCGGGCTCGAAGACCAGGTTCGCGACCCGCTCATCCGTTGCGGTCGCTGCCTCCTCCGGCGTCAGCAGGCCAGCCGCCACGCCGCGCTGACGCAGCGCCGCAAGGTCGATTCCCCGGCCGTCGTCCTCGATGTCCACTTCGAGGCGCAGGCCGCGCACCCGGAACCGCAGCGCCACGGTGCCTGTGGCGGGTTTGCCCCGCTCTGTCCGCTCGTTCGGGGGCTCGATTCCGTGGCTGACCGAGTTGCGGAGAATGTGAATCAGGGGGTCGCGGATGGTCTGAGCGATCTGGCGGTCGAGCGATACCTGCTCGCCCTCCACGGTCAGCGTCACCGCCTTGCCGGTCTGAGCGGCCAGTTGACTTACCATCGTCTCCAGCCCCTGCACCGCCTCTGCCGCCGTGACCGTGCGCGCGGCGCGTACCTCATCGTGGAGCCGCTGGACCAGGCGACCGAGCCGCCATGCGCGCCCTTCCTGCGCCCGTGCGAGCGCGCGCACCCGGTTGCGGGCCTCGCCAGGTGAGGTGGCGTCGGCGCTGCCCGCGCCGTCCCCCGCAGCGCCCAGCGACGACGGGAGCGCGTCGGCGATGCGCCGCAGCTCTTCGGGGACGTGCCGCTGCCCCTCCGCTTCCAGGAGGAACTGGCGCGCAAGCGTCAGCAACTGGTCCAGATGCCGCGTGCTGATGCGAACGGTCTCGTCCGCTCCGGTGCCGCTGCTGCCGCCGCTTGCCGGCCGCGGCGGCTCGGGCGTGGGGGCCTGGGGCGATGGGGAGGGCGTTGTGGGTGCCGGGGCAGACGGCGTCGGCGGTGCGGCACGGCGTGAACGCCCCGGGAGCCGTCCCCCGGCGGCGCGCTCCAGGTCGCGCAGAAGGCTCTGCGCCTCGGCGCGGGCCGCGTCGGCGGTGTCGTCTGTGCCGTCGGCGAGGATCTGGAGCGCCTCCGCGGTATCGATCGTTCGCTCCAGAAGGGTGTACAGGGCTGTGGACTGCTCCGGCGACAGTTCGGCTGCCGGATGGCGGGTCAGCACCGCCTCCGCGCGGTGCATCACCTCCTCAATCAAGGACAGGTCTACCGCGCGCGCGGCCCCCTTCAGGCTGTGGATGCGGCGGAACACCTCCCGCGCCTCGTCCACGGTCAGCGCGCGCGCCGAGGCGCGCGCCGCTGCCACGGCGGCGCGGACCGCCTGCGCATGGTCCGCGAACTCCTGCCCGAACACGACCAGGAGTCGGCCGCGGATGTCGTCGGTGTCGGTGGGATCGTTTGCTGCCATGCTGCGGTGGTTACCGGTGCGCGGGCGCGCGTCAGAGTTGGTAGCGCTCGATGGCCGCCCGAAGCTGCTGGCTGAGGGCGTTGATGTCCATCGCTGCGGCCTCCAACTGCCGCGTGCCGGTGGTGGCCTGGTCCACCGCCGTCCGAATCTGCTGGGCTGCCTGGGTTACCTGCTCAAAGCCGATCTGCTGCTGGTTTGTGGCGGCGACGATCTGCTGGAAGGCGTTCGCACTCTCCACGATGCTGGTGGCCATGCGACGGATCGCCGCCTCGGCGGTGTCGGACTCCTGCTTGCCCAACTCGACCCGCTTGACCGTCTCCTCGGTGAGCATCACCGACGTGTGGATGTCGCGCTGGATATCGCTGAGGATGGAGCGGACCTGCACCGTGGCGTCGCGCGACTGCTCGGCCAGGTGCTTCATCTCGTCGGCGACCACCCCAAAGCGCCGCCCGTGTTCGCCGGCCCCGGCCGCCTCGATCGCGGCATTCAGCGCGAGGAGGTGCGACTGCTCGGCGATGTTGTTCACCGTCACGATGATGTCGCCGATCGCCTGGGTCTTTTCGCTCAGCATTACGACGTTCTGCGCCACCGCCTCGGCGCGCTCCTGAATAGCGCGCATGCTCCGTCCCGCCTCCTGGACCGCCTGGAGCCCGGCGTCGCTGGCGGTGGACGTCGCCTCGGCGGAGGCAGAGACCTGGCGGGCTTTGTCGGCGATCTGCGCGCCGGAGCGGCTGATCTCCTCCATCGTGGTGGTGGTCTCCTGCACAGCGGCAGCCTGCTCCCCGGAGCCTGCGGCCTGCTGCTGCGCCGAGGCGAGGATCTCCGCCGCCGCCGCGCCCAGGTTCTCCGCCGCCGCGCGCGACTGCTGGGCCACCTCGCGCAGACCGAACAGCATCGTGTTGAACGTCTCGGAAAGCTGTCCCAGTTCGTCGCTGCTCCGGACCGGGAGCGGCCTGCCGCGCAGGTCACCGCCACCGATCTCCTGCGCGCGGGCCATGACCTGTGCGAGCGGCGCCGTGATGATCTGGGTGATGAGCGTGCTCAGGACGACGCCTACAAAGGCACCCAGGAAGGCGAGCGCCTGCTGCACCGCGGCCGTGCGCTGCACCCGGTCAACCGAATAGTCGCTCAGCGCCTTGGTGGTCTGATTGGTCAACTGCGACAGGGCATCGGTTTCCCGGCGCAACTCCCGGAGAAGCTGTGTCCGGTTGGCACTGGTCGGCGTCGTACGCAGGAGGGCGTCCGCGGTGTCGCTTACCTCCGTCATAAGCCGCTTCTGCTGCGCGAGTTGGTCGCGGATGCTGTCGGTTGGGGCAGGGGGGAGGACGGTACGTGCGCCTGTGTCCATATTCAGCACGGCATCTCCCCCATTGGTGAGAGCATCGGCCGACTCGTTGAAGCGGGTTCGGGTCAGCGCGTAGTCCTGAGGATGCCCCTCGGCGGTGGAGAGCACCTGTGCCAGAAAGCGCTCGTTCAGCACGCGCTGGCGGGCAGCGATGTCCACCACGCGGGTATCGCCCTGCAGGCTCGCGATGCTGGCCGAGTTAAAGAACTGCAGACCCAGCAGGAGCACCACAAAGAGAGCGGGCACGGTGCCGATCTTCCACCGGAGGGGAAGCCCCCTCCACCCGCCCGTAGGGGCGGGGGTATGCAGCGGTGGCGTGCCGCGGTCGGCCGTGGGCAGTGTACTCAAATCCGGGTCGTCCCCTCCTGCGGGTCCGGGTCGTCCCGGTCCGCGAATTCTGTTGCTTCGGACTCATCCGATCGATCGGTGGCCTCGTCGCCGCTCCGGAGGTGCGCCAGCAGCGTCGGGACGTGCAGCAGGGGGATGGGGACGGCGTTTGCCGACACCGCCACCGCGCCCCGCAGGAACGCGCTCCTCCCATCCTCCGCTCCCGCGGGTCCAACCCCGGCGGACTCGCGACCGATGACCGCATCCACCGCGCGGTCCACCAGTAGCCCCACGACATCGTCGCGGTTGTCGCCCGCCAGAGACGCCGCAGGGGAGCCATCACGGGCCCGCGGGGCGGACGCGCGGAGAATCACGACATGGCCCGGTCTGTCTTCGTCGCTCCCCCCGTCGCTGCCCTCCGCGCCGCCGCCGGGCAGCAGGCGGGCCGCCTCAAAGACGGGGCACACCTCGCCGTGAAGCACCGCAAGCCCCCGAAACTCCGGTGGCGCCTCTGGCACCTCGGCGAACGTCAGGTCCGCGCCGGCCTCCACCACCTCCACAATGTACCCGAGCGGAATGGCGACCGTGTCGGCGCCGGCACGCACCAGCAGGCAGCGCAGCCCCGCGTCCGCGGCCTCCTGCTGTGCCGCCGCGTCGAGGCCACGCCGCGCCCGCAGCGCCGCCGCCCGCTGCCGCCAGACCCGGGCGACGTACTCCGGGTCCGCAGAGTCCGCAAAGTCGTTCACATCAGGCGCGTTCGGCGCCGCGCGGGGCGCTTCCTCCTCAGGCACGCGCTCGCGTCCTCTCTACAGCGGCCAGCCGTACCCGCGCAATCTCCTGCATCTCGTCCGTCGTGACCTCGCTGACCTCCTGAAGCTGCCCGCCCGAAAGGTCGTTCTCCAGAATCTTCAGCACCGTGCGCAGTGACCGCTCGGCCTGCGCCAGATCGCCGCGCCCTTCGGCTACCAGCGCGAGCTGGTAGTGGGCGAGGACCAGGGCGCGGTCCAGGTACAGGGCGCGTCGCAGCGACCGTTCCGCCTCGTCGAGTTGCTCCACGAGGGCGTATGCCAGCGCGGCATAGTAGTGCAGCACCGCATCGTGTCGGGGGGGCGGGGTGGCTGCCGCTCCGCCGTTCTGCCCCGGTTGCGGGCGCGGTCCTGATGGCGCGCCCGCGGTCAGAAGCGGCAGGAGCAGGCGCAGCGCCGCCTCGCCGTCGCCGGCGTCCAGACACTCTCGCGCCTGGGCTCGCAGTGTGGGCGGCCCGGGATCGGACGGCATCCGGGCAACCGGGCTCTCTGCGACCCGCTCCGGTGGCGAAGGCGGCGTGGGCACAGGAATAGCGACGGAGGGCTCGGGCTGCGGCAGGAACAGGCTCTCCCGTTCGGCCGCGGGCGCCGGCATCTGGACGGGATCAAGGGCAGGGAGGGTGCGTGGTCGCGCGGACGGAGGGGGAGATAGGAGGCGCTCGCGCCGCCGGTATACGAAGGCGCCATCCACAGCGACCGGTTCATAGGCCCGCGCGGCCTCGCCCGTTACAGCGGCAGACTCCGCATGCCCCAGAAAAAGCCAGCCGCCCGGTCGCTGGCACTCCGCTATGCGAGCGAGCACGCGCTCCCCCGTTTCCGCGTCAAAGTAAATCAGCACGTTTCGGCAGAACACTACATCAAAGACCGGCTCCATCCCGCTCGCAATCAGGGCAGGAGGGAAGGGCAGGGGGGGCGGATCGTGAACCAGGTTGTGCGGGGCGAAGCGGACTCCGGCCCGGTAGACCTGCTTCAGAACGTATTCATCGGCGACGTCGGTTCGCTCGAAGCACTCGTGGCGCACCTCCGGGTCCAGGCTCCGCAGCGCCCACCCCCCGTACCGCGCCCGGCGCGCCTGCTCCAGAAGGCGCGTGTTGATGTCGGTGCCCGTCAGTGACACCTGCCAGTCGGCCAGGCCGTCGCCGAAGTGGCGCCGCAGCAGAATCGCGATCGAGTAAAGCTCCGCGCCACTCGCGCAGGCCGCCGACCACACCCTTAAGCTCTGCTCTGCGCGGTTTGCGTGCAGCAGCAGGGGGAGGACCCGGTCGCGGAGCGCGGCGAACTGCTCGGCGAAGCGGAAGAAGAAGGTCTCCCCGATAGTTACCGCGTCAATCAGCGCGTTGCGCTCCGCCACGCTCTCCGGAGAGTCGCCACGCACACGCGCCAGATAGTCGGCTGCGTTTCGGGCGCCCGTAGCGTCCAGGCGGCGACCTACCCGCGCCGCAAAGTCCGCTGGTCGCTCCTGGAAGTAGGTGATGCCGGTGTGCGCTACCACAAACCGGTGCAGGGCGGCCAGAGAGGCGTTCGCGAACGGCGTGGCGCCCCACCGAGGCGTCGTTGCGCCAGGGGTGCCGCCCAACGTCACGGGTGCTGCTCTCCTGCTGTGCCGGCGTCCGGGGCGTCGGGCGGAGTCTCCTGCACGGCCTGACGGCGCCGGGCCGCCTCCTCTGCGAACCGGGCTAACCGCTCCTGCTCTTCCGCGAGCAGAAGATTCCCCGCCTCCAGCACCGCCACCTCACCCCGCTGCGCGGCCTCGTCGGCGGTCAGGATGCCCACGGCGCAGCCGTTGAAGGTCTCGTCCGCACGGCCGAGCGGGCGGGCCGGCGCGGCGCTGATGCCCTGTACACGGCTTGTCAGGATGCCCACGGCCGGCGCGCCGGGGGCGGTCACGACGACAATCGGAGTGTGCAGCCCGGGGAGGCCGGGCGCCTCAGGGCCAGGAAAAAGGCGATCCAGTCTCAGGACCGGCAGGGGCGGTTCCGCCGCCCCGAGATCCAGCAGCCCCTGAACAAACGGCGGAAGGCCGGGGGCGTCCGCAAGCACCGCCATTGGTAGGACTTCGCGCACCTGGGACAGAGGCAGGGCAAAGCCGCGGTCCCCAACCTCGAAGGTAAGGAAGCGGGGCGTCTGGGAAGCGGCGGCCTCTGCGGCGGCGGACGAGCGGGGCATACACGCTATGGTACCAGCCGGCGCGACCGTAAGCCGGTGCGCGGCGGGGGCGAAGTATCAGGATTTTTCCCGGCCGCCGGGCGCGCCGCGCCGAATCGGTTCGAACCAGCGGGCGCGGCGTTGACAAGAAAGAGGCGTTCCGCTTATAATCTGCGGGGAAAACCCGCCTGAATAGTATGCCGGTCCTCACCCTCGAAAATGTCAGCCGACGCTTTGGCGGCCTTGTGGCCGTCGATGGCGTGAACCTCACCCTCGAAAAGGGGGCGCTTGCGGGCCTCATCGGGCCGAACGGCGCCGGCAAAACCACCGTCTTCAACCTGCTGACCGGCGTTTACGCGCCCAGCACGGGCTCGATCAAGTTCAACGGCAAGGAGATCGGCGGCCTCAAGCCTCACCAGATCGCACGGCTCGGGATCTGCCGGACCTTCCAGAACATCCGCCTTTTTCCTGACCTGTCGGTGCTGGACAACGTCCGCACGGCCGCCTCGGCTCATCAGCGGGTCGGCCTCGCCAGCACTCTGGTACGCAACGAAAAGTTCCGGCAGTGCGAGGCGTCCGTTACCGCTGAGGCGGAGCGTCTGCTGGAACTCTTCGACCTCAAGGACCTCATGCACGAGGAGGCGCGCAGCCTGCCGTATGGCGACCAGAGGCGCCTAGAGATCGCCCGGGCGCTGGCCACGAGCCCGGAACTGCTGCTGCTGGACGAACCCGCGGCGGGGATGAACCCGCAGGAGTCCGCGGAACTGATGGGCCTGGTGCGCCGCCTGCGCGATGAGTTCGGGGTGACTATCCTGCTGATCGAGCATGACATGACCTTCGTGATGGGGATCTGCGAGACGATTACGGTCCTGGTGTATGGCAAGCCCATTGCCCACGGCACGCCGGAGGAGATTCGGACGAACCCGAAGGTTATCGAGGCGTATCTGGGTAAGGAAGACGACGATGGGGGGGACGACTGAGCATGGCGGAGCAGCCGCTGCTGGTCCTGAACGACCTCCATGTATACTATGGGGCCATCCACGCCCTGCGCGGTGTCTCCGTGACCGTCTCCCCGGGCGAGATCGTGACGCTAATCGGCGCGAACGGCGCCGGCAAGTCCACGCTGCTGCGTACTATCTCCGGCCTGGTGCGCGCCCGCTCCGGCTCCGTAACCTTCCTGGGGCAGGACATCACGCGTGAGAACGCCGCGCGCATCGTGTCCCGGGGGCTGATTCACTGCCCGGAGGGGCGGCGCATCTTCGCCAACATGACGGTGCGGGAAAACCTGGAACTGGGCGCCTTTCTGCGCAAGGATAAGGACGGCATCGCTCAGGACATGGAGCACGCCCTGACGCTGTTCCCGCGCTTGCGCGAGCGCATTACCCAAAACGCGGGCACCCTGTCCGGCGGGGAGCAGCAGATGCTCGCCATCGGTCGGGCGCTGCTGTCCCGGCCAAAGCTCCTGATGCTGGACGAACCGTCGCTCGGTCTGGCGCCCAAACTCGTGCGCGAAATCTTCCGCATCGTGGGTGAGATCAACCGGGAGTCGGGCACTGCGGTTCTGCTGGTGGAGCAGAACGCGAACCAGGCGTTGGGGGTGGCGCACCGGGGGTATGTCCTGGAGACGGGCGAGATCCACCTGTCCGGCAGCTCTGCGGACCTGCGCACCAACCCGGAGGTCCAGAAAGCGTACCTGGGGGACAAATGACGCTCACGGACGACAACGTCGCGGACTACGCGGACACTCTGGTCCTCCAGGTGAAGGCGGGCGGCCGGACGCTCGACTACTCCGAAGAGTCCGTCGCTACGGTGGAAGAGCTGCTGCGCGTGTCCGATGAACTCTTCCAGGGGGAGAACTTCCCCGAGGCGCAGCGTAACATCGTCGTGTTCTACAATGGCTGTTACCTCGGCGAGGTCATGGCCCGCCGGCTCGGGGGCGTGTGGCGCTTCGAGGAGAACTGGTTCGACTCGTCGCTCGTGTTTGCGCTGGACGATGGTGGCCTGCAGGTACATCCCTTCCAGAAGGTATACCGGCGTGTCACCGAGGGGCCGGAGAACAACGACCTTGTGGCCTACTACACCGGACTCAAAGAGCGCCTGTCCGACGTCCCCCCTGCGTAGGGCGTTCGCCCTCTCCGCTGCCGCCGCTCTCACCCTGATCGCCGTCTGCGGCCCCGTGGCAGCGCGGCCCGCCGCCGAACCTCCCGCCGCGGGGCTGGCGGTCGCGTTCCGTGTCTACCAGTATGGGCCATACCGGCCTGAAGTGGTCGCGCCGCGTCAGACCCTCGGCTACGACCTGGGAGAGCGCCACACCACGTTCCAGGACCAGGAGGCGGTGCTGACGGCCATCGCGGCGTCCGCGCCGGATCGGGTTCGCGCCTTCGACTACGGCCGCTCCGTAGAGGGCCGCCGGCTCCGGGTGTATGCCATCAGTAGCCCCGAAAACATCCGCCAGTTGGAGCGGCACCGTGAGGACAACCTGCGCCTCGCCGATCCTCGTAAGACCCCGGACGCCGATGCGGAGGCCCTCGTAAAGACCGCCCCAGCGATCGTCTGGATCAACCACTGCATCCACGGCGACGAGACCGCCTCCTTTGAGTCCGCGATGTGGCTGGCCTACACGCTCGCCGCTTCGGAGGCTCCGGAGGTGACAGAGGCGCTCCGGAACGTCGTGGTGGTCCTCAATCCCGTCTTCAACCCGGACGGGCACGAGCGGTTTGTGGTCTACTACAACTCCGTGGCGATGGGCAGCCCCGAGGGCATCGCCTACGAGCACAATGTTCCCTGGGCGGTCCGGGGCCGGTTCAACCACTACCGCTTCGACATGAACCGCGACAAACTCGCCCAGTCCCAGCCGGAAATGCGCCAGGAGACCCGCGAGTACCTCCGCTGGTTCCCGCACGTCTTTGTGGATCAGCACGGCCAGCCCGATACCTACTTCTTCCCGCCGAACTCCTTGCCGTCTAACCGGAACGTGGACCGGGAGCGTATCGCGCGCTGGACCGGCATCTTCGGGCGCGCGAACGGCGCCGCGTTCGACCGCTATGGCTGGCCCTATGTCACGCGGGAAACGTTCGACCTGTTCTATCCCGGCTACCTGGACTCGTTTACGTCGCTGCTCGGGGCGGTTGGGATGACCTACGAGACGGACGGCGGCGGGAATCTGGCGCGTCGGCGGTTCGACAACACCATCTCGACGCTCCGGGATGCCGCGGAGCACCACTTCGTTACCGCCCTGGCGACGATCCGGACGGCCGCCGCGAACCGCGAGGCGCTGCTGCGGGACTTCTGGAACAACCGCAAGAGCGCCCTCACTCCGGACCCGAAAGACACCTTCCGCCGCGTGGTGCTGTCGCCCGGGGACGACCCGGGGCGGCTTGCGGAGTTGGCCGCCCTGCTCTTGCGCGTGGGGGTCGAGGTGCGGGAGACCACCGCGCCGTTCACCAGCGCGCGGGCGCACCCCTATATGCCCGAAAAGCCCGTCAAGCCAGGCGAAAGACCGCCGATCCAGAAGCGGACATTCCCGGCAGGCTCGCTGGTCGTGGACCTGGCGCAGCCGCAGGGACGACTGGCGCGCGCCTTTCTGGAGCCGGACGCGGACCTGGAGCCGGAGTTTGTGAAGGCGCAGGAGGAGAAGCGCCGCCGCAACGAGCGGCGCGGCGCGAACGAGCGCGGGGAAAACTACGAGTTCTACGATACGACCGCCTGGTCCCTGCCGCTTCTCTACAACGTCGAAGCGCACTGGACCGAGGACGCCCCCGCCGTACCCTCTACGCTGCTGACCCTGGAGACGCCCGTGCCGGAGCGCCCCTGGGAGACATCGGTGCGCCTCGCCGCCTCAGGGCCGGCGGGCATCCGGGGAGACCGGGCGTCCGCGGTGGCGTATCTGTTCGACAACCGACGCGATGCCGCGCTGGTTCTCGCGCTGCGCCTCCTGCAGCGGGACTACCGGCTGGCGGTGGCCACGAAGCCGGTGCCCGCGGGCGGGAAGGACTGGCCCGCGGGCACGCTGATTGCCCGCGTTGCGCGCAACCCGGTGACGCTCGCGGAGGACCTGGACGAACTGGCGCGCTCCCTGGGAGTGCCTGTGGACGCCGTGCCCTCGGCGTACGCGGATGCCGGGCCGGGCATCGGCTCTGACGCGGTACAGGACCTGCGCCGGCCGCGTGTCGCGGTGGCGATGGACGACAATGTCAGCATCACGGGCTATGGCTCGGTGTGGCATCTTCTAGAGCGGGCCGGCGTCGCGTTTACCCCGGTGCGCATCGGCCGCCTGCGCGGCCGAAACCTGGACCGGTTTAATGTGCTCGTGCTCCCCGACGGCGGCGGTTACCTGAATGCGTTCGGCAAGGAGGGGCGGGAAGACCTGCGCGCCTGGCTGGAGCGAGGGAACGCCCTGCTGGGGCTCGCGGGCGGCGGCGCGTGGTTCACCGATAAGGAGGCCGGCCTGACCACCGCGCGGCCTGTGGGCCAGAATGACGACGCGGTGGAGGACGAAGGAGAGGGGAGCGAAGCAGAGGCTGCCGCGGCTGACCCGGAGCCGCGCGGCATTCCCCTCGCGCTCCCCGGCGCTATTTTCCGCGCCGACATCGACACAGACCACTTCCTCGGGTGGGGGCACCCCTCCGGGGGGCTCCCCGTTTTCCTGAGCGGGGGAACCTTCTTGAAGCGGTCCCGCACCGGCGCAAATGTGGTTGCGTTCGGGAAGGGGCCGTCTCGCCTCTCCGGGTTTGTCTGGGAGGACAATACCGAGCGGCTGCTGGCGGGCACAGCGTACGTGGTGGACGAACCCATCGGGTCCGGCCACGCGCTGCTGTACCTGGACGACCCCACGTTCCGCGGACTCTGGTCGGGTGGGCGCCGGCTCTTTCTGTCCGGCATTCTCTTTGGCCCCCGGCGTGCGCCGTATTTCAATCCCGGAGAGTAAAACGTCGCGGCGTGTGGGTAAACTGCTCCATAGGGAGAATCATTCCCGCTTATGCAAGGAGGGAAAAGAAGGATGCCGATCTACAACCACGTGAACGAAGTGAAGAAATCCCACCCGCTGCCGATGGCGCAGGATGTGGGCACCTGCATCACCTGCAACTACTGGGAGGTGGAGACACCGCGGCCCTCGTCGGAAGCGCAGATGGTGGGCGTGTGCGTGCAGCACGACCTGAAGGACTTCGCCCTGGTCGTCTCCGGCTCCAGCGGCTGCAACCACTGGGAGAAGAACCCGGAAGCGGGACCCGAAGCCGAGCGTTACGCCAAGGCGGCGCAAGCCTGACCCTGCGGGAATGAAGAGAGAGTGGGGGCGGACAGCCTGCGCATCTATGCGCAGGCTGTCCGCCCCTTTTGTGTGTCATTCCCGGTTGCGGTTGCGGTACCGCGCGATGGCCTGCCGGAATGCGGCCTCCGTCGCCTCCGGGTCTTCGCTGAAGACGTACATCTCCAGCGCGTCGTCGTAGTTCGCCCGCCGCAGCCGCAAGCGCGCCCGGCAGTCGCCGTCGTGGTACAGCAAGTCACGGAACAGCGCCGGATACGTGGCCTCAGCCTCCTCGAAAAGCGGCGCGGAGCGCGGCGTGAAGCGCCACCCGTTCTCGCCGTCGATCAAGAAGAAGTGGCGACACGGCGGCGCCGTCGCGATGGGCGAGCAGTCGGTCCCACAGAAGGGACAAATGAACCCTGGTTCGCGGTCGTGTGACTCCATGGGATAGTTATATCCTGTCGATTTCTTTTTCTGTTTCTTTTTCCGTTCACGTTCCGTTTACGATCTTCCCGTAGACTCACGGTGTCACAAGGCGGAATCGCCGCCACAGATTAAAACAGGAGATCGTAACATGTACCGACTGAAGAATCGCATTGCTGCTCTGGGGATCACCGCCGCTGCTGCCCTCGTCGTTATGGCGGCCGCGTCCCTGCTGCTCCTTCCTGCCTCCGCCCGAGCCTGCGACGACTGCGAGTCCGCCTTCAAGCCCGGCACCTACACCGGGGAGGCGAAGCGTATCGGCAACGGTGTGGCCTACTCCTGGGTAACCCTGAACGACAAGGGGAAGCCGTCGGCCATCGGTGTGACCCTGACGGAGACGGCGCTGGAAGGGCTTCCGGAGACGTTCGAGAACGGTATGCCGATGCTGGCGCTCGACCTCGGCCTGCCGAAGCAGGCGATGAAGACCGCCTTCGACCATATTGGCTTGGACTGGAACCCCAAGGGGCACGACCCGCTTGGCGTCTATGACAAGCCGCACTTCGACGTCCACTTCTACATGATCCCGGTCGAAGCGCGCATGAAGATTACCGGCGTTGGTGCGGACCTCAAGCGGTGCGAGACGCCCGTCCCCGCCGCGTTTGCGCCGTCGGGCTACATCCTCGCGCCCGGCACCGCCGTACCCATGATGGGGAGCCACTGGGTAGATCCCAAGGCGCCGGAGCTGAACGGGCAGCCGTTCACCAAGACGTTCCTGTACGGCTCCTACGACGGTAAGATGGCGTTCTACGAGCCGATGCTCACGAGCGCCTGGCTTTCCACGAAGCCGAATCTGCGCGAATCCATCGCAGTGCCGAAGTCTTACACCAAGAGCGCGTACTATCCGACCGCCTACTCGGTGAAGTACGACCCGGCCCGGCGTGAGTACACCATCGCCCTGGAGGGTATGACCTGGCAGGAGGCCGCCGCCACCGCTGCCCCAGCCAAGCCCGCCAAACCCGCGGACGTCGCCAAGAAGCAGAAGCCCGCCGCGAAGCCGGCGGCCAAGGCCGCCGTGCGCCGGAGCGCCCGGAACCGGTAGTAAGCCCCCGCAGCGGCGCGCATAAGACGAAGGGCCCCGGCCATGCGGCCGGGGCCCTTGCCGTTCGCGCTCCTACCGCCGCCCCGGTCCATCCACCGGCGCGCCCGCACCAGGCGCGATTCCGGCGGCGCGGCTGCCCGGAGCGTGGCGTAGGGGACCGTTTCTACCAGCGGGGCAAAGACCCGGTCCAGATAGTCCTCCCCGCTGCTTCGCCCGCGATTTCCCACGTCGGCGCTGTGGCGGCGACCCGGGGGTGTCCCGCCGTCTCCTCCGCCGACCGAAGTTCGTTCCGCATGTGGCGTTCTGCTCCTCCCGACGTTCTCTGCGATCGTGGTTCAGCCCGGCCGGGTCTCCGGGGGCAGGCCGAGTACGGCGTTGACGGAGCGGACGAACCTGCTCCAGGTGCCCACGCGCTTTTCGAGCTCCGCCGCCCCCACCTCCGTCAGCCGGTAGACCTTGCGCGGAGGCGTGGAGCCAGTTGGCTCCCAGGCACCCGCGATCAGCCCCGCGCGCTCCAGTTGCTGGAGCGCCGGGTAGAGGGTCCCGTCGTGGAAGGTCAGGCCGTGGTGGCTGCGCCGCTCGATCGCGCGCGCGATGGCATAGCCGTGCAAGGGCTCCTCCCGCAGAATCGCCAGGATCATCGTCTGCGTGCTGCCCTTGAGCAGCTGGTGTTCGGGCGCCATATCAGTTTCCATTGTACCAAGGAATCCGATATAGAGCGGGCATACCGGAGCGCTTTTTTCCGCCGGGGGCGCGTCAGAGCGACGCGCCGAGGCCCGGCGGGGCGGGGGAGGGAACCTGGTGTGTACCGTCTTCCGGGGCGAGGAGCGTCTGGAGGCGGGGCAGCAGGTCCGCGTTCGCGGCGGGCGTATACTGGGCGGCGTTCATTTCGAGGGCATCCACCCCGGGCAGGTGCGCCGCTAGCAGGGCCGACTGCACAGCGGCGATGCCGGGATTGGTCAGGTCCATCACGGTCAGCTTCCAGCCCTGCCGGTGCGCCCACGCGGCGGCGACCAGCGAGAAGCTATGCCCCCGGCAGGTCTTGACCGCCATCCCGTTCCACCCCTGTTCCCGGGCAAGGACGAGGTCGTCGAAGTCCGTCAGTCCCTCGTCGAGGAGTACCGGCTTGCGCGCCGCCACCGGGCGCCAGTCGAAGGCGAACTCCCGAATGTCGCGCCCGGTCGGCTGCTCCACCGCCTCCAGAGCCGCGTACGCCTCCGCGTCCCCTTCCGCCAACTCGTCCAGGAACCGCCCGACCGTTGCAGCGTCCGGGCTCGCACAGTTGGCGTCCACGGTGAGCCGCGGCGCCGCGCACCCGAGCGTCCGCGCGTGCCGGTAGACCGCGGCGACACGACGGGCGTCTTCGCGCGGGTCCGTTCCGCCGACCTTCAGCTTGAACGCCCGATAACCCCGAACCCGTACCCACGGCTCCAACTCTGCCAGATCGTCCCCCTTACCCACTACCAGGGTCGCGTCCAGACGGGGGGCGGGCGGGCGCCGAACCAGCGCCGTCAGGACGTTTTGGGGAGAGTCCGGGACGAAAAGCCTGGTCAGGTCCTCCGCATCCGCGAAGGGCCCGGTGACGGGCAGATCGAAGGCGGAGCGGCCCCACGCATGCCCTGCCGCATCGTGCAGAGCCGCGTCGAGCGGGCTGGCGCAGACGAGGCGGGCCAGAGGGGGAAGGGGTGAGCCGGCATCCCCGCGGACAACGCTCCGGTGCAGTCGGAGGCCAAGTTCCAAAGGAAGACCGACGCCGACTCCGTCGCTGCGGGTGGTGCGTTCGGTCAGCGTCGCCGCGACGGACTCACAGTAGGCGCGCATCCGGGCATCCCGCTCTGCGGGCGGGCGGGAGGGATCGGGCCAGGCCCACAGGTCACTCAGGTAGATGGCGCCGCGGCCGGTGACCGCTGCGCCGCCGCTCTCCCGCTCCACCGTCACGGTGGCCTCTGCCTCCGTGATCTCGGTGATGGCGCCGCTGCTCAGCCGCAGCGGGCGCAGGAACGGGCGCCGCGTGAAGCGAACCTCTGCGGCCACGATTCGCATCCGCCCTGGAATGTCCTCACGGATTCGCATTACGCTCTCATCTTCTCCACCTACTGCCACTCACTACTCCCGTGTCGCGGGCGGGGCGACCGAGCCCCGCATCACCAGGTCGGTTGGGAGCGTCACGACGCGCCGCCGTGTCGCCCCGCTCAGGGTGTCGTGCAGTAGGAGGGCCGCCTGCGTGCCCAGGTCCGTGAGCGGCAGGCGTACGGTGGACAGGCCCGGCTGGAGGTAGGTCGCGACCTGGAAGTCGCCGTATCCCATGACGGAGATCTCCTCCGGGACCGACAGTCTGGCGTCGCGCGCGGCCCGAACCGCTCCCGCCGCGATGAGATCACCCGCCGTCACGACGGCGGTCGGGCGCTGCCGTTCAGGCCGCACAAGGAGGGCAGCGGTGCGAACGTATCCCCCCTGATCGGTGTAGTCCGCGGGCTCGTCGGTCACGATCTCAGCGGTCAGGCCCAGAGTGGCGGCGGCGCGCTGAAAGCCCTGCCGGCGCTCCTCCGCCCCCAGATTGCCCGGCGGGCCGGGCAGAAACGCCACGCGGCGGTGGCCCATATCGGCGAGTGCGTGCACCGCCTGGGCCATGCCCCCCGCCTGATCGACGGCCACATGCGAGATCGCGCGCCGCCCCCGGTACGTGTTCACGCCCACCACGGGCACGTTCAGGTCGCGCAGAGCCTCGGCCGCGGCGGCATCGTCGTCCGCAATCAGGAGGCAAGCGACGCCGGCGATGCCGCCGAACTCGCCGCCCCCGGCCGCCACGGCATCCCTGGTCTTCCCGATCACAGCGGGTTCGTAGCCGAGTCGGGTCGCCGCGGCGCAGAACCCCTGAACGATGCCCGGGAAGTAGTACAGTCCGGCGACGTTCCACAGCGAGGCGAGCGACGGGACCACCAGAGCCAGGCGCCGCGTGGGCGGCGCGGCGGCCGTGCCCGACTCCCGGCGTACGAAGGTCCCCTTGCCGTGCATCCGGAGCAGGAGGCCCGCCGTGACCAGTTCGTTCACGGCCGCGCGCACCGTCATGTACGCGACGCCGAACTGCCGCGCCAAATCGTGCTCTGAGGGCAGCTTTCCGCCGGAGTCCACCAGGGAGCCGTCGGCGATTCCGCGCCGGATCGCGTCCTGGAGCACGCGGTATTTGGGCCGCCCCGCGCCGGCGGCGCCGCTCGTTGGCGGCGTGTTTATCCGGTCCGGAGGGCCGGAGTGATCTTCTCGTTCCATGCGATCCTTGCGGTTCTGTGACGGGGCGCCGCGACGATGCGCGCACGCGGGTTAGGTTACTTCCGGGTGGCGGCCCAGCCGCGCACAAAGCCGACGCACTGGGCTACGTCCCAGGTCGGCCCCTCGCCTCCCCGCTCGTACTCGATGGAAACCGGTCCGTCCACCTTCTGGCGCCGCAGTTCGTCCAGCAGGGCGGTCATGTCCGCCACGCCGGTGCCGTAGGGGACATCCTTTGCCGCGGGGCCGAGCACATCCACGTCCTTCAGATGCAGGCTCAGCACGCGTCCCCGGAGTGTCCGCAGGCCGTCCAGGGGCTTGATACCGGAGCGAGCCCAGTGCCCGGTGTCGGCGCACGCTCCGATGCGCGGGTCGCGGTCCTTCACGATGGACAGGACATACTTCGGGTCCCACACCCGGTAGTTCGGGTTGCGGTCCTGCTTCGGGTGGTTGTGGATGGCAACCCGGATGTCGTACTCTTTGACCAGCTTCTCGATGACGTCCAGCGCTTCGGCATTCGGCTCACTGGTGATAGTGGAGATGCCCAGTGCTTTGGCGAAGGTGAACACCTTGCGGTTCCCCGCTTCGTCCCGGCTGAGTCCGACGACGCCGAAGGCAACCGGCACCACGTCGAACTTCGTGAGCTGCTCCTTGACCTTCGCGAGGACGTCTTCGGGGGAGTTCTGGTCGAGTCGGGCGTTGTCGCCGAACTCGCCGCCAAGCCGCTGGCCCGGGTAGAACTCGATCACTCGCCCCCCCGCCTGGGCGGTCTTCTCGATCGCCTCGAAAACGGTGAAGCGGTTGAAGGTGTACGCCTGGCAGCCGAGGGCGAGCCCGCCGGTCCGGTGCGATTCGGGGGCGGCGGGCGCCGCGGCGACCAGGCGTCCGCGCGCGGCCTCCGCGGACGACTCCGCGAGGGCGAGGGCAATGGGGGAGAGAAGGCCGGCAGCGACGGCAGCGCGGCGTGTGAGCGGCATCAGGGCGGTACCTCAAAAAGAATGTGCTGCCCGTAGATTCCCCGCCTGGCGCCGCGCTCCCTGCTGTTATCGGCGCTCGGCGTTGTCCAGTACGATGGCCAGTCCCACGGCGAGGCGCCGGTCGAACGAGCGCTGCGGGTCGCGCGTCAGGTCCAGCACATACTTGTCGCCGATCGTGAAGCGCCGTATGAACTCCCCGAAGACTTCCGTGGAGCCGGGCCGGGTCAGAATAAAGTTGGTGCGAATCATGGCGGAGATGATCTCCAGGTCCACGGACGCAAGGACGCGCCGCAGGATGGCCTTCCACCAGGAGTCTTCCTGCGCCACCGCGATGGTCCGGCCCATGTTGTCCTCAATGTGCCAGGTGCGGCGCAGCATCGAGAGCCACCCCTTACGGCGCAGGTAGCCGACCGTGTTGCCGTCCGCGTCGTTCACCAGGAAGGTCAGGTTAATGATCGACCAGAACGACTCGACATTGACCGACAGCACCTTGCGACTCTTGGCTTCGTCCTCATACACGCCGATCTGCGTCTTCAGCTTCAGAAGTGGCCGGTCGATAAAGAACAGCGGCTGCTGGAACTGGTCGTACATATGGTACTTGCTGTTCAGGCTGAACAGCTTCTGGTTCATCAGAAACTTGTCCTGCCCGAACTTCTCAGCGGCCGTTGGAGGCAGACTCATCGCCCACGGGTTCTGCGGGGGCGGCCCGTAGGCGGGAGCGGCCACGGGCGCAGAGGGTGTCAGAACCGGTGCCGGCGCGGGGGCGGGCGGCGGGGGCGGGGTGGGGGAGCCTCCCCCGATCGGCTGCAGCGACATGTCGAAATCCTCCCTGGTCTCTTCCTCGTCTGTAGGGCTACCCGGTGTGCCTGTCAGGCGACGGGGTTCGTAAGCGTCCCCACGCCCTGTATCGTAACGGAAACCATATCTCCGATCTGTAGGGTGAACGCGTCCGGCGGGACGATGCCTGTGCCGGTCATCAGCAGCGCGCCGTGCGGGAAAGATAGCTCGCGGAAAAGCCACTCCGCAAGCTCCTCGGGGCGGCGCTTCATCCGTGCCGTGCTGGTCTCGGCCTGAAACAGGCTGCGGCCGTCGCGCTCAATAACGAGTTCGACCTCCAGGTTCGCAATGTCCAGCGCCTCGCCGCCCGCACCGTCTTCCACCAGACGAATCGCTGGTCCGAGGGCGCACGCGCCGTCATAGACCTTGCCCTGCGGCAGATACAGGGGGTTCTCCCCCTCAATGGAGCGCGACGAGACATCGTTCCCTACCGTCACGCCCACGATGCGGCCCGCCGCCGAAAGCGCCAGCGTCATCTCCGGCTCCGGCACGTTCCACTCCGAATCGCGGCGCACGCGAATCGGCTCTCCGGGACCGGCCGCGCGCCAGCCGCTGGCCTTGAAGAAGAGCTCTGGCCGCTCCGCGTCGTACACGCGGTCATAGAAGTCCCCGCCGCCGGCGCTCTTGCTCTCCTCCTTGCGCGCGACCCGGGAGCGCTCGTAGGTCACGCCCGCGGCCCAGATCTCCTGCCCCGTGTCCACCGGGGCCAATCGAGGCGTGTCCGGGGGCAGGAAGAATGCGGCGCCCGCGCGCCGCTCGTCCCGCGCCACGGACAGCGCCATCGCTACGGCGGCCAGCGGATCGTCCTGCGCCAGCCACGCCGACAGGGAGCCGAACGCATCGGGGAGTACCCGTGTCACGTCGTAGCAGCCGCCGGTCTCGTCCTCAATGCCCAGGTGAATCGCGCCGTCGCCGGCGCGGAAGCGAAATAGGTACATGGCACTACAGTATCGCTTCTGGCGGGGGACATTTCCTGCCGCCGCTGCGCCCAGGGCCATTCAGTTATTTGACAGGGGCTTTACAATGAAGGCATGACCGAATCG
>CALEKU010000114.1 GCA_937902745.1 uncultured Armatimonadota bacterium
CCCCATTAATGGGGGGAGGGGTCGCGCGCAGCGCGGGGGAGGGGGGCACTTCCCACCTACCCCGAATAGATAACCCGCAGCGACTCCTCCAGAGTCGTCACGCCCAGAAGGATCTTCTCCATCGCGTCCTCCTTCAGCGTCTTCATTCCCGCCTCAATCGCTGCCTCCCGGATCGCATAGCTCGATGCGTGCGCCAGAATCAGCTCCCGGACCTTATCCGTCACCGGCATCAGCTCATAACAGCCCGTACGTCCCTTGTAGCCGCTGTTCTTGCACGCCTCGCAGCCCCGGCCCCGGTAGAACGTCACCCGGCTCTTATCGATCTCCTCCAGGTTCATCCCCAAACGCTTGATCGCGTCCCGCGGCGGCTCATACGGCTGCTTGCACTTCTCGCACACCTTCCGCAGAAGGCGCTGTGCCAGCACGCCCACCGTCGCCGAAGCGATCAGGAACGGCTCCACGCCCATGTCCATCAAACGCGCCACCGCGCCCGGCGCGTCGTTGGTGTGCAGGGTCGAGAACACGAGGTGCCCGGTAAGCGCCGCCTCGATGGCGATCATCGCCGTCTCCTGGTCGCGCATCTCACCGACCATGATGATGTCCGGGTCCTGGCGCAGCATCGACCGCAGCCCCGCCGCGAACGTCATCCCCGCCTTGTTGTTCACGCCCACCTGCGTGATGCCCGAAAGCTCGTACTCCACCGGGTCCTCGATAGTGAGAATATTCTTCTCCCCCGAGTTCACCTTTGAGAGACACGAGTACAGCGTCGTGGACTTACCCGAACCCGTCGGCCCCGTCACCAGGATAATGCCGTACGTCCGCATGATCATCGACTCGAACATCTCGAACGTGTGCGGCAGCAGACCCAGCTTATGCAGCCCCACCGAGATGTTGCTCTTGTCGAGGACGCGCATAACCACCTTCTCACCGAAGATGGCCGGCAGCGTCGAAACGCGGAAGTCATAGGGGCGGTTGTCGATCACCAGAGAGATGCGCCCGTCCTGCGGCGCCCGCTTCTCGGCGATGTCCATGTCCGCCATAATCTTGATGCGGCTAATCAGGGCCGGTTGCAGCTTCTTCGGCACGTTCAGACCGTCAACAAGAATGCCGTCGATCCGGTAACGCACCTTCACGCAGTCGCGCGCCGGCTCCAGGTGGATGTCCGAGGCCCCCTCCGCGATGCCCTTGGCGATAACCCCGTTCGTGAGGCGGATGACCGGGGCCGTGTTCGCCTCGTCCATCTCCTCGTCGATCGTCAGGAATTCGTCGGGCTTCTTCTGGTCGAGGGCGACCTCCTCCTCCTCGAAGTCCTTGATCGCCTTCTCCGCCTCAATACCGCCGGTGCGGTAGTTGGCGTTGATCGCCGCGAGGATGTCCTCCTCGGTCGCGATCAGAGGCTCGATCTCCTTGCCTGTGATCAGCCGAATCTCATCCGTGGCAAAGATATCCAGCGGATTCTTCATCGCCAGCCGGAGCTTGCCGTTCTCCAGCGCCAGGGGGATGACCTTGTAGCGGCGGGCCAGGTCCTGCGAGACCATGTGGACCACGCTCGGGTCGATTACGTCCTCCTCGTTCAGGTCGACGTAGCCGAAGCCCCAGTGCTGGCCCAGCATCCGGACACGGTCCCGCTCCGTCACCAGCCCCATCGAGACCAGAAGGTCGCCGATCTGCTTGTAGCCGCCCAGCTGCTTCTGCTTCTCGAGCGCCGTGGTGAGCTGATCGTTGCTGATCAGCCCTTCCTTCACGAACAGTTCCCCGATTCGTTCCACTTGCTGCATGGTATAAATGTCGGCGATCTTGAGATTAAAACGAAGAGTAAATCGATCCCGCCCCGCCTAGAGTATAACAGAACGACCCGCGTCAGGGGACCAAAAAGGCCGGGAGCGCGCTCACCAGCGGTCGGAATCCCGACCACCAGCGCCACAACTTCCCGGCCCGGGTTCTTCCCGTTCTTCGCGCCGGGGCGGAGGGCTAGCCTTCGCCCCGGCGCGCTCTGCCCGTCCTCAGTCCTTCACGATCCGCGCCGTGATGAACACCACCACCTCCGAGCGCCGCTTCGTCACATCCGACCGGCGGAAGAGCTGGCCGAAGAACGGCAGGTCGCCCAGGAACGGCACCTTCTGGAGGTTCTTGATGTCGTCCTCCTTGATCAGACCGCCAATCGCGATCGTCTCGCCGTCCTTCACGCGCACCGTGGAGTCCACGAAGCGCGTGGCGATCTGCGGCAGCGACACCCCGTTCGGAAGGCTCAGGAACGACGAGATCGTCGAGACCTCCGGGTGGACATAGAGCGTGATCGCCCCGTCCGGGCTCGCCTTACCCGTCACCTTGAGCGTGATGCCCACGGTCGCGGTCTCGGTCTGCACCGTCTGGCCCTGCGGCGTCTGCTGAATCGCCACCACGTACTTGATCTGGTCGCCGATGAACGCCGTGGCCGACTCACCATCCAGCGCCGAAAGGTTCGGGTTGGACAGCACCTTGCCCCGGTTGTTGTTCGCGAGCGCATCCAGGGTCAGACCCACCGTGTACGGGCTCCGGTAGATCGCCCCGAAGTTCGGCGTCCGGCCCGGGAACTCGCTCGCCAGGTTCGGCTGGCCGACCGCTCCCCGGTTCGCATCGGCATTGCTCTCGCCGATGTTCACCTGCCGCCCGAAGTCGTAGCGCAGGCCCAGGCGCTGCAGGTCTTCCCGGTTTACGTCCATAACGCGCGCCTCGAAGACGATCTGCGGCACCTTGATGTCGATCTGGTTCAGCACCTCGCGGGCCCGGGCGATATCTGCCGGAGCGCCCGTCAGCAGCAGCACCCGCGGGCCCTTATTGCCCGCCGTGTTGCCACCCGTCGCCGCCGGCCCACCCGAAGGTGCGTTCCCGCCGCCGCCCGCACCCGCGGCGCCACCGGCCGCGCCGCCCGCTGCGGGCAGCCCCGCCGGGGCCACCGTCTCGCTACTGAACGTCGCCGACGCCCCCGACGCATTCGACACGAACCCGGGCGTCGGTCCCGGCTGCGCCGACACCGTCGGCACCAGCCGCGCCAGGATGCCTACCAGATCCGTTACGTTGGCGTACTTGACTTCATAAATTTCCGTCGCGGCCCCGACACTCGGGAGGGAGACCGCCTGCTCCATCTGCTCTACGAACGCCTTCACGGCGTCCACCCGCTCTTTGGTGTCCGTCAGCACCAGCAGCTTCGGGGCCGCGGGCGAAGCAAGGGCGTCCTTATCCGGCTCCGGGAGGTTGATGCCCGGGAACTTGTCGGACAGCGCCTTGTGCAGGTTCGCCGGCGACGTGTAGCGGTAGCGGATGAACTCCGTCACCGGAGCCCCTGCGCGGCTGCCGCCGCTGATGATCGCGTTCACGGACGCCGGGGTGCCCACCACGTAGGCCGAGCCAAACCGCGCGTACTGGAAGCCCGAAAGGCGCGCGATCATGTCCAGCGCTTCGGTCATCGACACCCGCTTCAGCGACACCGTCACGTTCCCCTTGACGTCCGCGCCGGTTACGATGTTGATGCCCGACTGCAAGGAAAGCGCCTTCAGAACGTCGTTGATATCCGCCGCCACGAAGTCCAGCGACACCCGGCGCTCTTCCAACTGCTCCAACGTTGCCGTTGCGCCGCTGATTGCCGCCGTCGCCGTCGCGCTCTGCGCCGCGCTCACGGCCGTGGCCGCGGAAGCTGCCGCCGAAGTCGCCGCTGCCGCCGCTGCGGAGGAGCTCACCTGCTGCTTCGAAGCCGCCGCAGGCTTTGCCGCTGCGGGCTTCGCCGCCGTTGCCTCTGCCGCGGGCTTTGCCACCGAAGCGACGGTGGTCGTCGCGGGCGCCGTGGAGGCCTTGCTGAGCGGCTTTACCACGTAGCGGGGCGCCGGGGCGGACGGCTTAGCCGCCGCCTTCGCTGCCGCCGCCGCCGCGATCGTCGCCGCTGAACCCGGCTTCGCCAGCAGCGACGGATACACGCCGCTGTTGCCGCCGTCCACGCGCGGGGTCACCGTCATCGCGCCCGTGGTCGTTGCCGCCGCCGTTGCCCGGGGGGAGGGGGCGCTGTTGCCAGCTACCGCTGTTGTCGCGCTCACTACCGGGGCCGGAGCCTCGGAAGCGAACGTCGCCACGGATGCCACCGTCGCGCCCGTCAACGCGAACGGGTCCGGCTTCGCGGCTGCCGCAGGCGCGCTCTTCTTCGCCGGCGCCACGGGGGCCGGCGCCGCCGCCTTCTCCACCGTCACGACCTTCGGCGCTGCGGCCGGAGCCACCGCCGCCGCGATCGAGCGGGTCACGCTCACGGTGGGCTTCGCTTCGGTCGGCTTCGCCTGGGCCGGCTTGGCCGCCGCCACCACGACAGGCTTCGCCGCCGCGGGCTTCGCCTTCGCCGCCGCTA
>CALEKU010000115.1 GCA_937902745.1 uncultured Armatimonadota bacterium
CGCGGAGGCGGGCTTGAATCACAGAAGCCGGGACTTCAGTCCACGGCACCAACGGGCCCCTCCCTCAATTCCTCAAGTGCTTCCCGGTTTCGAGGAGGTGCCGGATGCGGGCGAGGGTGCGGGGGTCGGGGCAGAGTTCGAGGAAGGCGGCGCGCTCGGTGTCGAGGAGGCGTTGTTCAGAGGCGGGGCCGGGGGCGGTGTCTTCGCCGCCGCAGAGGACGCGGGCGATGCGTTCGGCGATGTGGGCGTCGTAGTCGGTGAGGGCGCCTTCGGAGTGGGCGGCGGCGATGTCCTGGCGGAGGTGAGCGAGGCCGGGGGCGCCGGTGACCGGTAGTTGGTCGAGGGGAGGGGGGGGGTAGCCGCTGGCGGCGGCGAGGTGGCGGGCGCGGCGGGCGGCTTCGTGGAGCAGGCGGTCGGGGTTGCGGCAGACGGCGTCGGCGGGGGGGCGCAGGCGGCCGTCGCGAAGGGCTTCGTGGGCGTTGGCGGCGGGGGGGGGGAGGGCGAGGGTGCGCAGGGCGGCGCGGGCAGCGGCGAGCGGGTCGGGGTCGCGCTCCAGGCAGCGGCGCAGGGTCTCTTTGATACCGCCGCCGCAGGGGAGGAGGCCGACGGAGAGTTCGGGCAGGCCGAAGACGGTCTCGGGGGCGGCGACGACGGCGGCGGTGTGCAGGGCGCACTCGCAGCCGGCACCGAGGGTGAAGCCGTGGACGGCGGCGACCACAGGGACGCGGGCGCGGCGCAGCGCCTGGAAGGTGTCCTGGCAGAGCTTCATTTCGGCGTCGATGCCGACGAGGTCGCCGCGCTCGATGAGGCTGGCGAGGCGCTTGAGGTCGTAGCCGGCGGAGAAGTGGGGACCGCGGCCGGTCAGGACCAGGGCGACGCGGGCGGCTTCGGCGCGGCGTACGGCGTCTTGAAGGAAGGCGCAGAGGCCGGGGTCGAAGGTGTTCATCTTGGTGTGGAGGGCCGCGCACCAGACGCCGTCGCCGAGGTCGTAGAGGGTGCCGTGGTTGGTGGCGTGGAGGGTCGTATTGGGGGCGGCGAGGTCGTCCAGGGTGCGGTATTCGGGCTCGTCGGGCCAGGGCTGCCAGGGGGTGGTTCCGAAGGCGCGGTAGGTGCGGCGCGGGGGCGTGCCGGCGTAGTGGTTGGAGGCGGCGCGGCGGGCGTCGTCCAGGGCGAAGGGGCCGAGTTCCCAGCCGAAGCCCCACTGCATCGTGCGGTCCACGGAGAGGGTGTCGGTGGCGATCTCCGGGCCGACGGCGCGGACGTAGCCGGTGAGCGTGTCGAGGATGCCGTTCAGGAAGCGGGACCAGGGGGCGTCCCGCTCAGCGGTGGCGGCGAGGGCGCGCAGGCGCGCGGGCAGGGGGAGGTGCGCGGCGGCTTCTACCGCTGGCAGGGCGATGTCGCAGCGGCGGGGACGGTAGTCGCCGGTGGCGAGGTCGAAGGTGAGGATGGTTTTGCCTTCGCGGCGGTAGAAGCCCCCACCGGCCTTTTCGCCGGTGTGGCCGGCGGCGAGGAGCGCCCGGAGAGCGGGCGGGGGGAAGAGGCGGTCGCGCAGCGGGTCGGTGGGGAGGGCTTCGCGCTGGTTGGCGGCGATGGCGGCGACGATGTCGAGGCCGACGAGGTCGGCCATGCGGAAGGTGGCGCTTTTGGGGCGGCCGAGGAGCGGGCCGGTGAGGTAGTCCGCGGTCTCGGCGTCGATGTGGTGCTCCTCGGCGGCGTGCAGGGTGTCCATGAGGTGCGCGATCCAGAGGCGCGTGGAGATGAAGCCGGGGGTGTCGCGCGCGAGGACGACGCGGTGACCGAGGACCTGCTCGGCGAAGCGGACAAAGCCGGCGGTGATGTCCGGGTCCGTCTCCGGCGTCGGGATGACTTCGAGGAGCTTGAGGTAGCGCGGCGGGTTGAGGAAGTGGGAGCCGAGGAAGCGGCGGCGGACGTCCGCGGGCAGGTGCGCGGACATGGCGGCGAGGCCGAGGCCGCTGGTGTTGCTGGTGACGATGGTGTGCGCGGGGATGACGGCGGCGACGCGGGAGAGGACGTCTTGCTTGGCGTCCATGCGCTCGGCGACGGCCTCCACGACCCAGTCGGCGGCGCGCAGGTGGGTGTCGGCGCGGGCCATGGCGTCCGCGCGGATGCGATCGAGGTAGTCCGGCAGGAAGAGGAGCGGGGGGCGGGAGGCGGCGATGCGCTCGCGCCCCGCGACGGCGGCCTCTTCGGTGACGTCGAGCAGGCGGACGTCCCAGCCGGCGTTTGCCAGGTCCGCCGCGATGCCCCCGCCCATCGTCCCCGCCCCGAGGACGACCGCGGTCCCGGCGGTCCTTGTTTCGTCCAGCAGGCGGCTCATGCGGCGCGCTCCGTCAGGGGAACGAAGGTCCGGGCGCGCGGGCCGCTGTAGATGTGCTGCGGGCGGATGAGGCGGTTGTTCTCCAACTGCTCGATGATGTGGGCGCACCAGCCGGTGACACGGCTCATCACGAAGATGGGCGTGTAGAGCGGGATGGGCAGGCCCATGAGGTAGTAGGCGCTGGCGACCGGGAAGTCGAGGTTGGGGTAGAGGTTTTTGGCCGCCCGCATCTCGTCCTCCACGATCTGGGAGATGTCCCGCCAGCGGGTGTTGCCAGTGCGCTCCGCGAGTTCGAGGGCGTAGCGCTTGACGATCTTGGCGCGCTCGTCGCCGTGCTTGTACTCCCGGTGGCCGAAGCCCATGATCTTGCGCTTCTGCGCCAGGGCGTCGCGCACCCAGGCGGCGGCCCGGTCGGGCGTCTCGATGGCGAGCAGCATCTCCATGGCGGCCTCGTTCGCGCCGCCGTGGAGCGGACCTTTGAGCGTCCCGATGGCGGAGACGACGCCGGAGTAGAGGTCGGAGAGGGTGGAGACGGTGACGCGCGCGGCGAAGGTGGAGGCGTTGTAGCCGTGCTCGGCGTAGAGGATCTGGGTGACGTTCAGCACGGTGGCGAAGTAGGGATCGGCGGGGGTGTCCTCGCCGGTGAGCAGACGCAGGAAGTGGCGCTCGTGCGGCAGCGTCGGGTCGGGGGGGACGGGCTCCTGGCCGTGGGCGAGGCGCCAGCCGCCGGCGACCAGGGCGGGCAGTTTGGCGTAGAGGCGCTCGGCCTTGCGGCGGTTGGCATCTGGAGAGTCGTCGCCGTCGTCCGGGTCGAAGGTGGCGAGCAGGGCGACGGCGGCCTTCAGGCCGTCCATCGGGTGGGTGCCGGGCGGAAGGGCGCGCAGGAGGTCGTAGATGGGGCCGGGGACATCGCGCTCGGCCGCGATGCGGGCGCGGAAGGCGTCGTACTCGGCGGGCGTGGGCAGGTCGCCGTGCAGGAGCAGGTGGGCGACTTCGTCGAAGGCGCAGTGTTCAACCAGGTCGTGGATGTCGTAGCCGCGGTAGATGAGAAGATTGGCTTCGGCGTCCACGTCCGAAACGGCGGAGATGCCGGCGACGACGCCGTCCAGGCCGGGCCGGTAGCTGTCGAGGCCCGGCAGGGGCGGGGCGGCGACGGTAGCAGCAGTGCTCATGGTTTGACTCCTTCGTCGTGAGCAGGTGCGGCCGGGGGCGTCTATGTCTCCGGCCAGCGGAAGAGGCGGGCGGCGCGCTCGGGCGTCACTCCCGCTCCGTTTTCGTTCAGGCGGGCCAGGACCCGCGCCCGCGCCTCGGGCACGGGCAGCTCCGCGGCGGCGCGGAACGCTTCCGGGAACGCCTCCTCGCAGAGGCACCACCGGTAGCCGTAGGTGCCGCGGGTGCGGCCCGTCAGGCTGTGTTTGGTGAACAGGAAGCGCTGCTGCAACTGGGCGAGGTACAGCATGCGGCTCCCCTTGGGCCACGGCAACGCGTTGGTCGCGGTCGGTCCGGCGCGCTCCACGTGCTCGTAGACCACGAGGGCGTTGTGCGCCAGCCGGCCCTTCTCGTAGAGCGTGCGGGCGTCGTTGTCGCCCTGCGCGGCGATCAGCGCCGGCAGGAGCGACAGCGAGACGAAGACCGGCACATCCGGTGCGATCAGCGGACCGTAGAGCAGACGCCGCTCCGTGTGCAGGTCGTCCTTCCAGAACCACGTCTGCATCATCAGGTCGCTCCCGCGCCAGGGGGTCGCCTCCTCCAGCGAGGGGATGCCGGCCAGGCGCGGCAGGCTCCGCCAGGTGCATAGTCCGACCTGATCGACGTAGGCCACGCACGCCTCCGGCGTCGTTACCGGGGCGTCGCTGGTTTGCGTCGGGTGGGCGGCAGCAGCAGGCGGGGCACTCTCCACACTCTCCTTATACCACTACTCGGCTTCCCAGTGGAAGCGGGCGAAGGCGAACGCGGCGAAGACCGCCGCGAAGCCGAGCAGGACGGCGCAGGGGACCAGGGCTGCGGGAAGCCCGAAGCCGCGCCAGAGCATGGCGTCGAAGCCGTCCGCGGCCCAACGGGAGGGCATGGCTTTTGAGACGGGCTGAATCCACGCGGGCATCAGGAACGCCGGGAACCAGGCGCCGCCAAGCAGCGACATGCCGAGGACGGCGGGGATGGCGTAGCCCCGGCTCTGCTGCTCGGTGCGGCCGAGGGCCGCGATCAGGAGGCCAAAGGCCGAGACCATCAGCGCGGTGCAGAGGCAGAGCAGGGCAAACCCGAGCGGGCTCCCGGTGATGCGAATGCGGAAGAGGAGCGCCCCGGCGCCGAAGACGATCCCGAGGATGAGCAGGGCGATCAGGGCGGTGCCAGCGAGTTTAGCGCCGAGCAGCGTGGGACGCGACAGGGGCGCGGCGCGCAGGCGCTTCCACAGGCCGTTTCGCCGGTCGCGCAGGATGCCCATGGCGGCGTCGATGGCGAAGAAGAGGACGCCCTGGATCGCCATGCCGGCGAAGGCGTGGCCCACGGTGGCGGCCCTGGCCGCGTCCTTTTCTCCGGTGGCGGATGCTTCGTCGGCGAAGTCCACGGGCATGCCGATGCTCGGGCCACCCCCCGCGCCCCCCGCGCCCTCCGCGCCGGGCCGGCCGTAGTAGCGCTTGACGCCTCCGAGGAGGTCGGTCAGGGCGGCGCGCTCGTCGGGGGCCATGTCCCGGTTCGCCTGGAGCGCGGCGAGCGTCTGGTCCACGGTGGCGGCGGAGTCGGCGGAGAAGGCGCGGCGGCTGACCACTTGCAGGACCTGCTGCATGACAAGGCCGCGGGCCATCTGGTACTCGGCGGCGTCGGACGGATCGTAGACCAGGGACACCCGCGGGCGCGGGGCGTTCGGGCCGGCGAACATGGCCTGCGTCGCCTGCGCGCCGAGGCCGGGCGGCAGGAAGAGCGCCACCGGTGTTTTGCCGCTCTTCACGGCGTCGCGCGCGGCTTCGGGGGGGGGGGCCTCGCTCACGGAAAGCGCGGGGTCTTTCTTCAGATTCGCCACGATCTCCGTGGAAAGGGGGCTGTGGTCGCTGTCCGACACCAGCAGGGTCAGCTTGCCCTGCGGCTGGCCACCGCCTCCACCGCTGAGAATCGCGCCGAAGAACGAGGCGATGGCGACGGGGACGAGGATAGTGATGATGACCGCGCGCCGGTCGCTGAAGAAGAGCCGCAGGTCATTGCGGAGGAGGGCCAGGAGGGCGGTGTTCATACGTCGCGCAGGCTCCTTCCGGTCAGGTGCAGGAAGACCTCTTCGAGGTTGGGGCGTTCGGAGGCGAGGGACGCGTAGGCGATGCCGCGTTCGCCCAGGGTTCGGAGCACCGTCAGCGTCCTCGCGCCGATATCGTCCAGCGACACGGTGAGGAGGCCGCCCTCCGCGGTCGCCTCCGTGACGCCGGGGAGAGCGCGCAGCGCCGCCAGCGCGTCGTCGTTCACGCACTCGATCGAGGACGGGGCGACCTCCACGCGGAGGCGGCTGGCGCGGGAGGGCAGGAGGGCGCGCAGCTCTGCCTGCGTGCCTTCCGCGAGGAGCTTGCCGCCGTCCATGATCGCGATGCGCCGGCAGAGCCGCTCGACCTCCTCCATGTAGTGCGTCGTGTAGAGCAGGGTCACGCCCGCCGCGGCCAACTGCTCGATCTTGTCGAAGATGGCGTTGCGGCTCTGCGGGTCCACGCCGACGGTTGGCTCGTCGAGGATCAGCAGTTCCGGCTCGTGGAGCAGTGCGGCGGCGATGTTCAGACGCCGCTTCATGCCCCCGCTGAACGCCCGGACGGGCCCCTTCGCCCGGTCCGCGAGCCCGACCGTCTCCAACTCGTCGGCGATGCGCCGCTCCAGTGCGGGGCCTTTCAGACCGTAAAGGGCGCCGAAGAGGCGCAGGTTGTCGGCGGCGGAGAGGTCCTCATAAAGGGCGATCTCCTGGGGGACGTACCCGAGGCGACGCTTGAGCGGGTTTGTGTCGCCTGTGAGCGGCTTGTTGTCCAGGAGCACGGTCCCCGAGTCCGCCCGGAGCGCTCCGACGAGAATCGAGATGACGGTGGTCTTGCCCGCGCCGTTCGGGCCGAGCAGTCCCAGCCGCTCGCCGCGCTTCAGGGAGAGCGAGAAGTCGCTGACTGCCGTTCGCGCGCCGTATCGCTTCGTGAGCCGTTGCAGTTCGAGCATGATGGGCGTCAGACGCGCAGGGGAACGCCCTGGTTGCACCGGATTTTTACGGAGGTGGCGGTTCTCCGGCGGCCTCGCGATCGAACGCCTCGTAGTTGGTGTAGCGGACCAGTTCGTACAGTTCCGCGCGGGTCTGCATCCGGTTCAGGAGGAGGGATTGGGTGCCGGTTTCCCGCAGGGTCGCGTAGACATCCCGGGCGGTAAAGAGCATGGCGCGGAAGGCGGTCATGGGGAAGATGACCATGCGGTAGCCCAGTGCGGCGAACTCGTCCGCGGTGAGGTAGGGCGTCTTGCCGAACTCGGTCATGTTCGCCAGGAGCCAGGTGCCGTCGGGCATGGCGTCGGCGTAGGCGGCGAACTCAGCGCGGCTCTCCAGACCTTCGGGGAACAGGAGATCGGCGCCGGCGTCGAGATAGCGCTTGCCCCGCTCGATGGCGTCCGCAAGGCCCGTGACCCCGCGGGCGTCGGTGCGGGCGATGATCAGAAACGAGTCGTCCCGGCGCGCCTTCGCGGCCGCGCGCAGCTTCGCGGCCATGTCTGCGGCAGGGATGACCTGCTTGCCGTCCAGGTGGCCGCAGCGCTTGGGCGCGACCTGGTCTTCGAGGTGCAGCCCGGCCAGGCCAGCGTGCTCGAACTCTTCCACGCACCGGGCGACGTTCAGCGCCTCGCCGTAGCCGGTGTCGGCGTCGGCGATTACGGGGACATCCACGGCGCGGGCGACGTAGCGTGCTTGCTGCGCCATCTCCGTGAGGGTCAGCAGGGCGACATCCGGGCTCCCGATGAGGGCGTTGGTGACGCCTGCGCCGGAGAGGTAGAGCGCGGCGTGGCCGCACGCCTGCGCCTGCAGCGCCGTGATGGCGTTGAAGACCCCAGGCAGGATGAGGGGGCCTTCGGCCAGCAGGTCGCACAGGCGTGCGCCGGGCCGGTCCGCGGGGGTCACGCCTTCGCCTCCGCGAAGAGGGCCAGGAGGCCGCGCACGTCCGGCTCCCGGTCCAGGGCCATGCAGCGGTCGATCGCCTCCTGAACGGCGGGGGCGGGCAGGACGCGCTCCGCCATGCTGCGGAACTTGCGGACGACCTCATCGTCCGTCATCGGGTTGCGGGCGTGGCCTCGGGGGAAGGTCACCTCGTGGGTGACGGTGCGTCCGTCGGCGGTCACCGCGGTCAAACGGTTCGGGATGCCCTCGGGGTAGCGGGCATCCAGCTCCGCGTCGCCTTCTACCGTGACGCGCTGGACCAGACCGAGGAGCGCTTCGTCCTTCAGGTGAGCATCGTCGAACGAGTCCAGGGTGACGTCACCGTCGCGCAGGGCCACGGCGACGCAGTAGGGGAGGCTGTGGTCGGCGGTCTCGCGGGTGGTGGGACGCCATTTCTCGGGCTCGCCACCGATGATCTCCACCGCGGCCCGGAACGTTTCGATGCGGAGGGACTGGATGCCGTCCGCGGCGCCGACCTCGCTGCGCATCTGGAGCGCGGCGTCGATAGCGCTCTGGGAGTGGTACTCCGCAGGCCAGAACTTGATGTAGGTCCGGTTGATCATGAAGCCCTCGCCGTTTTCCCCGCCGAGACGCTCGGGGAGGGAGAACTCGCCGCGCGCCACCTCGCGGAAGAAGCCCATCTCCCCTTCGAAGACTTCGGAGGGGCCGGTCATGCCAAGGGCGGCGAGTCGGGCGGCGAAGACGCCGTTGCGGCTGGCGTTGGCGAAGGCGCAGCCCTTCCAGTGAGAGAGCATGCCGACGCGGGTCTGGCGCATGGCATTGTTGGGGACGCCCGCGAGGCCCTGCGCGTGGACCAGGGCGACTTCGTCCAGCCCGAGCAGTTTTCCGGCGGCGAGGCTGGTGCTGAACGAGCCGTAGGTGACGTGGTCCCAGCCCTGCGCCCGGATGCTGTAAGCGTCGCACAGGCGACACTGCACCTCGTAGGCGAGAACGGCGGCCAGGAGGACGTCCCGGCCGCTGGCGCCGGTCGGCTCAGCGACGGCGAGGACGGCGGCGAAGTTGTCGCTGGGGTGGGCGGGCTCTTTCGCGAGGTAGGTGTCGTTGTAGTCGAGATAGCGGAACAAAACGCCGTTGGCGAAGGCTGCCATCTCAGGCGAGGAGCGGTGGCCGGTGCCGATTACGGTGGCGGGGTGCTCGGCGCTGGTGACCGTGCGCGCCAGCGTCCGCGCGATGGTGGCGGGCTCGCTGTGGAGGGCGCCCATGGCGCACCCGAGGGAGTCGAGCAGGCGGCGCTTCGCCTCGTGGATGGCTTCGGGCGGCAGGTTTTCGTAGCGCAGGCCCGCGGCGTAGCGGGCAAGACGTTGGGCGAGGTTCATCTTTGTTCTCCTGATATGGCGGCCGCGGCGCCCGGTGTTTTCGGCCGTCGCATGAGTTCGCGGCCGCGGACGTGCCGCCGGGTTGGAGCCGTGGATTGCCGCCGGGGTTTCAACCCACGGCGGACAACGGCCACAGCAAATTCGCCCCCACCGATTCTGCGAGGCGGCGCCGCGCGGCGGCAGCGTCGAACCAGAGGTCGGGGAGGGCGGCAGAGAGGCGGCCCCAGGCGCGACGGTCGCCGAGGTGGGCGCAGAGCGCGTGCAGCAGCGGACGGGCCCGCGCGCAGGCGTCCGCGAGGGTGAGCAGGGCGGCGTCGCGGGCGAGGTCGCGACGGTGGCCACCCCGGGGGAGAAGTGCGACGCGCAGCTCCGCGCTCTCGGCGGCGAAGAGGAGCAGCGCGAGGTCGGCGCAGAGCGCGGCGGCCTCCTGGTCGGCATCCATGTCGCGGCCGCGCCGCTCCCCGGTGAGGAGGAACGCGGCGCGGGTGATCTCGCGCAGCGCCTCCACCTCACCGCCGGGGCCGGCCGGGCGCGCCTCGGGGGGCAGTGGGTCGAGGACGAGGCGGCCGGTCTGCACGCGGCGGGTTATCTGGTCGAAGACGGTCAGCCGGTTGATCTCGTTGGTCCCCTCGAAGATGCGAGTGGCGCGGGCATCGCGGTAGGAGCGAGCGGCGGGGTACGCCTCGCTGAACCCGTAGCCGCCGTGGATCTGGAGGGATTCATCTACGACGAAGCCCTGGGTTTCGGTGGCGAGGACCTTGACCAGAGCGCACTCGGCGGCGAACTCCCCGGCGGCGGCGAGGAGGGCGTCCCGGTCGCCGGCCGGCACCGTGGCGAACCGGGCGTCCAGAAGGCCGCCGACCCGGTACAGGGTGCTTTCCAGGGCGAAGATGCGCGCGGCCATCTCGCCGAGCTTATGCCGGATCAGGCCGAAGGAGGCCAGGGGGTGGCCGGACTGGCGCCGCTCGCGGGCGTAGCGCGCGGCGCGGCACAGGTTGGTTTTGCAGGCGCCGAGCGCTCCGGCGGCGATGTTGAAGCGGCCGATGTTGAGGGGATAGAGGGCGGCGCGGTGGCCGGCGCCGGGCTCGCCCAGCACGGCGTCCGGGGGCAGCTCTACACCATCGAGGAACAGGGCGCGGGTCGAGGTCCCTTTGAGGCCCAGTTTGTCCTCTTCGCGTCCGAGCGACAGGCCGGGCGCGCTGGCCGGGACGAGGAAGGCGGTCAGACCCTCATCGGCGCGGGCGAAGACGGTGAAGAGGTCGGCGAAGGCGGCGTTGGTGATCCACTGCTTGACGCCGGTGAGGCGCCATCCGCCGCGGGGCGTGCGCGCGGCCCGGCACCGGGCGGCGAGGGCGTCCGACCCGGCGTTCGCCTCGGAGAGCGCGAAGGCGCCGATGCGGCGGCCTGCGGCCATCTCCGGCAGGTGCTCCGCCCGCTGGGCGTCGGTGCCGAACCAGAGGAGCGGGAGGACGCTGACCCCGCCGTGAACGTTGTGCGTCAGGGCGAAGGAGGGGGCTTCGGCGGCGCGCTCGTAGAGCAGGGCGAGGGTGGAGCGGGACAGGCCGAGGCCGCCGTACGCTTCGGGGATGGCGCCGCCGAGCAGGCCGAGTTCCCCGGCGCGCGTGAGCAGGGAGCGCATGAGGCCCGGTTCGTGGCGCTCCAGGTCGGCTTCGCGGGGCAGGACCTCCTGGCGCACGAAGGCGGTGAGGGCGTCGGCCATGAGCCGGGCTTCGGGCGGCAGGTCTTCGGGCATGCGGACGCGCGCGGGGTCGGTCGGGCCGCACAGGAACGCGCCGCCCGGGGTGGGAGGAAGTGGCCCCCCTCCCCCGGCTTCGCCGCCCCCTCCCCCCAGCGGCGCAGCCGCGACTGA
>CALEKU010000116.1 GCA_937902745.1 uncultured Armatimonadota bacterium
GCAACGGGGAAAATGCTCGTGGTACCACCCTGCCTTTGCGGTCGCCCTTACGGGCGTCCGCCTTGCAACCTGCCAGGCCGGGAAGCGGTTGAAAACCTGCCCGACAGGTCGGTTTTGATAACGGGGACCCACCACCCCGGCGCGGACTACTCGGGCGCGCCTGACGGCGCACGCTCCCTTTCCCCCGCGCGGCTCCGCGGTCATTTCCGCCGCCGCGCCCCGTCCGGTTTCCAGCTACCCCGGCTCTCTGGTGCGGGACCGATGCGGCGTACTGCTCCGCTTCGTCGCCATTGGGACATTATCAAAGATAAAGATGTCGTGTCGGGAGTATACGTCAGTGAAGAGTGCGCTGTCAAGCGCGCCCGGGGGGCTCCGGCCGTTTTTGACAAGGGGTACGGGGGCGCCTATAATGGGACACGGGCGGAGGGGGCAGCGCCCCCCGACGCCCGACGTGTCGCCCGGGCCGTCGCCCGCCCCGCCGATTCGCCTACTACGCGAAAAGAGAACCGTCCATGGCCATGAAGGGAATCGTCCTCGCGGGCGGCAGCGGAACCCGCCTTTACCCCATCACCCTCTCCACCTCCAAGCAGCTCCTGCCCGTCTACGATAAACCGATGATCTACCACCCGCTGGCGACCCTGATGCAGGCGGGCATCCGAGAGATTCTGATCATCACCACCCCCGAGGACAGCGACCAGTTCCGGCGCCTTCTGGGCGACGGCAGTCAGTTTGGCCTGGACCTTTCGTACGCCGTGCAGCCGCGCCCGGAGGGGCTGGCGCAGGCGTTCCACATCGGGAAGAACTTCCTCGCGGGTGGCCCGGCGTGCCTTATCCTGGGGGACAACCTCTTCAATGGGGACCGTCTGCCGGAGCAGCTACAGGTCGCCGCGGCGCGCCCGGAGGGAGCCACGGTCTTCGGCTACTGGGTCAAGGACCCGGAGCGCTATGGCGTGGTGGAGTTCGACGAGCAGGGACGCGCCGTCTCCATCGAGGAGAAGCCCACCCGCCCGAAGTCGCACTATGCCGTGGTCGGCCTGTACTTCTACGACAGCCAGATCACCGATATCGCTGCCAGTATCCGCCCGTCGGCGCGCGGCGAGTTGGAGATTACGGATGTTAACCGGGTCTACCTGGAGAGGGGACAGCTCCACGTCGAGCGGCTGGGCCGCGGCACCGCGTGGCTGGATACCGGCACCCACGACTCGCTCCTTGAGGCGAGTAACTATGTCGCCGCCATCGAGCACCGGCAGGGGCTGAAGATCGCCTGCCTGGAGGAGATCGCCTACCACAATGGGTGGATCACCGACTCGCAGGTGGCCGCTCAGGCCGAGCGCCTGGGCAAGACGGAGTACGCCTCTTACCTGCGCCGCCTGATCGACGGCAGCGCTGCCCGCTGAGGCGACCCCGACCCAAAGTCTAACAGGGCCTGATGCCAGGCTAGGAAAGTATACGCGAACACCTATGCAGGAGAAGCTCTCCAAGAACGATCTGGGGCCGCGCTTTCAGGAAGCGGTCACGACCCAGGAGTACAGCAAGAAGCCGGTGATCGAGGGCGTGAAGGTCATCGACCTGCGGCTGATGACCGACGACGGCGGCGCATTCGCCGAAATGGTCCGCTTCGACGAGGAGGGGCGCCTCGTGCCCATCCCCGACTTCAAGGTGCGCCAGGCGTCCTACTCCCACATCATGCCGGGCGCCATCAAGGCGTTCCACATGCACTATAACCAGGAGGACGTCTGGTTCGTCCCGCCGACCGACAACCTGCTGGTGGGCATGGTGGACGCGCGCGCGAACTCGCCGAGCTACGAAGTCACCATGCGTCTCGTCCTCGGCGGCGGTAAGGCACAGCTCCTGTACATCCCGCGTGGGGTAGCGCACGGCTGCGCCAACATCGGGGTGCGCCCCGCGACAATCCTGTATTTTGTGAACCAGCACTTCAACATCGAAGACCCGGACGAGCGGCGGCTGCCCTGGGACATCCTCGGGGCCGAGTTCTGGCAGATGACGCCGGGCTAGGCGGCTCCGGCGGCGCAGTCCGCTCCGGGCGAGGAGCAGTGAGCCATGGCGCAGAATAGCGGGGAAAAAGGGCGGGGCGTTGGTAAAGGGGCGTGCCCGCGGTGCGGCGGGGCGACGTCGAAGGGCACGCTGAAGGCGGGCAACCAGGAGGCGCAGGTCGTGATCGCGGGCGAGCCTGACGGTTTTCTGGGCGTCATTCCCTACACCACGTCCCAGGTCGCGGCGCGCGTCTGCCGGGACTGCGGGCACATCGAACTCTTTGCCCGCAACTTGCAGGACCTCTTGAAAGTGGAGCCGGATGACGAATAAAGGCGTCCGCGACGGGGGGAGTCCGGCCTACCCGACGGTGCGCTGGAAGAACGAGTGGGCGACCTTTGTGGAAGCGGACGCCACTCCCGCAGGGGAGGGCGCTCCGGCCACGCCCGCCGCGCTGGTGTTCCCGTTCTACGGGGACCGGGTGGTGCTGGCGGACATCCGAACGCGTGGGTGGTGCATTCCGAGCGGCCACATCGAGGCGGGCGAGACGGCCGAGCAGGCGGTGCGCCGCGAGGCCGAGGAGGAGGCGGGCGCGGTCCTGGGGCGCGTGGCGCACCTCGGGTACTTTGTGCTGACGCACGCCGAGAGCGGCGAGGTGCGCCACGCGCCGACGTTCGTGGCCGAGGTGGCCTCCCTGGGCGGCCCGCCCACCGGCGGCGACTCTCAGGGCATGCAGATGGTGAACGTCGAGGATGTGGCAAGCCTGTACTTCGCCTGGGATGCCCTGCTGGCGGCCGTCTTCACCCGCGCCTACGAGAAGAAGCAGGAAGATTTCCCGGCGGGCATCCCGCTCGCCGCGCTGACGGGAGAGGGCTAGGCGCACACCCATGGAAGAGCTCGAAGACGAAGCGCTGGAGGCGACGCAACAGCTGCTGGAGGCGGTATACCGGCAGGATGCGGAGTACTACCGCGCGCATGCCACCGAGGACATGAGCGCCTACGAGTGGTTCATCGCGCCCGGGCGCATCGACGGGGTGGACTTCCACCTGCACCTGACGGCCGCGGGCGGCATGACCGGCGTGAGCGCGCAGGCGCGGGTAGACCTGATCGCCCCGCGCGTACAGATCGTCGGGGCGTCGAACGACGTCGCCATCGTGACCTTTACCCTGCTGGTGACGTACCCCGGCGGAGAGAACGGCAAGGCAACATTCTACACGGACAACCAGACCCGCGTGCTGGTAAAGGATGGAGACGGCATCTGGAAGATGGTCCACTTCCACCGGTCGCCGACGCACTGACGGAGATTCACGGTTCAGAGAGAAGAGGCGGACAGAGGCTAATATGAAACGATTACTGGTCACCGGCGGCGCCGGTTTCATCGGCTCGAACTACGTCCGGTACATGCTGGAGACCTACCCGGACTACCGCATCACGGTGCTGGACGCTCTGACCTACGCGGGGAACCTGGACAACTTCCACGACCTGTGGGATAACCCGAACTTCCAGTTCTTCCAGGGGCGCATTGAGGACGCCGCGCTGGTGGACAACCTGGCGCGCAACGTCGATGCCATCCTGAACTTCGCCGCGGAGAGCCACAACGACCGCGCCATCCTCGACCCCGAGACCGCCCAGCGCTCCAACTTCAACGGCGTGTGCGTGCTTCTGGAGGCCGCCCGAAAGTACAACCACGAGCGGTTCCTGCAGGTGTCCACCGACGAGGTGTACGGCAGTACGAACGATGTGTTCCGCGAGGGCGACGCCCTGGAGCCCAATCAGCCGTATTCGGCGGCCAAGGCCGGCGGCGAACTGATGGTGCGCGCCTATCACGTCACCTTCGGCCTGCCCACCATCGTTACGCGCGGCTCCAACACCTTCGGGCCGTACCACTACCCCGAGAAGCTAATTCCCCTGATGGTCACCAACGCCATCGACGACCTGCCGCTGCCGGTGTACGGCGATGGCAAGCAGGTGCGCGAGTGGATGTATGTCCTGGACCACGCCAAGGGCATCGACATCGCGTTCCACAAGGGCACCCCGGGTGAGGTCTACAACGTCGGCGGCGAGGACGAGCGCTACAACATCGACGTGGTTAAGGGCATCCTGAACCTTCTGGGCAAGCCCGAGTCGCTGATTCGCTATGTCGCCGACCGCCCCGGCCACGACCGCCGCTACTCCATGGATATCTCCAAGATCGAAGCGCTGGGCTTCCACCCGGAGCGCAACTTCGAGAAGCGCCTGGAGGAGACCGTGAAGTGGTACGTGGACAACGAAGCCTGGTGGCGCAAGATCAAGGAGAAGCAGGCCGAGTTCCAGGCCTTCTACAAGAAGTGGTACGCCGAGCGCCAATAGCGCGGCGCGGCGTCGCGTGAAGTACACCGTCACGCTGCTCGGCCCGGCCGAGAGCGCCCGGGAAAAGATCGTTCTGGAGAGCCGGGCGGGTGAGTCCGCCCGGCACATCGCGCTCAAGACCCTGGCCTACATCCTGTATCGCGACCGGCCCGACCTCACGGGCAGCCTGCCGCTTCGGATCGAGCAGCGGGCGGGGCGCCAGCGCCACAAACCGGACCTGGTGGCGGCAGACCCGGAGACGGGCCGGGTGCGCCTGTGGGTGGACTGTGGTCAAATCGAGACCAAGCGTCTGGGGCGCATCGCGTCCGTCAACGCCAAAGCGCACGTGGTCGTGGTCAAGCCGACCGCCGGGGAGGCACGGCTGTACGGCCAGGCGGCCCGCAAGGACTTGCCCCCGCTGGGGCGGCCCGGCGCCGCCACTTCCGTTACCGTCCTGGGGTTCGAGGAGGCGTTCTTCGCCGCCTTCACCGAGGACCTGCGCGGCACCAACACCCTGCGGGTGGTTGGCCTCCGGGACGACGACTACCTCGACGTCGAATGGAACGCGGCGCCGCTCTCCACCCCTCTGTTTCTGTATCCCCTCGCCGATTAGTGCCCGCATAAACTGCGCTTGCCTGCTAATATTGGCAATTATTAATGTCGGCAACCGGTTGCCGTATGGCGGGTATAGTGTTACACTCTCCGGTAAACCGGTTGATCGCCCCGCAGGGCGACCGCATCTCTGGGACCGCCGCGATTCTTTGGCGGGCCGCATTCGAAGGAGAAAGAGAGATGACCCAGGCGAACCTCCCCGACACCCGCACTCGCCCCACGAACGCTGCCGCCGCTGCGTTCACGCTCATTGAGCTTCTTGTTGTCATCGCCATTATTGCCATTCTTGCCTCGATTCTGTTCCCGGTGTTCGCAAAAGCCCGCGAGAAGGCGCGGCAGACGGCCTGTCTCTCCAACTGCAAGCAGATGGCGCTGGCCATCCAGCAGTACACGCAGGACTACGACGAGACCCTCCCCTGGGCGCAGCAGGAAGATGGCGGCGCGTGGAACCTGTTGATCTACCCCTACGTGATGAATGACGACGTATACCGCTGTCCGTCCGACGACAACCCCGTGTCCATGGCGGGCACCGGCGGGAAGAAGCTCAGCTATCTGCCCAACTACGCCGTCCTCAGCCCCAACCGCTTCGCGCCCCTCACCCTGGCGGACTTCGACGCCCCCGCGAACATGATCGCCCTGACCGAGATGTACACCGGCACCGGCGCGGCGAAAAAACAGGGGTATCATCTCTACCGGAGCGACCTGTTCCCCGCCGAGCGGGACGTCATCCTGGCGACCCCCACCGTATTCGTCCGGATCGCGACGACGCGGCACAACGGCGGCATGAACAACATGTTCATCGACGGACACGCCAAGTGGCACCACTTCGAGCAGACGCTCCAGCCCAACTGGATGTGGGGACCGCTGCCGCAGATGATCCAGCGCCGGCTCTGACTCTCATGCCGAAGACGCCCACAATAGACGACCTGGCCGTGGCGCTGGGGATGCACAAGTCCACCGTCTCGAAGGCGCTTTCGGGAAAGGGCAACATCTCCCGCGACACCCGGGCGCGCGTCCGCGACGCCGCCCGGGCGCTCGGCTACGAGCCCAACCCGCTCGCCCAGCGCCTCGCCAGCGGCTTCCGGAACCCGACGGTCCACATCTTCAGCGGCACCCTCGACCTGGGCATGGCGACCCAGAAGATCCGCCTGATCCAGCAGGCGCTCAGCGCGCAGGGGTGGGAGGTGTCCATACACGCCAGCCCCGAGGCGCCGTCGTCGGCGGATGCCGGGGGGGCGCAGGCGGCGCAGGTGCGCCACCTCTGCCGGCAGCGGCCCCGCGCCGTGGTCTGCGCCGCGCAGATGGTGGACCCGGAGGTCTTCGGGGAACTGGAGCAGTACCAGCGCGACGGCGGCATCGTCGTCAGTTACGACGCCCCGGTGCCGCTGGCGTGCGATCAGGTGATCTTCGACCGGGAGGACAACGCCTACCGGGCCGCCCGGCACCTCCTGGAGCGCGGGCACCGGCGCCTCGGACTCGGCATGTCGCGCAAGCCCCTGTGGCTGGAGGGGGTGCCCGGCACGCCCCAGGCGGAGCGCTTCCGCGGCTTCCTGCGCGCCCTGGACGAGTACGGGGTGGCGGCGCGGGAGGAGTGGCTGTTCGAGAACCCGCCGTACGAGGAGGGGGGCGAGGAGATGGCGCGGCGCTTCCTCGCGCTCACGGACCGCCCTACCGGCCTGTGCATCGTCAACGACTACGTGGCGTTCGCCTTCATGGTGGACGTCACGAGGGCGGGGCTGCGCGTTCCCGAAGACGTCAGCATCATCAGCCACGACGACCAGCCGATCACCTCCCGCTGCCCCGTGCCGATGACGTCCCTGTCGCAGCCCGCCGGGCAGATCGCCCACGAGGTGGTGACGCTGCTGAACGGGCGCGCGTCGGAGGGCTACGACGGCCCGCCGCGCGTCGTGATCGTGCGCGGCGACCTGACGGTGCGCGCGAGCGTCGGCCCGCCGCCGCCGCTCGCCTGAAACGTTTCCACGACGAAAGTCTTACGGCCCATGAGAGTGTTTGTCCGAAGTTGCGTCGGTGTGGCCGCCGCCGTCGCGGCGGTGAGCGGCGGGGGGAGCGCGGCGCCGCCGGGCGATCTGCCCGCCTTCCCCGGGGCGGAGGGGTTCGGGGCAAGGGCGAGCGGCGGGCGCGGCGGCGAAGTCTACCATGTCACGCACCTCGGCGACGCCGGCCCCGGCTCGTTCCGCGATGCCGTCAGCCGACCCCGCCGCATCGTCGTTTTCGATGTCGGCGGCTACATCGACCTGAAATCGCCGGTCAGCGTCGCCTCCCACGTCACCATCGCGGGTCAGACCGCCCCGGGGGACGGCATCGGGACGAAGAACCAGCAGGTGTCGTTCTCCAACGCCGAGAACGTCATCGTGCGCCACATGCGCTTCCGTGGTGGCCTCGGCGGCCCTGCCGGCAAGGATTGCCTCACCGTCCACAAGGGGAAGAACCAGATCTTCGACCACCTTTCCGTCGCCTGGGGGCGCGACGAAACGTTCTCGATCAACGAGAGCGAGAACATCACAGTCCAGCACTGCATCATCGCCGAGGGGCTGCTGCCGCACTCGATGGGCGGGCTGGTGCAGTGGAACACCATCACCCTGCACCACAACCTGTACATCTCTCACAACGACCGGAACCCCAAGGCCAAGGGGAAGATAGACTTCGTCAACAACGTCGTGTACAACTGGGGGAGCGACGCCTTCGTGGCCGGGGACTCCGCCGGCCGCAGCGACGTCAACGTGGTGGGGAACTACTTCATCGCCGGGCCGAGCAGCCGGCGCGTGGACGACCCGGTGATGCGCGGCAACGCCAACTTCCACCTGTACTTCGCAGGCAACTACTTCGACCCGGACCGCAACGGCAGGGTGGATGGCCGGGAGGTCACCCGGGCGGACATCGACGATAAGGTCACCTGGCAGGACACGCCCTACCCGTACCCGCCCGTGCGTTCAGAGCCCGCGCCGGAGGCGTGCGAACGCGTCCTGGCGACCGCGGGCGCGTCGCTGGCGCGGGATGCCGTAGACCGGCGGCTGGTCGAGAACGTGCGCCGGGGCACCGGGGCCATCATCCGCGACCCGGACGCGGTGGGCGGCTTTGGCGAGCTGAAGAACGGCGCGCCGCCCGCCGACACCGACCGGGACGGGATGCCGGACGCCTGGGAGCGCCGGCACGGCCTGAACCCCGCCGACCCGAAGGACGCCACGGGCGACTTCGACAGCACCGGCTACACCAACGTCGAGAAGTACCTCAACGGCCTCGCCGATGGCACCTACGGCGCCCGCGAGGCCCGCGGATAGTGGCAAACGCGATCGACCGGGCGGCGCTGGTGCGACGCCACTGCCCGGAGGTCCGCGCCTTCGACCCCGCCTCGGTCCTCACGGTCGGCAACGGGGAGTTTGCCTTCACCGCCGACGCCACGGGCTTGCAGACCTTTCCCGAACTCTACCGGGAGCGGGTTCCGCTCTGCACAGCGGCGCACTGGGGCTGGCACTCCTGCCCGGCGCCCGCAGGGGCGTCGCCCGCCGACATCCGCGCGACCGACTACGACACCTTCGGCCGCCCCGTCGGTTACATCACCGACCGCGCCGGCCAGGAAGCGCTGTTCGACTGGCTGCGCCAGAACCCGCACCGGCTCCACCTGGGGCGAATCGGCCTCCTCCTCCTGCGGCGCAGCGCGGACGGTGCCCTGGCCACGCCGGATGACCTGACCGACCTCCGCCAGACCTTCGATCTGTGGACGGGCGTCCTGCACAGCCGCTTCCGGCTGGCGGGGCAGCCTGTCGCCGTCACGACCTGCTGCCACCCGGACCAGGACCTCCTGGCGGTGCGGATCGAGTCGCCGCTGCTGGTATCGGGGCAGGTGGGCGTCGTCCTCGCCTTCCCCTACGGCTCGCCCGGCATGGATATGGCCGACTGGGACGCCCACGAGCGGCACGCGACGGACTGCGTGCAGCCTCATCTGGCCCGCGCGGACTTCGCCCGCGCGCTCGACACCGACCACTACCACGTCGCCCTCGCCTGGACCGGCGATGCCGACCTGACTCGGCGCGGGCCCCACGAATTCCACCTCGCCCCCCGCGGCGGCGAGGTGCTGGAACTGGTGTGCCGGTTCTCCCCGGAGCCCCACCCGGAAGAACTCCCCGGGTTCGGTGCGACGGCGGAAGCCGCCGCCGCGCACTGGCAGCGGTTCTGGTCCGAAGGCGGCGCGGTGGACCTCTCCGACAGCAGCGATCCGCGCGCCGCGGAGCTGGAGCGCCGCGTCGTCCTGTCGCAGTACCTGACCGCCGTCCACTGCGCCGGGTCGCTCCCGCCCGCCGAGACCGGCCTGCTTTGCAACTCCTGGTACGGCAAGTTCCATCTGGAGATGCACTGGTGGCACGCCGCCCACTTCGCCGCCTGGGGCCGCTTTCCGCGGCTCGCGCGCAGCCTGGCGTTCTACCACCGCACCCTCCCCGCCGCCCGCGCCCTGGCGGCGCGGCAGGGGTACGCCGGGGCGCGCTGGCCCAAGATGGTGGGACCGGATGGTAGCGACGCCCCCTCGCCCGTGGGGCCGCTCCTGATCTGGCAGCAGCCGCACCCGATCTACTACGCCGAACTCGCCTATCGCGCCGCGCCCAGCCGGGAGACGCTGGAAGAGTGGGCCGAGGTCGTCTTCGCCACGGCGGAGTTCCTGGCGGACTACGCGCACTACGACGCCGCGCGGGGGCGCTACGTCCTTGGACCGCCGCTCAAGACCGTCTCCGAGAATACCGACGCCCGCGCGGCATCGAACCCGCCGTTCGAGCTCTCCTACTGGCGCTTCGGACTGCGCGCAGCGCAGCAGTGGCGCGGGTGGCTCGGCCTGCCGCCTGTGCCGCGGTGGGACGAGGTCCGCTCCGCTCTGGCGCCCCTGCCGGTCGGGACGGAAGGCGCGTACCTGCTTCAGGAGGGGCTGGAGGACACGTACACCCGCTGGAACTGGGAGCACCCCGCGCAGCTCGGGCCGCTCGGGGCGCTGCCCGGCGACGGCGCGGATGCGGAAACGATGCGGCGCACCGTGCGGCGGGTGATGGAGTGCTGGCGCTGGGCGAAGAAGTCCTGGGGGTGGGACTTTCCCCTGGCGGCGATGGCGGCGGCCCGCGCGGGCGAGCCAGAGCTCGCGGTGCGCGCCCTGCTTCTGGACGCCCCGACGAACCACTACGGGCCGAACGGCCACGTGTACCAGCGGCCCGACCTCCCGGCCTACCTCCCCGCGAACGGCGGCCTGCTCGCCGCGGTGGGGATGATGGCAGCCGGCTGGGAGGGCGAACCGGCGCCGCGCCGCCCGGCGCCGGGCTTCCCGAACGACGGCCGCTGGTCGGTGCGGCACGAGAAGATTCGCCCCTGGCTGTGAGCCTGCATTCGTCGCGGTCGCTTCGGGTATAGTACACAAGATTATGGCGGAAACGAAGAAGACGGTGGTTCTGGTCCACGGGGCGGGCGGCGGCGGCTGGGAGTATGACCTGTGGAAGCCGGTGTTCACGGCGGCGGGTTACCGGTTCATCGCAAAGGACCTGATGCCCCGTGCCGAGGGCGGTCTGGAAAAGACGGTCTTCGCGGACTACGTGGCGCAGGTGATCTCCTGGGTGCCGAAGGGGGAGCGTCCGCTCCTGGTCGGCGCGAGCATGGGGGGCGTCCTGGCGCTCAAGGCGGCGGAGGTGGTAGCGCCCATCGGGGTCGTGCTGGTGAACAGCGGGGCGCCCGCCGGGGTCGGCCCGAAGCGCCCGCCAAAGAAGAACCCCCCGATCGTGCGCTGGGCCAACGGCCCGCTCCAGGAAACGCGGGACGCGATGCCCGACAGCGACGAGAAGACGATTCTGTGGGCCTGGAAGCTTTGGCGCGACGAGTCCGGAGCCGTAATGGATGCGCTCCGGGAGGGGGTGCCGGCACAAAAGCCAAAGTGCCCGGCGCTCGTGGTGCTGGGGGAGAAGGACACCGACATCCCCTACGCCACGACGGGTATGGCGCTTGCCGATTGGGCCAGCGCGGACGTGTTGCTGTACCGGGGCATGAGCCACGTTGGGCCGCTGATGAGCACCCGGGCAGCCGAGGTCGCCCATACCATCGCGCAGTGGGGCAACGCTCTCTACCGCGACGGCGCCGACCGACGTCGCCGCGGCTGAAGCCGGAGGCAGGGGGGACGCTTGGGGGAAGGACATGCCGGGGGACAGGCCGTAGGGCTGGCGGGGGTCGTCCTGATCGGCATCGCGGCGCAGTGGATCGCCTGGCGCACCCGCCTGCCGTCCATTCTGTTGCTGCTGCTCTTCGGGCTCGTCGCCGGGCCGATCACAGGGTTCATCCGGCCGGACGACCTCTTCGGGCCGCTGCTCTTCCCACTGGTCTCGCTCTCGGTCGCCATCATCCTCTTTGAGGGCGGGCTGAGCCTGCGCTTCTCCGAGATCCAGGCCACGCGCCGCGTTCTGCGTGTGCTGGTCACCGTGGGGGCGCTGGTCACCTGGGCGGTCGCGTCTGCGGCGGGCTACTACCTGGCGGGTCTGAACGTTGACCTGGCCGTACTCCTCGGGGCGATTCTTGTGGTCACCGGGCCTACGGTCATCGGGCCGCTGCTGCGCTTCGTCCGGCCGCGGGGCCCGGTGGGGCCGCTCCTGAAGTGGGAGGGGATCGTCATTGACCCCATCGGGGCGACGCTGGCCGTTCTGACGTTCGAGGCCATCCAGACCATACGGCTGGAGGAGGTCCTGCCCCTCATCCTGTGGGGGATGCTCAAGACCGTCCTGATCGGCACGGGCTTCGGCCTGCTCGGGGCGGGCTTTCTGGTCCTCCTGATCGGGCGCAACTACGTCGCGCCGCACCTGCAGAACCCGTTCGCGCTCGCGCTGGTCCTGGGGGCGTTCGTCGGCTCCAACCAGCTCCAGCCGGAGTCCGGCCTGCTCACCGTCACGGTCATGGGTATCGCGCTGGCGAACCAGAACCGGGTGTCGGTGCAGCACCTGGTGGAGTTCAAGGAGAACCTGCGGGTCCTCCTTCTGTCCTGCATCTTCATCCTGCTGGCGGCGCGCATCCAGATCGCCCAACTCCGCAGCATCGGCGTGCCCGACCTCCTGTTCCTCATCGCCCTCATCGGCGTCGCGCGCCCGCTGTCCGTTCTGGCGTCCACGCTCCGCTCGCGGCTGTCCTGGAAGGAGCGGGTCTTCCTGATGTGGATGGCGCCGCGGGGCATCGTGGCGGCGTCCGTGTCGGCGGTGTTCGCCGCCTACCTCGTGGAGCGCGGTGTTCCGGGCGCCTCCCGCCTGGTCACCCTCACCTTTCTCGTCGTCATCGGGACCGTGGCCTTCTACGGCCTGACCGCGCTGCCCGTCGCCCGCCTGCTCGGCCTCGCCGAAAGGCGGCCGCAGGGCGTCCTGTTCGTGGGAGCGCACGACTGGGCGCGGGCCATTGCCGCGGAGCTGCACCGGAACGACGTCCCGGTGCTTCTGGTGGACACCAACGCGGGCAACCTGGCCGAGGCGCGCGAGGAGGGGCTGCCCGCCCACGCGGGCGATGCCGCCTCGGAGCAGGTGCGCAACGAGGTGGACTTGGAAGGGATCGGGCGCCTGCTGGCGATGACGTCCAACGAGGAGGTGAACGCCGACGCGGCGCTCGCCTTCCGGGATGTCTTCGGGGCGGATAAGGTGTACACGCTGCCCTGGCGCCCGGAGAGCCTGGAGCGGGGCGAGGGGGGCGCTGGTGGCGAGGACGTCGGCAGGCATCTCTTCGGTCCGGAGTACCACTTTGAGGAGCTGGGACGCCTCTTCGCGGAGGGGGCGGCGGTCGTCTCTCTGCCACTCTCTGCGGACGGGGATACTGCCGGGGACCTGCCGGGCGGCATCCCCGACAACGCTGTACCGCTCTTCGCGGTGTCGGCTGCGGGCGAGGTCCACGTCTTCACCGCCGACCCGGAACCCTCCGCCGCCCCGCCCCGGGGTGGGGGCGTGCTGATTGCTCTCCTCCCGGAGCCGCAGGCGCGGGTACAATCGGACGGATGACCCGGACGCCCGCCAGTATTCTCTTCGATCTGGACGGCACCCTGACCGACCCCGCCGAGGGGATTACCGGGTGCCTGCGCTTCGCGCTGGAGCGGCTGGGCCGTCCCGTGCCGCCCGAGGCTGACCTGCGCGCCTGCATCGGCCCGCCGCTCCAGACGACTCTGCCGGCGCTGCTCGGCTCCGACGAGCCCGCGCTCGCCCGGGAGGCTCTGGCGCTCTATCGCGAGCGCTTCGGCGGCGTCGGCAAGTTCGAGAACCAGGTGTACCCGGGCATCCCCGAAGCGCTGGAGGGGCTGCGTGCGGCCGGACACCGGCTGTTCGTGGCGACCTCGAAGCCCGCGGTGTACGCCGCCGACATCCTCGCCCACTTCGGCCTCCGGGAGTTCTTCGCGGGCGTATACGGCAGCGAGTTGTCGGGGGAGCGCTCCGACAAGGCGGAGCTTATCGCCTATCTGCTGGCCCGCGAGGCGCTGGAGCCCGCCGCCTGCGTCATGGTGGGCGACCGCCGGCACGACGTGGAAGGCGCCCTTCGGAACGGCGTCGCCTGTGTCGGCGTCCTCTGGGGGTACGGATCGCGGGACGAACTTCGCGCGGCGGGGGCGCCGGTTCTGGCGGAGCGTCCCGCCGATATTCTCCGCTGCCTGACGGCAGAGCGGATTCCGAAAGGTGGAGCGGCGGCATGAGGGGGGCGGAGGCGGCGATAAAGGCGGTCCTGTTCGACCTGGACAACACGCTGCACGACCGGGACGCGGCGTTCCTGCGCTGGGCCGAAGGCTTCGCGGCGGCGCGCCTCGGCCTTACCCCCGCGACCCCCGCGCACGCGGAGGCCGTGGCATGGCTGGTCGCCCGGGACGACGGCGGCTACGGGCGCAAGGTCCCCCTGTTCGCCGACCTGCGCCGCCGCCACGCTAACCTGTTCCCCGAGACCGTGGAAGAGATGGTGGACGCCTTCCACGACGCGCTGATAGCGGAAACGCATATCGAAGAGGAGACGCGGGCGCTGCTCGCGCGGCTCACCACAGCCGGAATTCCGTTCGGAATCGTGACCAACGGCACCGCGCGCCAGCAGCGCAAGATCGCGCACCGCGGGCTGGACCGGCTGACCGGGTGCGTCCTCATCTCCGACGTGTTCGGCGCGCAGAAGCCCGACCCGTCCATCTTTCTCGCGGCGGCAGAGCGACTGGGCATACGTCCCGACGCCTTCCCCTCCGTACTGTTCGTGGGGGACCATCCGGAGTACGATGTCCTCGGGGCGGGGCGGGTCAGCATGAAGACGGCGTGGCTCCGCCGGGGCCGGGACTGGCCAGCGGCGCTGGCGGATTCGCCGCCGGATGTGTGCCTGGACGCCCTGGCGGACCTCGCGCCCTTCCTGCTTGGCGAGGGGCGTTGAGCAGCAGCAGCGCGCGGCCTGGGACGCGCCCGTCCCTGACCGTTCGGCTTGTGGGCGAGTTGCGCGCGGCCCTGTCGGCTGTGGGCCTGCGGACGGATCGGGGGGCGTGGGTGCGGGAAGGGGAGGTGCTGGCCTGCGGCTTTCCCCGCACCGAGGCGGCCGTTGCGCTCCTGGCCCGGCAGGGCATCACTCTGCTGGTCAACCTGCACGAGCGCCGACGGCACCCGCCCGAGCGCCTTGCGCATTATGGCATGACCGAAATCCACCTGCCCGTGCCCGACTTCGCCGCTCCCACCCCCGAAACACTGGACGCGGGCGTGGCGGCGATACAAACGGCGGTAGCGGCGGGAAAGCGCGTGGCGGTCCACTGCGGCGGCGGCCTCGGGCGCACGGGGACGCTGGCCGCCTGCTATCTGCTCGCCCTGGACCCCAATCTCGGCCCTGAGCAGGCCATCGCCGCCGTGCGCGCGGTGCGGCCCGGAGCGGTAGAGACGGCCGAACAGGCGGCGGCGGTCGCAGCCTACGCCGCTCGCCGCAGCGGAGAAGGGTAGGGGACCGACAGATAGGCAGATGTTCACTCCCTGGTTTTTTTAGGTATGATGAGGCGTGGAAGCATCGGCGCATTCCAACTCCCTTGCTGCCGGCACGCAAGCCGCGCCTCTCCCCGCCGACGATACCGCGGCGCTGCTGCGGGACCACGCCACGGTGGACCGCGCTCCGGTCGGTATCGCTCAGGTGGCGCCCGATGGCTCCTGGCTGCGGGTGAACGACCGTATGTGCGAGATCGTGGGGTACTCCCGCGAGGAGCTGCTGGCGACCACATTCCAGGCCGTTACTCACCCCGAAGATCTGAAGGCCGACCTCGCCCAGGCGAAGCGCCTGCTCGCGGGCAAGATCGACCGCTACCAGATGGAGAAGCGCTACGTACGCCGCGACGGCTCGGAGCGGTGGGTGCTGCTTACTGTCTCCCTGGTGCGTGACCCCGACACCGCCGAACCGCTCTACTTCATCAGCGTGGTGGAGGATATCGAAGCCCGAAAGCGCACCGAGGCCGCACTGCGGGCGTCGGAGGAGCGGCTGGCAGCGGTTATCGACACCGCAATGGACGCTATCATCACGGCGGACGAGGACCAGCATATCCTGTCCTGTAACCCCGCGGCCCGGCGGATGTTCGGCTACGACGAGGCCGAAGTGGCGGGACAGTCGCTGGCGATGCTGATGCCGGAGCGGTTCCGCGCTGCCCATGCGAACCACGTAGCGCAGTTTGGACGCTCCGGCGAAACGCGGCGCACCAGGGAGATGTTCGGGATGCTGACCGGCCGCCGCAAGGATGGTGCGGAGTTCCCCATTGAGGCGAGCGTCTCCCGCTTCCACGATAGCGACGGGCGCACCGTCTACGCCGCCTTCGTGCGAGACATCTCCGAGCGGGTGCGGGCGGAAAGCGCCCTGCGCGCCTCCGAGCGCCGCTTCCGGGCGCTGGTGGAGGGCGTCAAGGAGTATGCCCTCTTTATGACCGACCCCCAGGGCGTCGTGCTCTCCTGGAACTCCGGGGTGGAGCGCGTGCTGGGCTTCTCCGAGGGGCAGATCGTTGGCAAGCACTTCCGCGTCATCTTCACCCCGGCGGATCAAGAGGCGGGCGTTCCCGAGCAGGAGATGGCTGCGGCAGAGCGCGAAGGACGGGCAGAGGGGGAGCGGTGGTACGTTCGGCGGGACGGCTCCCAGTTCTTCGCCACGAGCACCGTCCGGCCCGTGCGCGATGAGGCCACAGGCGAACTTCTGGGCTTCTCCCAGGTAATCGCGGACGCTACGGCCCGCTCCGACTACGAACGACGTCTGGCGCAGAAGGCGGCGCTGATTGATCTGGCCTCGGACGCCATCCTGGTGCACGAGCCGGTGACCAATCGCATCACCTTCTGGAGCCGGGGCGCGGAGGAGTTGTACGGCTGGTCGCGGGAAGAGGCGGTGGGGCAGGTCGCCCACGAACTGCTCCGGTCCGAATTCTTCGAGGTGAAAGGGCACGGGGCGGTGGTGGAGGCGCTGCTGCGCGACGGCCGCTGGGAGGGAGACCTCGCCCACCTCTGCAAGGACGGGCGCCGAATCGTGGTCGCCTCCCGCTGGGCGCTCCTGCGGGACCCTTGGGACGAGGGCGCATCGGTGGCGCTGGAAGTCAACCGCGACATGACCGACGAACGCCGGCGCGAGGCGGCGCAGCGTGAGGAGGCCGCGCGCCGGCGTGAGGAGGCGGCGCAACAGCGGCGTATCGCGGAGACGCTACAGCGCTCGCTGCTGAAGTCACCCCCGCCGGACGCCTTTCCGGGGGTGACGTTTAAGGCGCTGTACCAGAGCGCGGACGATGACGCGCTAATCGGCGGCGACTTCTTCGATGTGTTCGCGGTCGAGGAGGACCGCATCGCGCTGGTGGTGGGGGACGCCACGGGAAACGGGCTCGACGCGGCGCTGAACAACGCAGAGTTGCGCTTTGCCCTGCGCGCCCTCCTGCGCGAGCACGCCCACCCCGCCGCCGCGCTCGTGCGCATGAACGCCTTCGTGGCGGAGCGGGACCGACTGGACCCCGCGCACATGGGCGACTCCTACCTGGCGATGGCCGTGTGCGTGCTGCACACTCGCGCCGGCGAGGTCACCTGCTCCTGGGCGGGCATAGAGCCGCCGTTCGTGGTCCGCGCGGGCACGGGGGAGGTCGTGGAACTGAGCGAGTGCGGCGGCCCGCTGCTCGGCGTGGAGGCGGGTTCGCACTACGCGGAGCAGCGCACCCTGCTAGGCGCGGGGGACGTACTGGCCCTTTCCACGGACGGACTGACCGAAACGCGGCGCCGGCGCGGCCGCGACTGGGAGTTCTTCGGATACGGCGGACTGGTACGAGCGGTACGCGAGGAGGCGGTCGGAACCGTGTCACTGGCCGAAGCGGGGCTGGCGGTCGTGGAGCGGGCGCGCGCCTTCGCTGGTGGCCCCGTCCGTGACGACGTCTGCCTCCTGCTGGCACGCCGTGCCCCCGGATAGCCCCGCACAAGGCGTGGAATGGGGGGGCTGGGCGACTTGGCGGTAAAATAATGTTTGCCATGCCGTCTCCAAAACCAGAACCGTCGCTGCCGGGCGAGTTGACGCTCGCCGAGAAGCTCAAGAATCTGCCGACCCTCCCCGGCTGTTATCTCTACAAGGACCGGGACGGGACGATTATCTACGTCGGCAAGGCGATCAACCTGCGCAACCGCGTCCGCTCCTACTTCCAGAAGTCCGCCAGCCACACCCCGAAGACGAAACGGCTCGTGGCCAACATCGTGGACATGGAGTGGATCGTCACCGACTCCGAACTCGAAGCGCTCATTCTGGAGTGCAGCCTCATCAAGAAGCACCGGCCCAAGTACAACGTCCGGCTGCGCGACGACAAGCACTACCCGTACCTCATGCTCACCACCAGTGAGCCATTCCCGCGCCTGCTCATCACCCGGCGGGTGAAGCAGGGCGACGGCAACCGGTACTTCGGCCCGTTCACCAACTCGCACGCGGTGGGCGAGACCATGAACCTGTCCTACCGCCTGTTCCCCCTGGTGACGTGCAAGAAGTACTGGACCAACAAGCCCGAGCAGCGCCCCTGCCTGTACCACCACATGGGCCGCTGCCCCGAGGCGCCCTGCGCCGGCATGGCGGACAAAGAGCGCTACCAGCAGGGCGTCCGGGACGCCGAACTGTTCCTTTCCGGCCGCCAGGAAAAGCTCATCAAAGACCTGGAGCGGCAGATGGAGGAGGCCGCGGACAACCTGGAGTTCGAGCGGGCGGCGAAACTGCGCGACCGCATCCAGTCGGTCCGCACCATCATCGAGCGGCAGAAGGTCGTGGACACGACCGCCGGGGACCGGGATGTCATGGCGGTGGTCTCCGACCCGGCGGGCGCCATCGTCCAGATGTTCTTCATCCGCGGCGGGCGCCTGATCGGCCAGGAGCACTTCCTGCTGGACGGCGCCGAGGGCGGCGAGGGCGGCCTCGAAGAGGCGACCGGTGAGTTTGTGAAGCAGTACTACCAGGACGCCTCGTACGTCCCGTCTGAGATCCTGCTCCCGGCGCATGTCGAGGAGATGGAGATCATCGAGTCTTGGCTGCGGCAGAAGAAGGGCGCGAAGGTGACGCTCCACGTGCCGGAGCGGGGCGAGAAGAAGCGGCTGATGGAGATGGCCGCGACTAACGCCCGCCTGGCTCTGGAGCAGATTAAGGCGGCGAGCGCGGCCGAACAGGGGCGAGTGGATGCCGCCCTGCGCGAGCTGGCCGAGGCGCTGGGGATGCCCGACAACCTGCTGCGCCGCATCGAAGCCTACGACAACTCCAACATCCAGGGGCGGCACGCGGTCGGCGGGATGGTGGTCTTTGAGGAGGGCAAGCCCCGCAAGAGCGAGTACCGGCGCTTCAAGATCGAGATGAGCGAGGGCGAGCCGAACGACTTCGCGATGATGTTCGAGATGCTGACCCGCCGCTTCAACCAGATGGCGGAGGGCAACCCGAAGTTCACCGCCGCGCCGGACCTGATCCTGATCGACGGCGGCAAGGGGCAACTCTCCGCGGCGCAGGACGCCATGAAGCAGTTCGGCTACGTCTTCCCGATGATCGGCCTGGCGAAGCAGTTCGAGCTCGTCTTCGTGCCCGGGCGCGACGACCCGATCGAACTGCCGCGCAACTCCCCGGCGCTCTTCCTCCTCCAGCGCGTGCGCGACGAGGTCCACCGCTGGGCGATCACCTACCACCGGAACGTCCGCGGGCGCGCCGCCCAGATGTCGGTGCTGGACGAGATCCCCGGCATCGGCCCGCTGCGCCGGCGCAACCTGCTCAAGTTCTTCGGCTCCGTGGAGCGGATGAAGCAGGCCAGTGTGGACGACCTGACCAAAGCCCCCGGCATGACAAAAGCCGCCGCGCAGGCGGTGTACGACTACCTGAAGGGGGCTTAGCCGGATTTCGGCGCGGGCGCTTTCAGGGATACGCGCACCTCTTTACCGACTCTGTCCTCCCAATTCTTGAGCGTGAAGACGACGTCCTTCAGCTTTGTGTCGGGCGGGACGGCAAAGAGGACCGTAATGTCGACCTCGGAGCCGGGCAGCAGCGGCTTGGTGACCCAGGCGCCCTTCGACTGCATGTCAAACGCGATGGGCGGGTGCGAGTTTCCCTGTTCGTCCGCCAGCGCGGTCTTCTGGTCGTTGAGGTAGAAGTCGAGCTGCTGGACCTTCTTCTGCCCGTTCTTCGCCTTGCACCGGACCGCGACGAACGTGTAGCCGGCTTTGGGCGTGAACGTCCTCGAAGCGTCGTCGTACTCGGCGACGTCGTGGTACTTGGCGTAGTCCTGCTCGCTGCCGGGCGCTTTGAGTGCGTAGGTCTCCACCGGCTCCGCGGACAGCACCTGGAAGCGCCACTTCCCGGTGAAGAGCATCTGGCCGACCTTGCCGTTCAGCCCTTCGACCTGGTTCGCGCCCCCGGGAATGGGTTTGACGGGTTTCTGGGGCTTGGCCTGTGCCCCGAATAGCGGTGAAACCGCGGTGGCCGTGACGAGCAACGCCAGCATTGCGGAGACGCGGGGCTTTGATAGGCGGAATGGCATCGGTACCCTCCTTTGAGCGGGGTCACCTGCACGAAACTCCGGATGCCGCACTGCGGCACATAGCGGCACGTTCACCGGTGCCGCCGGTATGTCCTCTGACGGTACCGCATTGAGCGCCGTGACGCACGACTTCCGGACTGCGGATATAATAAGGCAGGAGTACCGATCTCGTGCGAATCATTATCCGCTGGATACTGGGGGCTCTCGCGCTCTACCTCACCGTCTGGCTGGGGCAGCAGTTGGGCGTGGGGCTGGCGCTGAAGTCAGGGATTGTCCCGGCGCTTGTTGCCGTGGCGGTCCTGTCGCTGGTCAACGCTGTCTTCGGAAATCTCCTGCGCCTGCTGACACTTCCGCTGAACTGCCTCACGTTCGGTCTGCTGGGCGTCATCATCAACGCGCTCATGTTCCTGCTCGTGGGCCGGCTCGATGTGGGGCTGGTAGTGCGCGACTTCTGGGCCGCCCTGTTCGGCTCTGTAGTCATGAGCATCATCTCCGGCTTCCTGGGGATGTTCGTCGGCGAAGGGGGGCGCGACGAGCCCCGCCGCCGTCGGAAGGACGATTAGCGGGCTCCCCGCAGCCTATGCCGGACTTCTCAGATAACCTGCCAGACAAGCGGGACGCGTCGCCCGCGGGGGAGGTGGCTGCCGCCTCCCCGCCCGCGCGCGTGGTCGTCTCGGGGATGAGCGGGGCGGGCAAGCAGCTTGCCGCGAACGCCTTCGAGGACATGGGCTTCCGCGTCGTGGACAATCTGCCCGCGCGCCTGCTGCCGGAGGTCGCGAGCGGCGAACGGGCCGAACCGATGCCGCTGTGCCTGGTGTGTGATGTGCGCGGCGGCGGTGAGCGCACAGCCGACGAACTCCTGCCGGCGCTGGATCGTCTCTCTGCTCTGGGGACGCGGGCGACCCTGCTGTTTCTGGACGCCTCCGACGAGACGCTGATCCAGCGGTTCAAGGAGACGCGGCGAACGCACCCGCTCTTTTTGTCCGCCGGCGGTATCCTGCCCGCCATCGCGCAGGAGCGCGCCCTGCTGGCTCCGGTCAAGGAGCGCGCCGATCTCACGATTGATACCACGGGCCTGATGCCCGCCGACCTGCGCCAGCGACTGCGCGACGAGTTCGCCGCGCCAGGGCAGCGCGGCCCCGCCCTCACCGTGACGGTTGCCTCGTTCGGCTTCAAGTACGGCACGCCGATGGACGCCGACCTGCTGTTCGACGTCCGCTTCCTGCGCAATCCTCACTACGACGATGCGCTTCGCCCGCGGGACGGGCGCGACCCGGATGTGGAGGCGTACGTGATGGCGGACGAGCGCACTAGCGCCTTCCTGGAGCGGCTCTACGATCTGGTGGGCTGGAGCCTGCCGCACTACGTCTCCGAGGGCAAAGCGTACCTGACCATCGGGATCGGTTGCACCGGCGGACGGCACCGCTCCGTGTTTATCGCGGAGAAGCTGGCGTGCTTCCTGGCGGAGCGCGGCTACCGGGTTCTGCTGCATCACCGGGATGTCCACCGGGCGTCCGCCGCCCGCGAACCGGAGCCGGCCATCGTGCTGGAAGGGGAGCGGCCGTTGCGAGGAAAGGAGAACGAGGCGCTCTCGCCGCCGTCGCCGCAACAGCCGGCGCGGTAGCGACGCTTCTCGGGGACCCATGGCCACCCGCATCAACCTTCCCACCCGCCGCGAGCCGACCCCGGTCGCCCCGCCGCCCCCCCCGGCGCCGGAGTCGCCGGAGTCGCCGGAGGCGCGCCTCCAGCGCTCGGTGACCCGCGGTATCAAGTGGCTCTACCCGGGTATCCGCGTGAAGCGGTGGCTCGTACTGATCCCGCTCGGCATGGCCCTGGTGATCGTCGGCGTCATGGTGCTGGCGAACATCCGGACACTGGAGTACCTGGACCTGCTGGCCGATTGGCTCGCGCGCGCCCTCCATGTGTCGCTGGATCGCCCCGCGGTCTATGTGCCCATGGGGCTGGCGCTGCTGGCACTGGGCCTCGGCACCGTGTTCTTTGCTCTGGTGGCGGTCAACCGCTCCATTGTCGGTGCTATTGCCCCCGAGGGGCTGGGCGATCTGCCGGACGTCATCCGCCGCCGCCGCGCCCTGTCGCACGGCCCGCGCATCGTCGTGGTCGGCGGCGGTACCGGACTGTCCACCCTGCTCCGCGGGCTGAAGCAGTACACCTCCAACCTGACCGCCGTGGTCACCATGACCGACGACGGCGGGTCGTCCGGCCTGCTCCAGCAGCAGATGCACGGGCGCGTCCTGCCCCCCGGTGACATCCGTAACTGCCTCGTGGCCCTGGCGGACGCCGAGCCGCTGATGCAGCAGCTTTTCCAGTACCGCTTCAGCACCCGCGACGAGAAGGACGGCCTTTCCGGACACTCGTTTGGCAACCTCCTGATCGCCGCCATGGCCGACATTACCGGCGACTTCGAGCAGGCCGTCCGCGAGACCAGCAAGGTCCTCGCCATCCGGGGGCGTGTGCTTCCCTCCACGGTGGAGTCGGTGGTGCTGGTGGGCGAGATGGAGGACGGACGCGAGATCACGGGCGAAACCAACATTGCGCACGACCCGGCGCGCATCACGCGCATCCGCCTTTGCCCGGACTCTCCGCGCCCGCTCCCCGACGCCCTCCAGGCCATCGCCCAGGCGGACATCATCCTGATGGGACCCGGCAGCGTCTTCACATCCGTGATCCCGAACCTGCTCGTCAAAGAGATCGCGGACGCTGTGGCGAAGGCGAAGGCGCTGAAGGTGTACGTGTGCAACGTCATGACGCAGCCTGGCGAGACGGACGGCTACTCTGCCTCGGACCATGTACGCGCCATCGAGGAGCACGCGGGCGTCCGCGCCTTTGACTACGTTCTGGTGAACAGCGCCCGCCCGTCCGGGGAGATGCTGGAGCGCTACACCCGGTCCGGCGCCGAGTTTGTAGAGCCGGACATCGACGCCGTCGCGCAGCAGGGCTATACGGTGGTCAAGGGGTCGTTCATCTCTGAGTCCGTCGTCGTCCGCCACGACTCTGAGCGCATCGCCCGCGCTATCCTCAAACTCTGGCAGGAGCGCGCCCCGCTCTTCAGTAAGTCGTAGCCCGACGTTTTACACGGGTTACCCAGGAGGCTGGCAGGTGCGGATAGGCCGTTGGCAGAATCCTGACGTATTCCGCCGCCTGACGGCATCTGATAGAAGGGGACGGCGCGTACGTCCCTCCAGGAAAGGCCCACCGCCCTGACGTCTCCCATCTCCTCCAACCAACCGCCCGAAGAGGCGGAGTCGGTAACGGCCGCATCGCCTTCCCCGCCCGAGACCACCGAAGCGCCGCGCCGCCGTCGCCTGGGGACACGCCTCTGGCAGAAGATCATTCTCGGCGCGCTGAAGGCCGCGGCAGGCGGCGCCCGGCGCCTCTCCCACCCCGCCGCCATGCGCCGCGGCGCGGCGCTGGGCCGGTTGGCATATCGGGTGGGGAAGCGGCAGCGGCGCTTTGCCGACCGGAACCTGCGTCTGGCGTACGGCGACGCCCTGACCGCGGCGGAGCGCGACGCGCTGACGCGGCGCGTGTTCGAGCACATGGGGAAGAACGTGTTCGAGTTCCTGCGCGTCCCGGCTCTGAGCGACGCGCAGGTGGGGGAGCGGGTGGCGGAGGTGGAGGGGCGGGAGTGGCTGGAGGCCGTGCGCGCCCGTGGGGGCGGCTTTGTCGTCGTTACCGGCCACCTTGGGAACTTCGAGTTTCTGGGCACCTGGATGGCGGCGCAGGGGGTACCGTCCACGGGGGTGGCCCGGGAGCCCGCAGACCCGGCGCTGGCTGACTACCTGCGCCGAATGCGCGCCCGCGGGGGCAATGTCCTGCTGAGCAAGGGGACGTCCGCCCGAGAATTGATCGGGCGGCTACGGCGCGGTGAGGTCATCACGCTGGGCGTGGACCAGAACAGCGGCGACGTCTTCGTGCCGTTCTTCGGCGTCCCGGCAGGCACGGTGAACGGGCCGGCGCGTCTTGCGCTCCGGACCGGTGTGCCGCTGCTGCCCGCCTTCTGCGTGCGCGAACCGGATGACCGCTATCGCGTCGTGTTCTTCCCGCCGATCCTGCCGGAGAAGGCGGGGGACCGGGAGGCCGAGGTCACCCGGCTGACGGCGCAGATAAACGACATCCTCGAGGGCATGGTGCGCCGCTACCCGGACCAGTGGCTGTGGCTGCACGACCGGTGGCGCTCGGCCTTTGAGGAGAAGAACATACCGCGGTGGCCTCCGGGCCACGACTTCGACGGGGCGCTCCGGCGCTGGCGTCAGGCCGACTGACGCGCACAAGAGTTATTGACGTGGCTGCCGTCCGGAGACGGGCGTTTCCACACTGGCTATTTTGAGGAGGGGTTCGTGTCGTCCAACACAAGGCAGCAGACTGTTTTTGCGCCCGAGCAGGAGTTCTACCAGGCATACTCAACCGAAGAGGATCGGGAGCGCACCAACGTTCACTATGAGCAACCGGTGGAGTTCTTCTACGCTGTCACCGGCGGCCGGTGGAACGTCTACTCCTGCAACCTCTGGGAAGAGGGCATCGACCCGGAGGACCAGACGGCCAGCCAGGAGGCGAAGCTCGACCTCACGGCGCGGCTCGCGGGCCTCAAGCCCGGCATGCGCATTCTCGACGTCGGCTGCGGCTGGGGCGGCCCGCTCACCTACCTGTGCAAGACCTACGGCGTCACCGGCGTCGGCCTGACCCTCTCGCCCGCGCAGAAGCGCGCCGCCGAGGAGCGCGCCGCGCGTGAGGGCGTCGCCTCCTCCGTCGAGATTGTGGAGTGCCACTGGCGCGACTACGAGGACGCCGTCCCCTTCGACGCCGTCACCACCGACGAGGTGATCGTCCACTTCAACGACCTCGGCGGGTTCTTCGAGAAGGCGTTCTCCCTGCTGCGCGAGGGCGGCCGCATGGTGAACAAGGAGCTGCACTTCACCCACCCGCGCTACAGCCGCATGACCCGCGGCCTGTCGCTCATCAACGAGATCTACGGCTCCACCGGCAACTACCGTGCGCTCGCCGAGGAGCTCGCCCTGGCCAACGCCGCCGGGTTCGAGGTGCACGCCATCCACCAGCTTTCCCTGGAGCACTACCGCAAGACCATGGGGCACTGGACCGCGAACATGCACGCCCACAAGGCCGAGTTGGAGGCGATGGTGGGGGCGGACTACTACCGCCGCTTCCGCGGCTACCTCAAGATGTGCCAGCGCATCTTCACTGACACCACCATGACCCTCGACGTGGTCGTGTCGCGTAAGGCCGTCTCCGGGCGGGGAGGCCAATGAGTCACAGCGCGGCCGCTCAGCTTGAAGCGATCTTCCTGGAGAACTTCCTCAAGTACTTCAAGAACGCCGAGGCGCGTCGCCGCTGGAGCATTACCCGCGACGTGCCGTGGGAGAAGGTTAACCCCGCCTCCTCGGACCTGACCGCGGACATCGTGCAGTTCTTCTCCGCCGTGGAGATGTTCCTGCCCGACTACACCGGCAAGATGATGGAGCTAATCCGCCGCTCACGCGGGCGCGCCTGGTTTCACGCCAACTGGGGCTATGAGGAGTCCAAGCACAGCCTGGTGCTGGAAGACTGGCTTCTGCGCTCCGGCAAGCGCACCGAGGAGCAGCTGCGCGACTTCGAGAACTCCCTCCAGGGGGCGGAGTGGGAGTTGCCCTTCGACCACCCCCGGCAGATGATGATCTACACGATGGTTCAGGAGCTGGCGACCGGCCTGAACTATACCAACCTGCGCCGTCGCGCCGAGCAGGAGGGCGACGGCGCGCTGGCGGGCCTGCTGCGCTGGGTTGCGGCGGACGAGTCCGCGCACTACAACTTCTTCCGCAAGGGCGTCAAGGCGTACCTGGCGCTGCAACCGGAGGAGACGACCGCGGACCTGAAGTTTGTGTTTGAGCACTTCTCCATGCCCGCCCGCGCGCTGATCCCGGGGTGGGAGGAGCGCAGCCGCGAGATCGACGCCGCGGGCATCTACGGGCCACGCATGTACTTCCAGAAGGTCCGGCTGCCAATTCTGGAGGACCTGGGACTCACCCGCCAGCAGCTCAAGCGCGCCGGGGCGGGGGACGACGTGGCCGACGCGATCGCGGACCGTGCCGAGCAGAAGGCGGAGGACGCCCGCCGGGCCGTCGTCTGCCGCACCCACTCCGTTCCTCCCTTCCCGGAAGCCCTCGGCCCCTCCGGCCGCCGCCGCCTGCACCCCAAGCTGTAACGGCCCCGGCGGGGTATATTCAGCAGGGGGCGGGCGCGAACGCGCCCGCCCCCATCACACTCTAGCACTGCGGGAACACGACGTGCCTGCCGACGACCCACAAACAAACGAGAGCCCTGCTATCTCCCCCGCCGCTGCCGCGCGCAAGCGCCTGGGCAAGCCCGACTGGTTCCTGATCGGAATGGCCGCCGCCGCGGGGCTGGCGTGGCTGTTCCCCGGCCCCGGCGCCAAGGGCGGGTTCCTGCACCCGGAGTTGCTGACCAAGGCGGGCGTCGCCCTGATCTTCTTCCTGAACGGCCTCGGGCTGTCGTTTGCGGCGCTGCAGGCGGGCCTGCTGCGCTGGAAGGTCCACATCGCCGTGCAGTCATCCACCTTCCTCCTGTTCCCGCTAGTCGGGTTCGGACTGGCGGCGCTGGCGGCGCGCTGGGCCTCGCCGGAGCTGGCGCTTGGCTTTTTCTACCTGTGCGCGCTCCCGTCCACCGTCTCCTCGTCGGTCGCGCTCACCGCGGCGGCCCGCGGAAACGTCCCCGCCGCGGTCTTCAACGCCGGCGCGTCCAACCTCCTCGCGGTCGGTCTGACCCCGCTCTGGGTCGGCCTCTACCTCGGCAGAGCGGGCCAGGGCGGGGCAGATGTCGCCGCCGCCAGCGCCCCGGGCGGGGAGGTGGTCCTCGACCTTATCAAATGGCTGGTGCTTCCGCTCGTGGTCGGACAGTTGTGCCGCCCATGGCTCGGGGCGTGGGCCGCGCGCAATAAGCGGTTCACGCAGCGGATAGACCGCGGGACCATCCTGCTGCTGGTCTACACCTCGTTCTGCGACTCCGTGAAGGAGGGCGTGTGGACCGGACAGGGAGCGGGCGTGCTGATCCTGACACTGGTCGGGTCGGCGGTGCTCTTCGCGGCCGTGTTCGCGTTCGTAAACGTGCTGAGTCGGGTGTTTGGCCTTACCTCCGCCGACCGCATCGCGGCGGTGTTCTGCGGCTCGAAGAAGTCGCTGGCCTCCGGCGTTCCCATGGCGCGGCTGATCTTCGGAGCGAACCCGGCCCTGAGCCTGATCCTGCTTCCCATCATGATCTACCACCCGCTGCAACTCGTTCTGTGCAGCGCGCTCGCCGCCCGCTGGGCCAAACGCCCGGACGCGGACGCCGAGGCCGCCGCCGCCCGCGAACCCGCCGCCGACCCCGCCCAGCCCACCGACCCCGCCGACCCGGCGTAGTGTAGTTGCCGCGGGCCGGTTGGTGCCGCGAGGTGTGCGCCGTGGACTGAAGTCCCGGCTTCGTTGATTCAAGCCCGCCTCCGCGGGCTCCT
>CALEKU010000117.1 GCA_937902745.1 uncultured Armatimonadota bacterium
CGGTGTTCGATGCCGTTACCGCATCCCGGTAGCCGCATCGTCTACGGGAGCCCGCGGAGGCGGGCTTGAATCACAGAAGCCGGGACTTCAGTCCACGGCGGCCAGGGGGCGGCAACAATCGCGTCTCAGTCTATCGTAACCACCTTACCCGACTGCGCCGAGTCGTAGGCGGCGAAGACGAGGCGCACGGTGCGCAGGTTATCGGCGGCGATAGTCTCGGCGGTCCCGTCCCCGCGCAGGTGCTTCAGCAGGTCCGCCTGGCAGGGAACCATGCTGGACATGACCAGGTCATACGCCGGGTCCGCCCAGGTGTAGCGCGGCGGCGGGACGCGGCGCACCTCCGTCACCGGCGCATCCCATGTGCCACGGCTCCGGGTGGTGAGACGCAGCAGATAGTCCGGCCCCACCTCCAGCGACCCGCCATCGCCCTCGACGAAAAGGTAGGTCTGCGGGAAGCGCTCGTGCTCCGTCCGGCTGGCGTAGCTCATCTCGCACGTCACTGTGGTTGCGGCGTCTCCCATCGTCATCATAACGGTGGCGACGTCCTCACCACGAATGGCCGGGTTGACGCGCGCCGTGGTGGCATACAGAGAGGATGCCTCACCGAACAGAAAGCGGGCAGTATCCAGAACGTGCGAGCCGATATCGGTCAGGATGAACCGGTCCAGCGTTGCCAGGAACGGCTGATTGTCGAACACGGGGAACGAGCACGCGAACGTCAGCCGCGCCCGGAAAGGCGTCCCAACCGCGCCATCACGCAGCAACTCCCCTGCCGCGCGCAGCGGGCGCTGCCAGCGCCAGTTCTCGTGCACGAGCAGCGTCGCGCCGGATTCCCCGACGTCGGCCACCAGAGTCTCCGCCTCCTCAATGGTAGGGGCGAGCGGCTTCTGGCACACGGCGGCGACGCCCCGCTCCGCGCACAGGCGGGCGAGCGGCGCGTGCGTCTCGACCGGGGTGACAATGTCCGCGAAGTCCGGACGGAGGACATCCAGAGCCTCAGCGGGATCGGTAAAGGACGGGACGCCAGAGGCGGCGGCCAGACTCGCCGCCTTTGCAGCGTCCACGTCGCACACGCCGACGCATCGGGCAGCGTCTGCATGCTCTCCCCAGGCGGCAAGCTGGTAGCGCGCCCAGAACCCCGCACCGAAGAGGACAAACCGAAGCGGTGCCACCACAGGCATACGTCCCTACGCCCCCGGTCCGGTCGCGACCACCGCGACAGCGTAGGCCCGCAGCGTGACCAGCAGCGCGTCCTCCGTGCCGTCCGCCTCCGTGTCCCGCGCGTAGAAAACGCCGCCTGTCGCCTCGTCCAGTACGCGCAGCGTCTGCCCGCGCCCGCCGAAGCCGTGGACAGAGACCCTTTGCGCGGTGTCCGTGCGGTTGACCAGGAATACCCAGCCGTGCCCGTCGTTCGCCCAGACCGCCAGTCCGGAGAGGGTGTGCGGGTCGGAGACGTTGATGTGCGCCAGATGCGCGTTCGTCGCGGCGGGGAGCGTAGCGAGGATGGTTCCCAGGGGATAGCGGTTTCCAGCCGCATCCAGCGCGCCGGAGCGCGGCCCGGCGATGTCGCCCAGCGTGACCCGCGTCGCGCCCGCATCCGCCGCGGCGGCGAACGCCGCCAGATACCACGCCGCCCCGAAGAGCGACCGGTGGCGCGGGTCTCCGTCCTGACGTGGGCCGCCGAGCGTGAGCGGGCCGACCGCAAACTCCGCCCGCGCGCCGAAGTCGCCCAGAGAGCGCGCCGTCTTGAGCACATCCGCCAGCGTGAGCGGCGTTTCCATGATCGACAGGCTGTCGAACGCGTGGACCTGGGGGTTACCCGCGAAGAACACACCGTCCACGTCACCGGGCCGCGGCCGGTTGCGGTTCAACTCCGTAAAGTTGTGCGCGGAGCCGTAGAGCACCCGGGCGCCCGCCGGGAGCGCCGCCCGTGCGGTCGCGATCGCCCCCGGAGATGGCTGGAGGAGCAGCCAGAGCGCCGGGTTGCGCGTCAGGGCGGGCAGGTCGGCTGCGGTCAGGGCCTCGGGGCTGCGAACGCCAACCAGCAGGTCCGTATCCAGGGCGTTCGCGCTGCTGCCTGCGCGCAGCAACACCTCCCGCCACCCCGGCTGCGCGGCGTCGATGTCCACGCGCAGGTGATCCGGCCTCAGCGCCCGCACCGCATCGGAGGAGACGCCCGATGGCAGACTTCCATCCGGTGGGAGCATCAACCCGGGGCGACGGAAAGGGCGCTCCGCGCGAGCGTCCAGGGAAACGCTCACGCGGACGGGAGCGGCCGTGGCGGCGCGCGGCGTGGTGAGGTCAGACGCCTCCGCGCCCCGCACGGAGACCGTCACCCGCTGGTGTACGCGCGTCCCCGCCGGCACCTCCACCGGCATCGGGAGGGCGAGCGGCGTCGAGTACGTCTTGAACGAGGCGTCCAGCCAGTTGCGCTGGTCCTCCATCTCGAACACGTCGCCGGTGAATGCAATGGTAGCGCGAACGCCGGGCGCGACCTCGTATGCCAGGGAGGCCAGGTTGAAGAACGGTTGGTGCGGCGAGATTGTCTCGGGGAAGTGGCCGGGCGTCTCCGAGCCGTCGGTGTGCGCCGCGATCACGTGCTTTCCCGCCACTTCGGCCGGGTGCAGCACGCAGATGCCGATGCGGTTCCGCCGGAAGGTGGTGAGCGCCTCGCCATCGAAGTCGAAGGTCACTGTCCCGTCTGCGGTCCCCGTCAGCGTCACCATGGCGCGGAAGTCCACGCCCCGTGCCGCGTTCTCGTGCCTCCCCTCGTAGACAATGCGAAAGCTATCCGGCCGTATATCCCGCTCCGTCTCCTGGTAGGTCAGATCGGCCGTCCCCCAGTGTTCGTCGCGCACGGCGGCGTACAGGCGCCGGATAATCTCGTGACGCCCCCAGCGGATCGTGCGCAAGTCGCCGTGGGTGTAGTCCAGGGTCAGCGGCCCGGCGCGCAGCGGCACCCGCTCCGGCGCCGCCAGGCTCGGGTCCCCATACAGAATGGTCTGGCGTTCTTGTTCGGTCATGGTCGTGTGTTGCGTGGTTGTGCCCGGCGGTGGAAACCGCCGCGGCGTCATTCAGGCCACATCGAGAGTCAGCACCCAGTCGTTGCCGGGACCGGAGGTGGGCGGGGTAAAGCGGTGGGTGCCTTTGTTGTCCACGTTCCCCACGTCGGTGGATTTACCCGTCCTCGGGTCATACCAGGCGGCGCGGGCACGGCCCGCGAGTTTGTCCAGTTTCAGCGTGAAGGGCTGGCCTGAGGCGCTGTAAACCAGGAGGTAGCGCCCTTCGGAGTCGCGGGTCGCCTGGAGGTGGTCCGTGCCCTGCCCTGGGTCGCTCTCCAGAACCGACTGGTCGGGGATGCGCGTGAGATACGGGCGGGCCAGCAGCAGGTCCTTGACGAAGCGCATCTGGTTCGCGCCGGGCAGTTCGATCGCCTCCCGCCAGGGCGTGCGCGCCGCCGTGACGGGGTCGCGGCCCGGCTGCCACATCTGCCACACATCATGGCAGCCGTAAGTGTGCCCGTGCGCGCCAGCGAACACCGCCCAGTAGGCGAACTTCCGCACGTCATAGGCGTCCAGCCAGCCGTTCTCCACCTTGAAGCCGGAGGGGTGGTCCTCATAGCCGGGTTCAGCGTCCATGCAGGGCTTTGTCGGCGTCCGGCGGTAGTCCTCGCCGATGCTGCGCCAGTTGTCCCGGTCGAACGTGTGCCCGGTCTGGTACATGTTGAAGTCCAGCCACTCGTCGCAGTGGAAGTACAGCGAGGAGGTCTGCTGCCCCTGCGGGTGGAAGGTGCGCAGGTGCGCGCCGCCATCCCCCGCCGCCAGACCGTCCGCCATCGCTCGGAGGATACGGACATGGCGCATCGTCTCCACCGTGCGGTCGCCGCCCAGTATCCAGATCAGGGGCTTATCACGGTAGCGCTTCCCCAGGAACTCCCCGAACGCGCGAGCGTTCTCCGGGGTGAAGATCTCCGGCCCCTTACCCCACTTCAGGTTCCACTTGTCGCCCCAGGTCGGCAGCATCCCGACTGTCAGACCGAGCGATGCCGCCCGGTCCACAATGTAGTCGACGTGCCGGAAGTAGTCTTCGTTCGGCTTCGTCGGATCGAGGTCATGGAGGGGAACATGACCATAGGGGTTGGGCACACGCAGGCCGTCCAACTCCGCCAGCACCACGGCCTGGATGACCGTGAACCCCTGACGGGCGCGCGTCTGCAGGTAAAGGTCCGCCTCCTCGCGATTGAGCCGGTGGAACAGTTCCCAGGCCGTATCCCCAAGGTAGAAGAACGGGGTCCCGTCTTCGTAGACGAGAAATCGCAGGTTGTCGCTCACCTTGAGCCGCTTCATGCTCTCAGGTTCGCCGCTCAAATGGAAATGCCTTCCCGCGCGGCGACGGCGCGGAGGTGGTCCGCAGCGCCAGCATACTCCTCCGGAGTTTTGAGGTGCTCCAGGATCAGGCCGACCCGCTGGTTCTTCAGGTGGTCGAGTTCGCGCAGGTAGGTACGGTAGTCCAGGTACCCCTGGCCCGGCGCGACCTCGTCCAGGTGGACAGTCAACGCGGGCCGCAGCACGATATCCTTCGCATGACAGTTCTTGATGTGCGCGCCGAGCGTGGCGAAGCACTGACGAATCAGCGCGCCGTTGTGGTAGTAGCGCTCCACGGAGTTGACGATGTTCACCGGGTCCAGGTGGACGCCCAGCGCCGGGCGGTCGATCGCCTGGATCAGGGAGTGGTAGTCCTCCGGCCCGGTGGGGTACAGGTACGGCATCGCCTCCAGCGTGTAGAACGTCCGCTTCGGCTTTACCGCATCGATGATAGCGCGGGTCACGTCCACGATACGCTCGAACGTCTCCGGCGTAAGGTTCGCCGGGTCCGGGCCGTCCCACTGCGGCCCGCGGGAGCCGGTGATGTTCACCGCGCAGTTCGCCCCGATGCGCTCCGCCAGCGCCAGCGCGGCCACGCACTTATCGAACGCCGCCTTTGCCTCGGCGTCGTCCGTGCTAATCGGATTGCTCCACGCGCCGACCTCGGCGATTACGATGTCATGCCGCGCGGCGGCGTCCGCGTAGGCGCGTACCACATCGTCCGGTGCCTCCGGCTTTACCGGGCAGGTGGCCGCCCGGTACCCCAGCGCCCGCACCGCCCGCGCCCACTCCTCCGGGTCGTCCGTCTTCGTAAAAACAGGCCCACCCAGCCGAATCGCCATGCGTCCGCCTCCCCGCTATCCAAGTTTCGAGAGATTCGCCGAGCGGTGCAGCGCCGCCATCTCGGCATCGCTCAGGGCACGGTCGAACACGGCAAGGCCGCCGAACTTCCCCATCGTCGCTTTGCCTTCCGGAAAGTTGCTGCCGACTGCGTAGCGCGCTCCCACGCAGAAGTCCGAGCCGCCCATCGGCTTGGTCTGGGCGTGGCGTGGCGGGTCGTAGCGGAAGATGCCACGCCCGTGGTAGTACGGGTTCATGCCCCGGTTCCCGCCGCCCGGCCCCTCCTGCGTAAAGTAGCGGTCGGTGCGCCGGTCGCGCTCCGGGTCCGGTTCGAGGGCGTCCAGCACACCGTCCAGGTACGCCCGGATGTACTCCCCATCGTACGTGAACCCCAGCGTTACCCAGCGCTCCTCCGGCACCTCGGAGCGGGACACGGCGTAATCGGCACACCAGGGGAACGCGCTGCCATCCGCGCGGCGGGTCACCCCGCCCTCGCTCGACACGTGGGGCACGAGGCGTCGGGGCCCGCCGTAGGTAGGCATGTTGAGCAGCATCGCGTACTGGCGGGTGCCACTGTCGTCGTCCCGCCCCCGGCCCTCGCTCCACATCCCGGCGATGGTCCGGCTCTTCTCCAGGTCGCGCAGCCACACCACCGCGAACATCGAGACCTGCGCCTTCGGACCGGAGATGTTCAGGTCGCCCGTTTCGGCGTAGGGAATCCGGAAGTAGTGCCCGCCATCCAGTTCGGCCGCGAAGCCGGAGTACGGCCCGCCTTTGACCCGGGCGATGGGGCCGCCGACTTCGGCAAGTTGGTGCTTATGCCGGGTGCCGGACGACACACGCGGTGTGCCCGCCTCCTCGCCGAACGCCCAGAAGGCGATCAGGCCAGGCATACCCTCGACAACACGCCGGTCGCCGGGAACCATTATGGCTCCACCCGCGCATCGCGGGTCTTTTCCAGCAGTTCGATATGGGTGCCGAGCCGTTCGGTGGCGTCGAAGTAGGCGTACTGCCCCGGCCCCATGTCGCCGCGCTGCACCATCGGAATGCCGTGGTCCCGAAGGAAGTCCACGCTCTTCTGCATCCCCTCGACCCAGAACGCGAGGTGGTGGAACCCTTCGCCCTTCTCATGCAGCACCCGTGCCCACGCGCTGTCGTCGCCGATGGGCTCGATCAGTTCGAGCTGCACCGGGCCGAGGCTGAAGAACGCAAGCTTGCACCGGGCATCGGAGGGGGCGCCGTAGGCGGTCATGGCGACCTCGTTCCCGGGCTCGGTAACGATGACCTTCGGCAGCGGTTGGCCCAGAACCTCGGACCAGCGACGCGACGCCTCCTCGATGTCGCGGACGACAAAGGCCACCTGTGCAAGGGTGGTGCTCCCGAAGTTCGGGGCGGTTTCACTCATAGGGGCGGGGACTCCTGGCTGCGGTGCCGGAACGCGGCGTGTAGTTACGCACACTGTACCACAGGCGGAGCCACGTAAAAGAACGGGGCGAGAGCTTCACGCCCCCGCCCCGCCGCGTTGCTCGACAGACCGGGTCAGTCCAGACAGCCGAGCATCGACGCGATGTAGTTGATCTGCGCCTCGTGGTAGGACATGTTCCAGTAGGGGTATGCGATGAGTTCGGCGACGGTCACCGCGCCCCAGGGCATGGGGATTTCGTTGCCCAGGTCTTCGTCCGCGACGCTGGGGAGTGCCTCTATCACCTTTTCCGTGTTCTCCTTCAGCAGGGCAAGCAGCGCCGCCTGGTCCTGGATCAGGGCGTCGCGCTCGCGCTCGTACTGGCTCTGGTCGAAGTCAGGGAACGCGCGGGTCCCGATCATCTCGACCGTGCTGCCATTCAACATGGCGCACTCGGCGACGACGTCCGCAGCGGTGCGGGCCTTCCCCATCGGACTCCAGTTCCGCTTGTCTTCCGGAAGACGCAGGTACGCGGCCTCCAGGTCGGCGGCGGCTTTCCTGGTGGCGGTGGCGAGAAATTGGTGCAGGGTTCCAGGCATGTCTCTTTGCTCCTTATGGGTGATGGCGCCGCAGTATACTACGCTCCTACCGCCCCTCCCGGAAAGCCGCGGCGGAAAAATTACGCGGTCACCAGTGCAACCTTTCGCTCGGACAGGCCGATACGGGCTACTGCGCCTCCGGAGAAGGGCAGGTAGTCCGCTTCCACGCCGTCGCTGAAGATGACGCCGCCATCCGCCATCTGGGAGACGATCTCCAGGACGGCGCCAGGGCCGATGCGCCCGTGGACGAGCGTGGCACCCGTGGTGCGGCTGGCCCAGGGCTCCCGCACGGAGAAGACCAGTTCGTCCGCGCTCGGGTCGAACCGGCAGGCGTCCGGCGCGAGCAGATGCCCCGGCTCGCCGCCGAGCGCCGCGACCATCCCCGCCGCCCCCGCGACCACGGAGCGGAGCCACCCGGTAGACCCGGTCCCCGTGGATACGATGACGCCGCTGGAGGATTGCTCCTCGGTGACGCCCCCGAAGCTCAGGCGGTACCGCGCCGACGCGTGCGTGGCCCGCCCGATGAACAGGTCGTTCACCGCCCGCAGCGTCTGCCCGTCGGCAAGGCGCGCCTCCGCCATAGTGAGGGCGCGGACGGCGGCACGCCCCTCCAGCACCCGCGCCAGGGCAGCCCCCGCCTGCTCCACCCGGAACGGCAGCAGCACCCCCTCGATGCGCTCCGGGTCCGGGTTCACCGCGACCACCGGCTGCCCGTCCAGATACTTGGCGGCGTTCACCACCAGGCCATCCGGCCCGAGCGCCAGCACCAGATCGCGCTCGCCAAACGTAAACTGCGGCAGGAAGCCGCTGTCCAGGTACTGCACGCGCACCCCGCGCGGCAGCGCCGCCTTCACCCGCTCCAGCGCCCGCTGGTACGCCGCGTCGGCGCGCTCGTACTCCTCGTAGGAGGGCGCGAGGCGCGCATCGCCAATCCGCGCCGCCTCCTGCGCCAGGTAGAACCGTGCCTGCGCCTTCGTGCCCATCCGCTCCGAAAGCTCCTGAAGCGCGGTCGGTTTGGTCAGAACAATGATCTTCTCGTAGGCAGGCATCCGCCCTTACTCCTCGCCTTTTTGTAGCCCCCGTGGTTTGGCTCCCTACCCGTGGTGGGGGGCCTCCCACCACGGGGGCTACCCCGCGCGCCCGTTCATCAGGGACGACAGAATCTCGGAGGTGATGGTCAGGTTGCCGACCTTGTCGGCGTTCTGGCCCATGTCGCGCAGAGCGAGAGCGAGCGTAGCGCGCGGGTCAAGGCTCCGGTAGGGCTCCAGTTCCATCGCGAGGGCGCGCGAGCGGTAGGCGGCCTCCTGCTCCAGCGCCTGCCCCCGGAACTCCGCCTCCTGGCGCGCGTTCTCACCCTCCAACGCGATGAACTGCTGGCGCTGCTGCTCCAGCGCGATGTCGGTCGCCAGCTCATTCTCCTTGATCTTGCGCTCCTCCTCGACCGCCGCCGCGCGGCGGGCATAGATCGCCTCGTCGGCGTTGCGCAGCAGCGTTTCGCGGTACTCCGCCTCCAGCGCCTTCGCCACCTCGGGCGTCGGCTTGGCGGACAGGAAGTAGACACTGAGAAGTTCCACGCCCATCGGCTCCAGAAGGCCCTGTGCCCGGACGCGGGTCAGCACGGTTGCGGCGATGGTCTCGCTCTGACGCAGCGTCTCCTCCAGCGAGCGGGCCAGCACCTCGCGGCGCGTCTCCATCTGGAGGATGTTGGTGATGCGCTGCGGCATCTTCTCCGGGTCCGCGGTCAGAAACTTGCGGTCGCGCGGGTCGATGGTGAAGTTCAGAAGCGCCGCGGCCTGCCGCGGGTTAACCACGCGGTAGGTGAACTGCCCCTGGATGGCAACCGACTGGAAGTTGCCGGTCTGCTCATGGAAGACGAACCCAACATCCGTGCTGCTCGTGGGCACCGCGACGATGCTGGTACTGGGCCGCAGGTAGAAGAAGCTGAGTCCCTGCCCCTCCTGGGCGACACGCCCGCCCGTGTAGCGGATCACGTACTCGGTGGGCTGCCCCTTGAAGTAGCCGATCATTCCAAACATCTCCTTATCCCCCCTTCCGCGCTGACTTAGTGTTTACATAACAAATACTACCGCGCAATAAAGTTATTGTCAACACAACACGTAGAAGAAACAGACGCAGAGGGAAACGGGTTACGGGAGCGGAACGTCCGCCACGCGGCGGGAATAAGCCAGAGGAGTGGGCGGCGAATCCGCCAGTGGCCGCGCATCAGCGTGGGCGGGATAGGTCGTGTCCTACCCCGCAGACGAATCGGAGCGGTAGACCTTGACGAATCGGAAGTCGTGACCGCGGGTAGGGCGCGCGGTCACGTCCGCCTCGCCGAGAGGTCCCTCGTCGTTACCACGCCCTAGCGGTAACGAGTTCGCGTTCGCGCTCCCGTTCCTGCCCTTCGGATGTCTCCTCAGGCTCGCCCGCCGACTCCGACGCCTCGGACCACAGGCGCCGCGCCTCCCAGTAGCCGGTCTCCGTGATGCGGCGGCCCTGCCCGCCGCGCAGCGTGCTGAGACGCCAGGTGCCGGTAATCAGTTTGCCGTCTTCGGAGAGCGTCCCGGCGTAGTGGACCGGCACGATCCCCTGGCGAACGGTGCCCTGGAGATAGACCTTGGTGAAGCGGACGATCAAGCCCTGCTGGACGCCCTTCCGAACGGCGGCCTCGCCCAGGTAACCATCGTCGAGGATGACGCCGCCGAAGCGCCCGGCCTCCGCGGCGCCCTCGTCGCCCTGCTCCAGGCGGAACGTCGCTTCGAAGCGCACCGGGAGCCGGGTCGAGTCCTTGTAGTAGTAGGCCCCGAGCCAGCCGCCCAGAACGGAGTGGTCTCTACCGTTGCCGCCGCCGTCTGTACCCATACCGCCTCCGCTACGCCCCCGCTTCCGCCGCCGACGCCGCGAGCGCCTCGAACTGCCGGATGTCTTCGCGCAGCACGTCCAGGCTCGAACGCCAGAACGCCCCATCCCGCAGGTCGATAGCGAAGTCGGAAGCCAGCTCCGCGGCGTCCGCCATGCCGGTACGCGAGAGCAGATCGTCATAGCGCTCCCGGAAGGCGTCCGGGTCGCGCCGGTAGTGGGCGAAGAGCCCGAGCCCGAAGAGCAGGCCGAACATGTAGGGGTAGTTATAGAAGCTGCGCCCGTAGTAGTGGTTCTTGACGGCCCACATGTAAGGGTGCAGCGCGTCGTCCTGCAGGCCGTCGCCATAGGTCTCGCGCTGCGCCTCAAGCATCAGGCCGCAGAGCTCCTCCACCGAGAGTTCGCGCTCCGCGCGCTTCTCAATCACCCGCTGCTCGAAGAGGAACCGGCTGGTGATGTCCACCACCACCTGGCACGCCCCCTGTAGCGACGCCTCCAGGATCGCGAGCGTTTCGCCCGGGGTGTCGGTGCGCGCAAGCGCCGCCCGCTTGACGATGGTCTCGCAGAAGATGCTCGCGGTCTCCGCCAGCGTCATCGGCGTCCCGCGCAGCAGGGCAGGCCGGTCCGCAAGACACAGGTTGTGGTACGCGTGGCCGAGTTCGTGCGCCAGCGTCGCCACGCCGTTGACGGACGGCTCGTAGTTCTGGAGAATCAGCGACTCGTCAGCCCGGATGCTGGTGCAGAACGCGCCGTCACGCTTGCCCACCCGCGGCTCGGCGTCCACCCAGCGCTCCCGGAAGGCGCGCTCGGCGAACGCGCGCATCTTGTCTGAATAGGTGCCGAACTGCTCCGCCACGAAGGCCTCGGCCCGATCCCAGGAGTACGCCCCCGCCGTCGCCCCGCCGCTGCCCCCCCCGACCGGGGCGAAGAGGTCGTACCAGGGCAGGCGCTCCGCGCCGGAGATGAGGCGCGCCTTGGCACGCAGGTAGCGGCGGAAGTCGGGGAAGGACTCCCGCGCCGCACCCAGCATCGCGTCCAGTGTCTCCCGGTCGATCCGGTTCCCGAACAGGCTCGCCTCCAGGGGGCTGCTCCACCCGCGTCGCTTCGCCAGCACCCCCGCCTCGTGCTTGATGCTGTTCAGCGCGGCGGCGAGGGGAAGCGCTGCGGACTTCCACGCCCGCAACTCCGCCTCGTACGCACGCTGGCGCACATCCCGGTCCGGGTTGGTGGCAAGCGCCCGGAGGGCGCTCATGGGCAGCGGCTCGGGGGCATCGTCGGCGACACGGGCAAAGGGAACTGCCATCTGCGAGGTCAGGTCGCCGTGTAGCTTCGCCCAGGCAGCCCCGGCCGAGGGATACAGTTCGGCGGAAAGCGACTCCTCCGCGGGCGACATGAGGTGACGGGCGGCGACCTTCGCCTCGCGCACGAAGAAGGCGTACTCCCGGGCGAGCGGCGAGGCCGCGATCAGCGCCTCCGCATCCAGGGAACCAAGGAACGCCGTGTAGCGGGTGCCCAGAAGGCTCAGGGTGACCATCAGCCCCTGCAGTTCGCTCATGCGCGCCTGCGCGGCGGCGTCCCGAGAGTCCACGGCGATGTGTACCCGGATGTAGGTCCCGATGGTCCGCAACTCGGTGAGAAGGGCGTCATAGCGCCGGGTCACCGTTTCGTAGGACCGCACCACCGCATCATCCACCGCCTCCGCGCTCCGCGCGGCGATGTTCTCGGTGTCAAACAGCGCTTTCAGGTCTGCCAGTTCCCGGGCCAGATTGTCGAACGCCTGCGCGAAGGCGGAGGAGGTGATACCGGGGTACAGGTGCGAAAGGTCCCAGCGCGGCAGCGGGACGGCGGCGGCAACAGGGGCCGCAGCGGAGACGGTTTCGGGCATGATAACCGCATGATACCGCAGATGCCGCGGGCTCAGGAGGCCTTCAATACCAGAACCGCCAGGTCGTCGTTGAGCCCGCCCTCGACGTGGTCACAGACGGCGGAGTACAGGGCGGTGGCTATCTCCTGCGCGGGCAGGGACGCATTCTCCGCGACCACCGCCTGCAGGCGTGCCATGCCGAACTGGTCCTTTCCCCGGCGCGCCTCCAGCACCCCATCCGTGTAGAAGACCAGCACGTCCCCCGACTCCACCTGAACCGGATGGTCCACATAGCGCTCCGCCAGCAGGAACCCGGCGATGAGCCCGGGGTGAACATCCAGAGGCGCACAGGCACCCGTTTTGGCGCGGAAGTGGACCGCGGGCGGGTGCGCGGCGCTGGCCACCGTGACCGAGCGGAAGGCCGGGTCGATCAGGGCGTAGCACAGGGTGACAAAGGTCCCCTCCTCGGTCTGGTGAACCAGCGCATCGTTCACATGCGCCAGCACCCGCGCGGGGTCCGGGTCCTGCAGGGCATAGGCGCGCACGGTGTACTTCACCAGGACCGCAAGCGTCGCCGCCAGCGACCCCTGACCGGAGACATCCGCGATCAGCACCGCGATGCGCCCGTCCGGCAGGGTGAACAGGTCGAACGTGTCGCCCCCCACCGCGGTCACCTCACTGCCGGGCGCGAAGATGCGTCCGATATGAAACCCACCGAGGGTGGGCGGAATCTGGGGCAGGAAGGCCTGCAGGAGCGTGCGCGCGGCGCCCTTCTCTGCCGCGTACAGACGGGCGTTCTCGATGGCGACGGCGGCGTGCAGGGCGAAGCCGGAGATCAACTGAATATCCGAGTGGTCGAAGCGGCCCGGCTGCCCTGAGTACTGCTCCAGAACGCCCACGGGCCGGTCCCAGGCGAACGCCGGGACGCAGACCACGGAGCGCACCTCCTCCATCTGACCGTCCGCTAGCACCATGGAGGGAAAGGGGGTGTCGGGGCGACGGCGGGTGTCCGTCACCACCACGGCGCGCCGCTCGACCAGCGCGCGGCGCGCGATCGGCGAGGGCGGGCGCACCCGGAACCGGCGCAGCGCCCCCCGGTCGATACCCCGCGACGCGGACAGCACCAGATTACCGCCCTCTTGCTCGGACTGAAGCAGGTACATCGCCCCTGCCTCCGCGCGGCTCATGTCCACCGCAAGCTGGACGATCAGGCGCAGCGTCTCCTCAATGTCCATGGAGGCAGCCAGCGCCTCCCCAACTCTCTGGAATCCCGCCCGTGCCTCGACGGCCTGCAGACGCAGTTCGCCGAACTCACTGGCGTTCCCGATCGCGGCGGCGGCCTGGTCGGTCAGAGCCTGCAACACAAAGAACTCGTCCTCGGTGAAGCGGCGGCACTCGTGGCAGTACAGGTGCAGCGTCCCGACGGGGCGCTCGGCCGCAAAGATGGGGAAGCAGACCAGGGAGAGGATGCCCTCGCGCTCGGCCGTCTCCAACAGAGCGGGGTCCTGGAGCGAGGCGCAGTCGAACGAGGCGAAGACCCGGCGCTCCGTCAGCACCCGGCCGTCCAGGGTGCCGTCAAGCGGGCGCTCGGCAATCTCGATACGCTCTGGCGCGATGCCGCAGGACGCCGCGCAGCGCAGCACCGCCCCGGCCCGGGCTTCGTCCAGCAGATACACGGCGGCGGCCCCGGTCTCCAGAAGCTCCGACGCCGCCCCGGCCAGCAGGGAAACGACCTCGCGCAGCTCCAGCGACGCCCCCAGAGCCCGCAGGGCCTGCGGCAGCGCCTCCAGGTACTGAAGGCGTGATTTCGGGGATGAGCGCGGCGTTGGAGCGTCCCTCCACGCCCCCTCGGCCTTTGCTCCCGTGTCCCGCGCGGCGGGTTGTGCTGTCTCCGGTGCCATGAACTGCTACAACATTCGCCTTTACTAACTTCGGTGCGCTTCCGTCCGCCTCTCCATGCGTTATACAGCTAAAACCCCGGCCGCGTCCGATAAATTCC
>CALEKU010000118.1 GCA_937902745.1 uncultured Armatimonadota bacterium
CGCTTCGTCGGTGCGGGCTGCATGGTACGAGGTGCGGGCTCCGGTTTACGGGGGCGGCTACGGCTCATCCGTAACCGCATCTCGACCGCCGGAGTCGGCGCAGGCCGACTTGAATCACGGAAGCCGGGACTTCAGTCCACGGCACCAAGCGGTTGAATCTGGGGAAGGTACGGCGCCATAATAAGCCGTATAAGCCGTAGGCCGACAATTGCGGGGCACCGGAGGCCCCGGAAACGCGTATCATGGTGGGACGAGGCGCGCGACGCAGACGCCCCAAACGTCCGCCCGACCATCCGAACCATCACGGCCGGCTGCGCCGCCGCCGGCAAAGGAGATGCCCGATGACGAACGATCGACCGCACCCGCCCGCACGGCGCGCGGCTGCCGCCGCCCTGATCGGCCTGTCGGCCGTGGCCCTCGCCGCCGCCGTGTTCGCCCCCGCCGGACCCGCGCCGGCCGCTGCCGCTGCCGCTGCCGCACAGGAGCCGCAGCAGGCGCCGCCGCCGTCGCAGGAGCCGCAAGCAGGGGAGGGGAAGCCGCAGCAGGACACGGCGAAGCCGAAGCCGCCGCGCAACCCGTACTACTCCCGCACCGACACCACTCCGCTGAACGTCTCCGAGGCCGAATGGAAGCGAGTGCTGCCGCCCGACGTCTACTACATCGCCCGGCTCAAGGGCACCGAGCCGCCCGGCAGCGGCAAGTACGACACGTTCGACGGCAAGGGGACCTACTACTGCGCCCCCTGCGGCAACAAACTCTTCCGCTCCGACGCCAAGTTCGCCACCACCTGCGGCTGGCCCAGCTTCTTCCAGACCGTGCGCCCGGGCGCCGTGCTCTACCAGGAGGACCGCTCCCACAACATGATCCGCGTCGAGGTGCTGTGCGGCCGCTGCAAGGGCCACCTGGGCCACGTCTTCAACGACGGCCCGCCGCCCACTGGCCGGCGCTACTGCATGAACTCCCTGGTGCTGGACTTCGAGCCGGATAAGCCGTCCGCGCCCGCCAACGCCAAAGAGGGAGCCGCAGCGGAGGCGCCGGAGGCGCCCGCATCCGTGGCCCTCTAGGGGGCTGGAAGGGGCCATAAGGCACGGTAGCCTTATCCCGCGGCCGACGCTGCCCCGGGACGAACCGATGTTATAATCGGGAGAACAGGCAAGCAGCAAGCTGCCGTGCCCGCCCGCCCGCCGCGCCGCCGTGGCTGGTGAAGGCCGGGGGCGTCGAACCCGACCGATCCCCACCTGTCGGGGGAGGGCGGGCACGGCGTGGGAATGAGGCGCATGGTTCTGCAAAGGCGGGAGGCGGTGATGCGGATCGCGGACATCGAGATCGATGTCTACGATCTGCGGGAGAAGCCGGGCGGGGCGCGGGTCTGCCTCCCGCACGGGGAGTGGCGGCCGATTCTGGCGACCCGGGCGTTCAAAGCGGTCGAGGCGCGGTTTGCGTCCTCCCCCCAGTTCCCGACCACCGTCCTCACCCGCACCCTTCTCCCGGCCACGGAGGGCAGCAGCAGCGCCAGCAACGAGGGCTTCTTTCTGACCCTGCGGACCCCGCGCCAGGAGAACGACGCCCCGGACGTGATCGAGATCCGGGGGCTGCCGCCGGTGCACCGGGCGCCGCAGCGCCCGCCGGGAGAGGCCACAGGGCCGTGAGCCGAAGAACCGAGCGCCGCAACCGGATACTCTCCCTCTGCTGCGCCGGCCTGATCGGGGTGGCGCTGTGGTGCGCGAGCCGCTACGAGGCCGCCCGGCGCGAGGCGTCGGCGCTGCGCGCCGAACTGAAGACAGAGCGCTCAGAGCCGCAGCAGGAGCCGCCGCAGCAGGAGCAGGAGCCGCTTGCGCCCTCCCCGCCGAGCGAAGCCCTTCCGGACCGTTCCGAAGACGAACCCGGCGAACCCTACGTGCTGATCGCCACGATCCCGTTTGGCATCGGGCTGGAGCCCGCCCTGGACGCCCTCAAACAGGCCGACATCCCCCACGAAGGGGACGGGAGCGGTGACGACACCTACGCCGTGCGTGTGCCCCCGGCGGACGCCGAGGCGGCGCGCCGGGTTCTCAAACGGGTCGCGGCGGAGCAGGGGAGCGCAATCAACTTTTGGGAAGAGGGCGAGAAAGACTGAGCCTACGCTGACCGCCACGGACGCCCCCGGAAGCGCGGCGAGGGACCGGGGGGCAACGGCAGCACACAGCAGCACCAGCGCGAAAGCAGGAAGGTCTGAAATGAGGTCAAGAATGAGGTCAAGCGGTGGGCAGGTTCCCCTGGAGGCGCTGCGCCTTTCCTCCCTCGCCGGGTTCACGGTCGAAGATGCCGCCGAGGTGAACGAGGATGGCCAGCGGTATCCCTGTCTGCTCTTGCGCAAGGCGGGTTCCTGGGAGAGCGTCGCCCGGAGCTTGGAGAAGGAGCTGCGGCCGAGCAAGGTCGTCAAAAAGAACCACTCCTGGCTCCTGATGAAGCAGGACGCCGGACTGAACACGGTGGTTTCGGTCGGCGCGGGCAAGAAGGCGCCGGAAACGGTGGGCGCGACCTTCTTCGACGAACGGCCGACCGGCATCGTGAAAGTCCTGGTCTACTGGCGACAGCCCTGAACCGCTGCGGAGTCGCCTGACTGCCTGAATGCATCCATGGACGGCCCGGGAGAGCAAGATGCTCTCCCGGGCCGTCTTGTTTTTCGCTACGCGCCTATGTGGCGCTTCGATAACGGTTGGGCATATACCTTGCTTTCCGAAGTCGCGGTGGGAGAGCGGTAAGAAAAAGGAGATTGAAACTCATGAGTGGGGCAGAGAATCAGGTCGCAGGCATCGCCTACAGCACAGCGAGCGACATCATGCAGTTGCGAAAGCTGCTGAACGACCAGTACGCCGATAGCAGCATCTTTCGCGAACTGTACCAGAACGCTGACGATGCCGGGGCGAACTGGGTCCTTGTCCGCTACATCGAGCAGGGGCCGGGCGGCCACCCGCTGCTCGATGGCCCCGGTGTCCTCGTCATCAACGATGGCTACTTCAAGGAGGAGAACGACGAGGCGATACGCCGGCTCGGCGCGGGAACGAAGGCGCAGGACGCGGCGGCCATCGGCAAGTTCGGCTTCGGTCTGAAGAGCGTGTTCCACTGGTGCGAGGCGTTCTTCTACCTGGCGTCGCCGAATCAGGAGGGGGGCAACGGCGCGACGTTTTGCCGCCTGTTCAGTCCATGGGGGGACCGCCGCCTCGAGTGGAGGACGCAGACCAAGCGGTTCGACACGTGCTTGAAACCGCTTGTCGACAAAGCGATACGCGACGCGATGCCCTCCCTGGAGATCGCCGCCGATACGCGATGGTTCGCCCTGTACATCCCTCTGCGGAGGCCGGAGCAGTGGACCTCCGCAGGGGGAGATGCCACGCGCAGCCCCATCGTGGGCAATCAGCCTACGCCCGATACCCTCTTCCCGAAGAGCCTGGGCGGAGACACCGCCGAACTCCTCCCCCTGCTGCGCTCCGTCCAGCGGATCCGCTTCCACGTTCCGAGCACCGGCTTCACCGCCGCGCTCACTCCCGACTCGACCCGCACTCTCGGCCCGGAGGTGCTGAAAGCGGATCCCGCCAGCGCCCGGCAGGGGCGCACGTTCGCGGGGGCGGTGACCCTGGCGTGGGACGGCACGGGCGCCCAGGAGTCGCGGCGCTACCTGGGCGCCGAACGCGCCCTTCCTGCCGACCACGGCGTTTACGGCGATTTCCGCGCAAAAAACGAGTGGCCCCGGGCCATGGGGTTCGACCCGGTCACAGAGCGGGAGATCGATGGCAAGGAGAAGGGGGAGCCGCACGGCGCCGTGTTTTTCCTCTGGTCACCCCCATCGCCGCACGGGCCCGCGGGACTTTCCGTGCGGGAGGCGGTCTTTCTGCCCCTGGAGGGAGCAAAGACGGCTGCGTTCGACGCGGCGCGGGTGGGCGCGCTTCTGCACGGCTACTACTTCGTGGACGCCGGGCGCCGGGCGCTGCACCACGCGGAGCGGGGCGACATCCAGACAAAGTGGAATGCCACGATCCGCCGCGAAATCACGCTGCCGCTCGTTCTTCCCGCGCTCGCCCGGTTCGTGGAGGAGTCCGGTCTGGGCGAGGGTCCGGCCGCGGAGCGACTGACCGACGGATTGGCGCAACTTCTGCCGACCGACCCCGAAGACCGCCGCGCCCTGCTCCGTGAGTTCCAGTGGCTGCCTGCCCTGACCGACGACCCCACGCCACGGACGGCCTACCGCCTCGCTCCCGCCGACGCGCCCTTCTTCGCGCTGCCCTCTCCGGAAGAGGAAGGGCATTCGGCATACCCCTATATGCTGTTTCCCGGCCTCCGCGAATGGGCGCGGGAACAGCCTCTGGTGTTCTCGAATGCCCCCCGCCTGACGGAGCGCGAACCCGCCGACTGGTCGGCAGCGCAGGGTGCCTTCGCGACGTGCGATGTCGCCGTCGCCTACGCCGATTCGCGCAGCGAAACGCTCCGCCGGTACCTCAAAACGCTCCTGCGGGTCGTCGGCCCGTCGCTCTCCGCCGCGACATGGGCGAGCATCCTCCGGTCGTTCTCCGCTGCCCAGGAGGCGAGCCTTCGGGAGTGGACTTTCGGGGACAGAAGTTCGCAGAATATTGCAGACGACCTAAATTCTATTCTCTGGGAACTCTCGCCCGAGCAGCGTGAAACGCTATCGCCTGCGATCCGGGATATTCCCTTGTTCCGCGTGAGCGATCATAGCCAGCACCGGGCCGATAATCCAGCGGAGCCGCTGACCCGTCTGATGAGTTGGGCGGAGCTGGAGCGCGCCCACAGGAGTGGTCTGCTTTTCGCCAGGGAAGGGCGCGAGCATGCTTCCGACCTGCAAAAGGCTCTCGCCGCGGGAATGGTCCTGCGGGTCCACCAATCTACCGTGCTTTCACTTCTGTTCGGTATTGGGCATGGAGTCGACAACTGCAACGACAAGACCTGCATCGAGGCTCTAATGCAGAAGAAGCCGCCGCTCGCGCCGCCCGCGAGTCGCCTTCCCCTCCTCAAGAGGCTTCTGCTGGTCCCAGAGACCCACATCGTAAGAGAGCGAAAGGTAGTTCTGCGCTACCTGCTGCATGGCAACCAGGAGCATTTTTCCAACACAGATACCTCGCTCCTGGCAGCGACCGAGGCAAGCAACGCCGGGGATGATGTCTGGGGAAGGATTGCGCGGGCACTGAGCGGCGGCCTCGACCGTTGGCGGGTCGTAGATCGGTCTCTGGTGACGCCTCTGAACCCGGAACAGAAGCGCCGGCTTGCCGTGGACGCCCTCGGACCGGAATGGGTGGAGAAGGAACTCCGGGCGAAGCAGCGCGAAATGACGGAGGCGGAATTCGCTTCGTTTGTCGCCCGGCTGCCGTGGAAGCCGGAGCAGGATGCCGTGACGGTCCTGGGCAGCCTCACGAACCGGGATGTCTTTCGGGCGGTGCCGCTGCACGAGACGGTGGACGGGCGATATGTCGCCCTGCCGCCGGGAACCGCCTACATACAGGGCGACTACCCGGTGCCGCCGGCGCTGACGCCCGCGCTGACCCTGATCCGCAACCCGCGTAGCAGCGCCCTCCGCGACCAGTACACGAAACACGGTGTTTCCCACTTCGCCGCGCGGCACGTCCTGGATCTGGCGCTCGACCAGGCGGAGCCACATCGGTTCTGCCGCGAGATCCTCGATGCCCTGGACGCGCTCTGTCCGGGTGGGCGGATCACCCCCGGCACACTGGATGAGGAGCGCAGGAGCAAACTGCGCACCGTGCCCTGGCTGCCGCGTCGCGGGGCGTCCTCCGGCGATACCGGAGCGACGGCAGCGATCGCACCCAAGGACGTGATCCACCTGCCGTCCGCGGCGGACGCGCTGGCCCGGCTCATGACCTCCCCCGCCGTCAACGGCGCGTACGCGACGCCGGGGATGCTCGCCGCCAACGTTCGCGAGCATCCCGCGCTCGCGGTCCTGGAGCAGTGCGGGTTCGCGGACGAGGCCCAGGCGGAGGAGTTGCTGACGCTCTGCGTGGCGGCATGGGCAGAGGAGGAAGGCGCGGGACTGAGAGGGGTGCTCGCCGAGGACGCGACCTCGCGCGCGCTGGAGGAGTTTCTGGAGACGTTCCGCGATCTGCCGGAGGCGACCGCGCCGGCGCTCCCGCTCCTTCGGGCGCTCTGCGGCGATGGCAGCAATGGGGTGGGCGCCGAAACGACGCTTCGTATCGCTCGGGAGGCACTTTTCGGCCCGCCCGTGGCAGACGCCGCGGTGGTTCAGATGCTCCACCATCTGACTAAAGGCGGGGGCTTTACCGCCGTCGGCGCGGGCAGGCAGCGTGCGCGCCCTGCGTACTTCGACCTGCTGCGCCTCCTGTGTGAGCGGCACGGGACGCGCGGCGCGCTGCGGCTGGCCCCCCCGCTCCCGAACGCCCTGGGCGAATGGCGTGCGCCGGAGAGCCTGTGTCGCAACATCCCCAACGCGCCGGACGAGTGGCTGCTCCACGACGACTGCCAGGACGTCCTGTACGGGAAGCCCGGGGCGGCGCAGCAGGACACCGGTGGGGAGGAGACGCCGGGGAGTGCCGCCCCGTCCCCGCCGGTTACGCCGCCGCTATCGGACAGCCTTCCCGGTCCTGCGCAGTCCTCGGAATGGCTGGACGAAAGCGCACATGCCTTCGTCAAGCAGTGGCGCGAGGCCGTTCCGCAGGAGGTGGTGGGCGCATTCCTCGCTGTTCTCGCGGTCACGGAGGAGGCGAAGAGGATCGCCGACGCCTGCCTTGGACACCCGGGGGACGCGGACGCCCTGCGGGAGCGCCTCGGCCTTCAGGGGCAGATCACCTCCACGCCGTTCGCCGTCCGCGTCGCCCCACGGGAGCGCGGCATCTCCGCCGAGAACCTCCTGGGAGAGTGGGTTACCCTCCCCGCCCGCGCCGAACTCAACGGCTTCCTGCTCGAATATCCCCGATACAACAGTACGATCGACCGCCGCGTCGTTCTCCTATGCGACCACTCCCCGACTGCGGACCGTACGCGGAACCTCGCTCTCTGGGACCGAACCATCGCCGACCTGGTGCGATTCTTCAAGGGAAAGACTGCGCAGTGGGATGAGGAGTGGGAGCGCCTCAGCCAGCCCGAGCAGACCGACCTGGAGATGACGCAGGCGATGCTGCTCGACTGCCTCTTCCCCTATCTCAAGCAGGGGCTGCAGAGCGGGCTAACCATCCTGAGGCCCTACCAGGAGCGTGCCGGAGAGATTCGGCGGCGCGAGTTCGAGGCCGAACGCCTGGCCGACGATGCGGCGCGGGAGGCCGCCGAGCGAGTGCTGCGCGAGGAGCGGCGCCGGCTGCGTCACGACTTGCGGGCGCTTCTGGAGTCGAACGAAACGGCGCAGGCGGAACTGCTGGCGGCGGTGCGCCAGAAGATGGAGCAGTTTGAGTACCGACTCGACTCCATCCCCTTCGAGTTGTTCCAGAATGCGGACGACGCCGCGGTGGAGTGGGAGGAGATGGGTGGCAGCGCCACCGATGCCACGCTCTACGTGGTGGAGACGGAGACGGGGCTGCGGTGTTCGCACCGCGGGCGGCCCATCAACGTATTCCGGCGCGGCGACTTCGCCGCCGAGGAGGGGCGGCGGCGGGGCTTCGACCGCGACCTCGAAAAGATGCTCGTCCTACAGATGTCCGACAAGAATGAGCGCGGCGCCGGTCAGGAAGGCGCCGCCCCCACGGTCACGGGGAAGTTCGGGCTGGGGTTCAAGAGCGTCTTCCTGTACGCGGATCGCGTACGGGTGGCGAGCGGCGATCTGCGCTTCATTATCCGAGGCGGGATGTTCCCCGCAGCGGCCGGGGATGAGGACGCGCCGGAAAGCGGGCTTCCCCGCGTCACGGGCGAGGGCATCGCGCCCCCCACGGTTCTGGAACTGGAACGGCGGCGCGACCTGCCGGAACAGGATGTACCCCGCGTCCTGGGGCGGTTCCGCGCACTGGCGCCTATCCTGACGGTCTTCGCGCGGCGCATCCAGCGGTGCCAACTGGGCGAAGAAGAGGCGGTCGTCTCCTGGGCGCCGCGACCCGTGCCCGGAACGACCCGCGCCTTCGTCGGCTGCGTTGCGATGCCGGGAGAGCCCCGGGCGCTGTTCCTGAAGGCGTCGCAGGGGGAAAGCGGCTCGGGGAATGAGAACACCGGCATCCTCCTGGCGCTCGGAGCGCACGGGTTCCAGGCGTTGCCGCGCACCGTTCCCCTGTTCTGGGTGACCGCACCCACCCGCGACGGCACCGTCGCCGGGTACGCGGTAAACGGCGGCTTCGCGGTAGATGTTGGGCGGGCGCAGCTCGCCGCGGACAGCGAAGAGAACCGCACCGAGGCGGAGCGCCTGGGTCACGCCCTGGGCCACGCCTTTGTGGAACTCGCAGAGGCGCTGGAGGGCGCCGGGGACGCTGCGCGGGAAGTGCTGGGGCTGGCCCGGGATGTCCCCGTGTCCCTTGTCTGGGAGTCGTTATGGAGCCTGTTCTCGCAACCCCTGGAAAACGTCTCGCCCACCGCGGACGCGCTCCTGAGATCGATCTTCTGGACGCAGGGCAGGGGGTATTATCGCCTCCTCACCGAGCGTGAGACCTTGCCGACCGGCCTCCCCGGCGAGAAGTACGGGGCGTTGACGCGCCTCGGCCGTGTGCGATACTGCGTGTCCGGGATCGCGGACGACCCGGAGCGCTTTGCGGAGATCTCCGCCTGGCCGGGGGTCGCGGAGGCGTTCCCGCCGGGCGCGGTGGTCTCGGACGCTCGCCTCGCCAGCCTCCTACGGCTACGGGGTGTCACGCTCCCCGGAACAGCCGCCCACGCATCCGACTCCGCGGACCTCCGACTGCGGTCGATCCTGGAGGCCATAATCGGGGACGCATCGGTCTCCCCCGAGAGGGCGGCCCGCTTTGGTCAGGTGGTGACCCGGGACCTGCTGCAGAAAGCGGAGAGCAGCGAAGCCACAAATCTGTGGAACTACCTGACCGGGCTCCGGTTCCTGAGCGAGAGTGGGGCGGAGGGGACGGCGAACAACCTGCTGCTGCCGGCCGGGGCGCTGCCCCCGGGCCGGGACTCGAAGGACGCCGAGGAGGAGGCCGCCCGGGCGGCGTTCGCGCCCTCCCAGCACCGTGCCGCGCCTGAATACTGCCAGAACGAAGCGGCGGTCGCGTTCCTCTGGGTGTGCCGCGGCGAAAGGCAGGTGCGCGTCGACCGGTCCCCCGCGGACCTCGCCGCGTGGGGACGGGCGGCGAGCGACCTGGAGCGCCAGGCCGCGTTCCTCCGCTACCTGGCGACGGGGGAGATGGCTGAGCGCGTCGCCCAGGCCCTGCGCGAAAGCGGCGACGGTCTGGCGGGAACGTGGCTGGAGGACGTCACCGAGAGCGACGCCTTTAAGACCCTGGATACGGGAGCGCAGGCGCAGGTGCTGCTGCGCCTGCGCCCGGCCGAGTCCGTGGCGGCGCTGTTCGCCTCGCCGCCGCAGGCCGCCCCTCCCGAGGCGGAGGCTGTCGGAGGCGCGGGAGAGGCGATGCCCGTACCACCGGCAACGCCAACGGAACTGGAGCGCATCTACGAGGAGTGGATGTCCGCACCAGAGGCCAACCAGCGGGCGTACGACAATGACACCTACCCCGACGGCGGCGCGTTCTTCGCCCATCTGGTGGAAGAGCCGCAGAGCCAGCAGGAGCGGGAGGCGTGGGTAACACTTCTACTGCGCGGCTCTCTGGAGACGGTCGGTATGAGCGGCGGGGGGCAGCGCCGGGAGTTCCTGCGCCTGTGCCAGGACGAAGGATGGATCGAGCGGTTCGCCGCGCGTCGCGAGCGCGGCGAGGAATTGTCCTCGCTATTCAAGCCCTTTGATACGTGGATCGAAGACCAGATACACAAGGACAGCATCCCGCACTTCCACAACCTGCGCTACAGCCTTCCCACGCTGTTCATGATGCGCTGGCTCGACGAATACGCAGGGGCGTTCCACCGCATGAACCGGGTGGACATGTTCCACATGCAGCACTTCCTGACGCCCTACCAGTCGAAGGTCGCCGCGGACGCGCCGCCGCTGAGGCCCTACCTGGGCATCGGGGCGCACTTCGTGCTGCGCGAACTGGTGCGCAAGGGCATCCTCCGCAACCCCGCAGTCGTGACGCAGGCGGCAAAGTACTGCTATGTTCCCTCCAGGTCGGTGCGCGAGTTCTTGGATGTCGCCGAGGTCGGGACGCGGGCGGATCAGGCGAGGGCTATCTACGACGCCCTCTGCGAGGCCCTGGGCGAAGAGCGGGCGACGTTCGGCGGCGCTTTCGACCTGCCCCTCCTCCGGCATCTGAAGAACAACAAGAACAACCAGTCTGCCGCGCGAACGGGAAGCCACACAGGCTGGGTCACGATCAACGGCCGGCCCGTCTACATCGGGTGATTCTACTATGACCATCCCCCTTGAAATGACACTGAAGCCGGGCGATGCGGTGCGCCACAAGCGGCACGGGGCCGGCGAGGTCATCGCCGACATGGGCCAGACAGTCGTCGTGCGCTTCGGCCACGGGCTGGAACAGGTCGGGCGGGACCAACTCACCCGGCAGATCGGCCTCGCGGCGAAGCTGTCGGAAGCGCTCACGACGGGAACGTTCGACGACGCGCTGGAGGTAGTGGCGCGTGTGCAGGCTCGCGCCATCCGGTCGCTGCACGACGAGTGGGGCGTCTTCGCCAGCTCGCGCATCGAACTTCTGCCTCACCAGCTCTGGGTCTGCCAGCAGGTGAACCAGACGTGGCCGCCGCGCCTCCTGATCGCCGACGACGTCGGACTCGGTAAGAGCGTCGAAGCCGGGATGATCCTGTCTGCGCTCCTCTTCCGCGGCCGGGTGAAGCGTCTGCTGGTCCTCTGCCCGGCGTCCCTCGTGGGCCAGTGGCAGAGCCGAATGCGCGAGATGTTCGACCTGCGGCTCGCGGCGTACAGCCCCGAGCAGGACACCGACCGTACCCCCTTCTGGTCGATCCATGACCAGGCCGTCGCCTCGTTCCACACGCTCCGCATCACCAAGGGGAAGCGTCAGGAGCGACTTCTGGAGGCGGAGCCGTGGGACCTGATCCTGGTGGACGAGGCGCACCACCTCAATGCCGACGAGGCCAAGGGCACCACGCTCGGCTACCGGCTCCTGGAAAAGCTGAACCGGGAGCGCAAGATGCAGGGGCTGATCTTCTTCACGGGCACGCCGCACCGGGGAAAGAACTACGGGTTTCTGTCGCTCCTGTCGCTTCTGCGGCCGGATGTCGCCGCGTTCGACCCGGCCAACAGCACGCTTGCGCGGGCGCTGCCCCACCTGCCCGAGGTGATGATCCGCAACAACAAGGCGAACGTTACCGACCTGGCCGGCAAGCGCCTGTTCCATACGCCCCGCGTGTCCGCGCAGACCTACTCCTACTCGCCCGAAGAGCAGCACTTCTACGATCAGATGACCGAGTTCGTGGCGAAGGGCCAGATGTACGCGCGAACCCTGAACCGCACTCAGAGCGAGGCGGTTGGCCTGACGCTGACCACCCTGCAGAAGCTGGCGTCCTCGTCGGTCGCCGCCATCCGCCGTGCGCTCGCCAACCGCCTGGCGCACGTGCGGGAGCAGAACGAGGAGATCGCGGAACTACTGGACGCCTACCGCGAGGCAGCCGCGGGGACGCTCGCCGACGGCGCGGCTGGCTTCGATACGATCGGCGAACTCGATGAGAAGATCGCTGAGGCACGCCTCGGACTTCTGATGAACGACGAGGAGTCGGCCCTGCGTGCCCTGCTCGCCGCGGCGGACGCGGTCACGCACGAAACGAAGATCACGGCCCTGCTGGAGGCCGTCACGACGCGCTTTGCGGGGCGCTCCGTCCTGTTCTTTACCGAGTATAAGGCGACCCAGTCGCTCGTGATGTCCGCCCTGATTGAGCGGTTCGGCGACGACTGCGTGACCTTTATCAACGGCGACGGCGCCGCTCGCGACGTGCGTCTGCGGGATGGACGGATCGTGACGCTCACCGAGGAGCGCACGCGGGCGGCGGAGCGGTTCAACCGGGGCGAGGTACGGTTCCTGGTGGCGACCGAGGCGGCGGGCGAGGGGATCGACCTCCAGAAGAGTTGCCACACGCTCGTGCATGTCGATCTCCCCTGGAACCCGATGCGCCTGCACCAGCGCGTCGGGCGCCTCAACCGTTACGGGCAGACACACGCGGTGGACGTCCTGAGCCTGCGCAACCCGAACACGGTGGACGGGCGCATCTGGGAACTGCTCGACGCGAAGATGCAGGAGATCTCCCGGGCCTTCGATGCCGTCATGGACGAGCCGGAGGACCTCATGCAGCTGGTGCTCGGAATGTCCCGGGCGGCGGACTTCACGCGCCTGTTCGCGGAGGGCAACCGCAACCGCAACCGTCTGGGCGAGTGGGTGGAGAAGAACACCGCCGGGATGGGCGGGCGCGACGTGGTGGAGATGGTGCGCGAGATCGTGGGGAGCAGCCGGCGCTTCGACCTGGGCCGCACCTCCTCGCTCGTCCCCCGGGTCGACCTGCCCGACCTGCGGCCGTTCTTCGAGACCGCCCTGACGCTGGGGGGGCGCCTCCCTCGGCGTCCGCAGGCGGACGGTGAGGGCGGCGTGCTCGGATTCAAGACGCCGGACGAGTGGCGGGAGGACGCCGAGGAGGGGCCCCGCATCCGCCCGAGCTACGAAGGCGTGACATTCGACCGCAGGGCGGGCGGGCGGAGCAGCGGGCAGATCCTGGGCATCGGGCATCCCCTTGTCAATGTCGCCCTCCGGCGCCACGCCGACGCCGAGGCGAGTGTCGCGCAGCTCCCGCCTTCGCTTGCCGACGTGCTGGATCGCCCGCTGGTCGCGGTACGCCTGTACAGCGAGGAGACCCTGGGACGCGACGGACCCCAACCGCTCACCGTGGGCGCGCTGGTGCCGTTGGCGGAAGGGGAGGCAGTCGCGTTGTTGCAGGAGGAGGCGCTGCTGCGGCTGCTGAACCGCGTGTCCGAGCGCCGCGGCGTGTTCACCGCGGCGCCGCTCCTGGCGGCGCGCCATGGGGGAGCAAGCGGGCCTTCCGAGGGGGGGGCGGTGCGCAGCAGTGGCGACCTTCCTGGCCTCCTCGACCGCGCCCGGGAGGCGGTCCGCGCCGCGGCCGCGGACGGTCGTCTGCCACACCGCTTCCGCTACCCCGCTGCGGAGCCCTTCGCCGTTCTGCTACCTCCGGGGTAAGTCGCGCCCGATGCGCTACCGTCGAGTCTGTCCAACCTGATCTGCGGTAAGCAGGTGTCACGCTTTTACGATTTTACGTGTTTGCAGCGAGTGCGCTTTCTGTAAATGCGATTTTTCGTGAAGGCGTGTCTGCCTGGAGGTGGCCCAGGACTCCGTTTCTGCGTATGGTAAAATTGCCAGGTTCTATAGTCGGGTTCTCTCCCATCCTCTAGAGGGCATGCAAAATGCAAAGCAGGAGCGTGACGGATAAGACGGACTAGAACGGATGGTAACGGGGGACGAGATGAAGGTGGCCGAAGCCAGTAACCAGGAGCGCAACCGCAGCAGTAGCGGCTGTAGCTCCGAAGGCTGCGCAGGCGAGGGAAGCGGCAGTGACACAGACCTAGTGGAGGCGCTTCTGGAGCGGGCGAACACAGCGATGCGCGACGACCATAGAAAGGCTTTCGCCTACGCCGATCAGGCGGTGCAGGTTGCGAGGGCGAGCGAGGCCGACGCGGCGGAGAGCGAGAAGAAAGAAGAACACCCGGCGCTGGGGCGCGCGCTGCGCCTGCGGGCGATGCTTCACGGCGAAGCCGGACGGATTGCGGAGGCGGAGGCCGACTTTGTCGCGGCGCTGGATTGCGCCCGCCGCCTCGGAGACCGACGATTGGAGGCGGGGTGTCTCACCGGCCTGAGCGTCGCCCGCTTCCACCGCGGCGAGTTCGCGCCGGCGCTGGACTGCGCCCAGCGCTCCCTCGCCCTGGAGCGGGAGGTGGGCAGCGAGGGCAGCGTCCTCGCCGCTTTGAACGCCCTCGCCTCGGTGCAGGGGACGCTCGGCGACTACGCCGCCGCCGCCGCCACCCTCGCCGAAGCCGCGGACCTGGCCGGCCGCGCCGGCAGCGTCCGCCACGAGGCGGCAATCCTGGGGAATCTGGCGCTGCTGCATCGCGAGTGCGGCGACCTCGATGGCGCGCTTGCCGCCTTCTCGCGCAGCATCGCCCTCTTCGACACCCTGCCCCCGGCCGGACCCGAGCGCGGACTGCTCGCCAACACCCTCGCCAACCAGGCCAACGCCCTGCGCGCCGCGGGACGGCACCGCGATGCGCGCAACGCCGCCGGGCGCGCCCTCCTGGTGGCGCGGGAGTCGGGCAGCCGGGACCGGGAGGCCACGGCGCTGCTCAGCCTGGGCGCGGCGCTCGCCGCCTGCGGCGACCGGTTCGGCGCGCAGGTCGCTCTGCTCGACGCCCTGCGCCTCGCCGAGGAGGCGGGAGCGGAGCGGCAGATCGCGGGCATCCTGGGGGATATCGGCCGCTTCTACCTGGAGGACGGTGACCTGGTCGCCGCCCGTCCGTTCCTGGAAGAGGCGCGGCAGCGCGCGTGGGAGAACGGCGAGAAGCAGACCGAGCGCGATGTGCTGCTGGCGCTCTCGCGTCTGTGCGAGGCGGAGGGGGACCCGGCGGGCGCCCTGACCCACTACCGCGAGTACCATGTGGCGGAGCTGGCGCTGCAGCGGCAGGCGGCGCACCACCGCCTGGCGATGGAGACCGCCCGTCTGGAGGCCGAGGCTGCCCGCGTGGAGGCGGAGCGGGCGCGGCGCGAGGCCGAGGCGGAGCGGCGGCGGGCCGCGGAGCTGGCCGAGGCCCGCGACCGGGCCGAGGCTGCCCAGGCGGCCGCCGAAGCGGCGCAGGAGCGCGCCGAGGCGGCCGCGCGGGTCAAGAGCGAGTTCCTGGCCAACATGAGCCATGAGATTCGCACCCCCATGAACGGCGTCATCGGAATGACCGGACTGCTGCTTGGCACCAAACTCACGGACGAGCAGCGCGACTACGCCGAAACCGTCAAGAGTAGCGCCGAGTCGCTGCTGACCGTCCTCAACGACATCCTCGACTTCTCCAAGCTCGAAGCCGGAAAGG
>CALEKU010000119.1 GCA_937902745.1 uncultured Armatimonadota bacterium
GCAATGCGTTATTGCAATGCGTTATCGCACTGCATTATTGCAATGCATTATCGCAATGCGTTATCGCAGCAGCCGTAGCGGCTACTAGTCGTAGAGACCCTGCGTACCGGCCGACGGGTCGTCGCCCAGGATGCCGTCGCTGTCGTAGTCCAGCCCCTTGCGCGCGGCGATCGGGCGGCCATCGACGGGATGCTTCTCGGCGGCGAGCCACTTGGCGTGGCCGTCGGCGAAGACGTAGTTGGCGCCGCCGTTGTGCTTGTCGGGCTGGATGTTGCCCGCCTTGTCACGCTCGGCGCTGTAGCCGCCGCCGTTGTTCCAGCGCTTCTCGCCGGTGGGGAGGCCATTGGCGCCGATGGAGACCCACTTCATGCCGCGGGCCTGGTAGGAGCCGGAGCCGTCCGGGCAGATGAAGCTCCAGGACCAACCGGGGATGTTGTTGACCGGGTCGGTGAACTTCTCGCCGCCGCCGCAGTCGATGATGATCGGGCTCTGGGCGACGTTCTGCAGCTCCGCCAGGGCGCGCATCGGGGTGGGCGCGATGCCGCCGATGTTGGCGTTATAGGTGTAGGTGACGTAGGACTCGCTGGCGCTGGGGCAGCGCAGAACCTGCTCGTTCTTCTGGTAGGGCTGGATCAGGCGGTCCCAGATGAAGCCGTCGGAGTTGGTGGAACCGGTGACGGTCCAGGGGATGACACACTCATCGTAGTCCTGGGCGTACATGAGCCAGGCGGTGCTCATCTGGCGCTGGTTGGCGAGGCAGCTTGCCTGGCGGGCCTTTTCGCGGGCCTTAGCGAAGACGGGGAAGAGGATCGCGGCGAGTATCGCTATTATTGCTATGACGACGAGCAGTTCGATCAGCGTGAAGGCGGAACGGCGGCGAAGGTTAGTATTGGTGTGCATGCGTTGAAGGCTCCTAACTCAACTCGGTGCGATATTCACGGCAGGCGCACCGCCGCGGAACACGCCCGACCCTGCGGGAGCGCCCACGACTTGCCTACCCTACAAAGCGCGTCGTACTCATGGTACTGCCCGCTTCTTTGCAACGATCCCCAACTGAATCTCAACCACTTTGTTTAACCTGGCACCCGCCTCCTGGGCGAGTGCTCCCGACAGGCATTATTGTATTGGCGAGGCGCCGGGGAGACTCTATACCAGAATTATTGTGATTATTAACAGGTAACCCCGGAACTGCCTGCCTGCTACGTAGGTGCCCGTAAGGCATTCCCGCCATTTGCGGCAAATTCCTTCAAACGAGGGAAAAACCTGGCACCATGACAGGGGCGCCCACTCCCCTGCCCCCCTTGCAAGCGAAGGCGAAGCCAGAACTACAAACAAATGTTTTCCTTCGGGTTACAATAAAGGGGAAGAACGGCCCCGGTCGGCAGGGGTGGGCCAGGGCGGGGAAGGAGGTTCGTCATGCGGTTCGACGGAGAGGATGTGGTTGCTATCATCGCCAGCGTACCGGCTATACTCACCGCGCTTGGGGCGCTGATTGTGGCGGTGCGGGGACGGCGCGAGGCGCGTGAAGCGCGGGCCGAGGCGGCGTCCGCCCGCGAGGAGGCGGCGGAGGCGGCCCGTGAGCAGGTCAACTTCGCCCTGCGCCGCGCGGCGCAGACGCACCAGGCCCGAGTTGTGGCCGCTGCCGCCGCGGCCACAGCGGACGACGCGAGGAAAGGCGGGCAGAAAGGCGGGCAGCATGGAGGATAGGGTCATCGTATTCCGGCGTGAACTGCCGGCGCTGCCGCTGCCCTCGGCACGGGCGGCGTTCGCGGCACCGGGTTCGGCCGCGGGGGGCCGGGTGCGGGTGCCGGCGCTGCTCTTTAGCGCGGGCGACTACCCGGACAAGGGCGTCACTATCACCGTGGAAGACCTGGACGGCCTGGTGTCGCACTGGAGTGCGAACGGCCGCAAGCCGGTGCCCGTTCAGGTGGAGCACATCCCCACGGCGCTGGACCCTCTGGGCGAGGTGGTCGCCTTCCACCGCGAGGGAAGCGACCTGTACGGGACGCTGGTCTTCTCGGAAGGTCTGTACTCGCACCTGGTCGAGCGCGGCGCCAAGCACGTCTCCCTTTCGCTGCTCGCGCAGCCCGAGGGCAGCGAAGTGCGCTTCTCGATCAAAGAGGCGTCCATCGTCCTGGAGCCGCGCGTTCCCGGCGCTGGTTTTTTGACGGAGGAACAGGTGGGCGCGGTCCTGGCGAAGTTCTCGGCCTCGGGCCAGCTCACGCCGGCGATGGTCCCCCACGTCCGCGCGTTGCTCTCGGCTCCGGCTACCGTGACGTTCTCCGATGGTTCCTCCGTCAGCGTCGCCGCGGAGGTGCAGGCGCTCCTTAGCGCGCTGCCGGTGGTGCAGCCGCGCGCCAGCGCGGCGGGCGGCGTGCCGCCCCTGGACTTCGGGCGGGCGGCGAACACGCCCCGGGGCTCGGACCTGGCCCCGGAGGTCCGGCGCATGGTGGCGAGCCTGGGCGCGGACCCGGACACGATCGCGGCCCAACTGGCCGCAGGAGGGGGACGGTAATGGCGGCACTCACGGCGGCTGCCGATCGGGACATGAAGGAGGGGAAGCTAATCACCCTCCTGGTGGACGACGGCGACACGATCTACAAGGGCGCGCTCGTGATGCTCAACAGCGCCGGCTACGCCGTGGAAGGCGCGGACACGAGCGGCGGGGTCTTTATGGGCGTGGCGGACGAGACGGCCGACAACGCCGCCGGCGCCGATGGCGCTATCTCGATTCGGGTGAGGACCACGGGCGTCTATGCCTTCGCCTACAGTGGCACCCTGAATCAGGCGAGCATCGGGACGAAGTGCTACATCGTGGACGATAACACGGTGGCGGCCGCGGCGACCACCACCAATGACGTCCTTTGCGGGCACGTGGTGGGCCTCAAGGCCGCGGGGGTGGCCTGGGTCCGCATCGACCGGGCAGCAGGAGGGGCAGCGTAAGCTATGGGGATCACGGTAACAGCAGACTTCGTGCGGGCGCTCAACGCGACCGTGCGGAGCGTCTATGACGATGCGTTCGCGTCGGCGTCCGGCGTGTGGCAGGAGATCGCCACCGTCATGCCCAGCACGCAGAGCGAGGAGCCGTATGCGTGGATCGGCGAGATCCCGACCATGCGCGAGTTCCTGGACGAGCGCACGATCAAGGCGCTCAAAGAGTACGGCTTTACGATCCGGAACAAAACGTGGGAAGCGACCATCGGGGTCAAGCGCGAGGCCCTGGAGGACGAGCAGACCGGCCAGCTGCGGGCGCGGGTGATGGGCCTGGCGGAAGCCGCTTCGGCCCATTATGACGAACTGCTCTTCAACCTGATCGCGTCCGGCGGGAGCGCCAACTGCTACGACGGGACGCCCTTCTACGGCAACAGCCACCCCGGCGGCGGGGACAATCTGACCGACCTGCCGTTCTCCGCTTCGGCCCTGAAAACGGTCCTGGCGGCGATGCAGCGGCAGGTGACGCCGAGCACGGGCGAGCCGATGAACGTGCGCCCCTCGCATCTGCTGGTTCCGCCGGAGTTGGAGTTTACGGCGCTGGAGGTGCTCAACAGCGCGCTGAATCCGGATTCGAGCGGGGGCCAGAACCGGGTCAACGCGCTGCACGGCCGCCTGAAGGTGGTGGTGAGTGCGCGGCTGGCCTCCTCGAGCGAATGGCACGTGCTGGACTGCACCCACGCGGTTAAGCCCTTCATCGTGCAGCAGCGGGTGGCGGCCGAACTGAGCGAGCTCACCGAGAACAGCGAAAGCGGCTTCATGCGCGATGAATTCCTGTATGGCGTGCGGTCGAGGGACAACGCCGGGTTCGGTCTCTGGCAATATGCCTACTGCTCGACCGGAGACGCCTCGTAACCGG